>DATATH010000143.1:0-4028 GCA_036268895.1 Sphingomicrobium sp. | reverse complement strand
TTCCTGATGCCGAGCTCGAATCCTACACAGTGAGAGGCAGCTGACATGCCCGAGATGCCCGACTTCGATGAAATTATGAAAATGGCGCAGAACGCGCAGGCAGAGCTCCAGAAGGCGCAGGACAATCTCGAACGGATCGAGGTCGAGGGCGCTGCCGGCGGGGGAATGGTCAAGATCCGTGCGACCGCCAAGGGCCGGATTCTCGGCGTCGACATCGACGAGACGCTGCTTGCTCCGAGCGAGAAGATGATGGTCGAGGACCTCATCGCCGCAGCCATGAACGACGCCCGGACCAAGGCAGATGCGGCCGCTGCCGAGGAAATGCAGAAGATGCAGAGCACGCTGCCTCTCCCGCCCGGGTTCAAACTTCCTTTCTAGCGTTTTCGATCCGACTTTTTTGCGGCATGATGCGACCCTCTTCGGGGGAGGCGTTCGATGTCACTTGGCGCGATGCAGGAATGGCCGCTTCGCATCATGCGGCTGATGGATCATGCGGAGCGCGAGCACGGAAATCGTGAAATCGTTGCCGCTCGGCCCGACGGGTCGACCGTCAGGACCAATTGGACTGAACTGGCCGATGTGGCCCGCCGCATGGGCAGGGCGCTCGAACACTTTGACGTCAAGCCGGGAGAGCGCGTCGCAACACTCGCAATGAACCACGACCGCCATCTCGCGACTTGGTTCGGAGCGGTCGGCATGGGCGGCGTCCTTCACACGCTCAACCCGCGCCTTTTCGACGATCAGCTCGCCTACATCATCAACCATGCCGGGGACCGTGTGATCCTCTACGACTTGGCGTTCGAGCCGCTCGTCGAACGCCTGAAGGCGCAAGTTCCCTCAGTCGTTCACTGGGTGCGCTTCGATGATGAGTTCGATGACTGGCTAGCCGCAGAGGACGGCGATTATCGCTGGTACGAGGGCGACGAGCGGGATCCTTGCGGACTCTGCTACACCAGCGGGACGACGGGCAATCCCAAGGGAGTGCTCTACGAGCACCGCTCGACCGTTCTCCATGCCATGTCGATCATCGCGCCGGACATCTTCGATCTCTCGGCCTGCTCGGTCCTGCTTCCGGTCGTGCCGATGTTTCATGCCAACAGCTGGTGTCTCCCTTACGCGGCCGCCATCACCGGGCTGAAGCTGGTCATGTGCGCAGACAACAAGGCCGACCGCATCTGCGGCCTTTACAACGAAGAAGGCGTCACACATTCGGCCGGAGTTCCGACCGTGTGGCTCAACATCATCGATCATGTCGAGGACACCGGAGCAAAGCTTGGCAAGCTGCACACGATCGTCGTTGGCGGGTCCTCTGCGCCGCCCGCTACGATCCGCTGGTTCCGAAAGCGCGGAATCCGCGTCCGTCACCTCTGGGGAATGACCGAGATGACCCCGATCGGCACCGTAGGTGCGCCGCCTGCCAACTGGGATTTGATGAGCGACGAGGAGCAGATCGATTATCAATCACGTCCCGGGCGAGCTATGTTCGGGGTCGAGCTTCGGGTCGTGGATGACGAGGGCAAGGTCCTCCCGCGCGACGGCAAGAGTTCCGGACATCTCCAGACCCGAGGCGCCGCGGTGGTTCGTCGCTACTTCAAAAGCGACGAAAATTGCGTCGATGAAGATAATTGGTTCGATACGGGCGACATCGGGGTCATCCATCCAGACAACACGCTGCGCCTCACCGACCGAGCCAAGGACGTGATCAAGTCGGGAGGGGAATGGATCAGCACGATCGAACTTGAAAATGCGGCTGTCGGCTGTCCCGGAGTCCTGGAAGCGGCTGCGATCGGGATCCCCCATCCGAAATGGGATGAGCGTCCGCTCCTTCTCATCGTGCGCGATGACGGCAGCGCGGTTAGCGAAGCGGAGATTCGAAATTTTCTCTCCGGCGAGGTTGCCAAATGGTGGCTCCCCGATGCGATTGAGTTCGTCGAGGAACTACCGCACACCGCGACAGGAAAGCTGAGCAAGAAGGACCTGCGCGACAGATTTCGCGACTATCGCTTCGCCAATGCCGAGGAGATGGTCGGTCGCGATTGATCGGAGCCGTATCGCTATTTGCCGGCTTCCTTTGCTGCAAGGCCTGTCACAGGCTTCGGGGTGACATTCGGATCAACGCGCACTAACTGGCCGCCAACTCTTCCAACACTTCGAAGGATCTCGCGCCGCAATGGCCGCCCAGTACAGCTATGTGATGAAGGGCCTGACAAAGGCCTTCCCGGGTCAGAAGCCCATCCTCAACGACATTCATCTGCAATTTTACCGCGACGCGAAGATCGGCATCGTCGGACCCAACGGCAGCGGCAAGTCGACGCTGATGAAGATCATGGCCGGCAGCGACAAGGAATTCCAGGGCGAGGCCTGGGCCGGCGAAAACATCCGCGTTGGCTATCTTGAGCAAGAGCCGCGGCTCGATCCCACCAAGACGGTCAAGGAAAATGTCATGGACGGAGCGCGCCCGGTCGCTGACCTGCTCGAGCGCTTCAACGCAATCAGCGCGATGATGGCGGATCCGCCCCAGGATTCCGATTTCGATGCACTGATGGCCGAAATGGGCGAGCTCCAGGAGAAGATCGACGCGGTCGACGGCTGGACGCTCGATAACCAACTCGAGATCGCAATGGACGCACTGCGCTGCCCCCCCGGGGAAAGCTCCGTTGCTAACCTTTCAGGCGGCGAGAAGCGCCGCGTTGCACTGACTCGCCTGCTGCTCGAAAAGCCCGATATCCTGCTGCTCGACGAGCCGACCAACCATCTCGACGCCGAAAGCGTCCAGTGGCTCGAAAAGCATCTGGTTGACTATCCGGGCAATGTCATCCTCGTCACCCACGATCGCTACTTCCTCGACAATGTCGTCAACTGGATTCTCGAGCTCGATCGCAGTCGTTACTATGTCTACGAAGGAAACTATTCGACCTATCTGGAAAAGAAGGCGAAGCGCCTCGAGCACGAAGAGCGCGAGGAGGCCGGCCGCCAGAAGGCCATCGCCGACGAGCTCGAATGGATCAGGCGTTCGCCCAAGGCCCGTCAAGCCAAATCAAAGGCGCGCATCAAGGCCTTCGATCAGCTGGTTGAAGCGCAGGAAAACCGCACCCCCACGAAGGGAGAGATCCTGATCCAGGTGCCCGAGCGCCTTGGCGGCAAGGTTATCGAGGCGAAGGGGCTGTCTAAGTCCTACGGCGACAAGCTTCTCTTCGACGATTTGAGCTTCAGTCTTCCGCCAGGCGGGATCGTCGGGGTGATCGGTCCGAACGGCGCCGGAAAGACGACGCTTTTCAAGCTGATTACAGGCCAGGAGCAGCCGGATTCGGGATCGGTCGAGATCGGGCCAACCGTGCATCTTGGCTATGTCGACCAGAGCCGTGACGCGCTCAATGCGAAGAAAAACGTGTGGGAGGAGATCTCCGACGGCCTGGACATGTTCAAGGTCGGCAAGCACGAATTTGCGACACGAGCCTATGTCGGGGCGTTCAACTTCCGCGGCCCCGACCAGCAGAAAAAGGTCGGCCAGCTCTCGGGCGGCGAGCGCAACAGGGTCCATCTCGCCAAAATGCTGAAAGAGGGCGGCAACGTGCTGCTGCTCGACGAGCCCACGAACGACCTTGATGTCGAAACCCTTCGCGCGCTTGAGGAAGCGCTCGAGAATTTTGCCGGTTGCGCGGTGGTCATCAGCCACGACCGCTTCTTCCTCGATCGGATGGCAACGCACATCCTCGCGTTCGAAGGCGACAGCGACGTCGTCTGGTTCGAGGGCAATTTCGAGGCGTACGAAGACGACAAGGTGCGCCGTCTCGGCGAGGAAGCGACGCGTCCTCACCGGATGACGTACCGGAGGCTCACTCGCTAATCCCGCAATTGGAATCGAAGGCTTGACGCCAGGGGCTGGAGCTTGAGCGGAAGACCGGTCATGCTCAGCAGATGAAAGCACGTGGACCCTTCTTCTTCGCTACCGAAGTGGAGTTCCGCCGCTGGCTCGAGACCAATCATAAAACCGCTTCCGAGCTCCTCGCAGGTTTCTGGAAGAAAGG
>DATATH010000142.1:0-2904 GCA_036268895.1 Sphingomicrobium sp. | reverse complement strand
CATCGGCGCGGTCGTCGACGTCGCGTTCGAGGGCGACCTCCCGCCGATCCTCACGGCGCTTGAGACCGACAATGGCGGCAACCGTCTCATCCTCGAGGTCGCCCAGCACCTCGGAGAAGGCGTGGTTCGAACGATCGCGATGGATTCGACCGACGGCCTTACGCGCGGTCAGGAAGTCCGCTCGACCGGCTCGGAGATCCGTGTTCCCGTCGGCCCCAAGACGCTCGGCCGGATCATGAACGTCGTCGGTGATCCAATCGACGAGCTTGGCCCCATCGGCGCCGACCAGAGCGCTCCGATCCACGCCTCCGCCCCGCCCTTCGTCGATCAGTCCACCGAAGCATCGATTCTGGTGACAGGGATCAAGGTCATCGACCTGCTCGCGCCATATGCGCGCGGTGGCAAGATCGGCCTCTTCGGCGGCGCGGGCGTCGGCAAGACCGTGCTCATCCAGGAGCTGATCAACAACATCGCCAAGGGCCACGGTGGCTATTCCGTGTTCGCCGGCGTCGGCGAGCGCACTCGCGAGGGCAACGACCTCTATCACGAGTTCCTCGACGCGGGCGTCATCGCCAAGGACAAGGACGGCAAACCGACGCCGGAAGGCTCGAAGGTCGCGCTGGTCTACGGCCAGATGAACGAGCCGCCGGGCGCCCGCGCGCGCGTCGCCTTGTCGGGCCTTACGATCGCGGAATATTTCCGCGACCAGGAAGGCCAGGACGTGCTCTTCTTCGTCGACAACATCTTCCGCTTCACCCAGGCGGGCTCGGAAGTGTCGGCGCTTCTTGGCCGAATTCCCTCGGCGGTCGGATATCAGCCGACGCTCGCGACCGACATGGGCGCCCTCCAGGAGCGCATCACCTCGACCAACAAGGGGTCGATCACCTCGGTGCAGGCGATCTATGTGCCGGCCGACGACTTGACGGACCCCGCGCCTGCCACCTCGTTCGCTCACCTCGATGCGACCTCCGTTCTTTCGCGTGCCATTTCCGAGCTCGGCATCTATCCGGCGGTGGACCCCCTCGATTCGACCAGCCGGGTGCTCGAGCCGCGCGTCGTTGGTCAGGAGCATTATGAGACCGCGCGAGCAGTTCAGGAGACCCTTCAGAAGTACAAGAGCCTCCAGGACATCATCGCCATCCTCGGCATGGACGAGCTTTCCGAAGAGGATAAGCTGACGGTCAGCCGTGCGCGCAAGATCCAGCGCTTCTTAAGCCAGCCGTTCCACGTCGCCGAAGTGTTCACGGGGATCCCGGGCAAGTTCGTCCAGCTCGAAGACACGATCCGCTCGTTCAAGGCGGTCGTCGACGGCGAGTACGACCATCTTCCGGAAGCTGCCTTCTACATGGTGGGCGGGATCGAAGAAGCGGTCGCCAAGGCCGAGAAGCTGGCGCAGGAGTCCTGAGCCTTGGCCAAGGAGCTTAGCCTCGATGATTGCATCAACGAAGCCTGCCCGTGGTCGGGAAAACCGGTCAGCGCGGACAGCCTGACGCTGTACAGGGGCAAGGTCGTCGGCTTCTGCAACACGGGCTGCCGCGACAAGTTCGAAGCGGCAGCGTCCGCATTCGATGGCGCGATTGAAGGCAAGAAATAATGGCCGATCTGCATTTCGAGCTCGTGACCCCGGACCGGATGGTGACGTCCGGGGACGTCTACATGGTCGTCATTCCCGGCACTGAGGGCGAATCCGGCATCATGGCCGGGCACGCACCCTACATGACGACGCTAAGGAACGGCGAGATCGCCGTCTATCGAAGCCAGGGTGCGCAGCCCGAGCGGATTGCTGTCACGGGCGGTTTCGCCGAAGTCAGCGAAAAGGGACTGACCGTACTTGCGGAAAACGCGGCCTGATCGCGCCAGGTCGAGCGACCAATTCAGGCTTTGAATCCCCAGCTCATGAAGTTGCCGACGTTGAGCGCAATTCGGCGTTTGTCCGCCCACGAGCCACGAACTGTTCGGGTCAGCCGGTCCTTCACCGACCTGCTCATTGGAACGAGGCGAAGCCAGTAACTTGGTCGGTAGCAGTTCCAGAAGCTTGCACCGCCGACATCCACATAACCGTTCCTTTCGAGGAGGCCGGTTGCGCTCTTGGCTGAAAACAGCTGCATGTGCTCGATATCGATGATCGGGGAGCGCCGTCCGAGAAGCTTGTTGAGCCAGGCGCGGCGATCATGCGTAACGCCCACAAATGCACCGCCGGGCTTGAGCAGGCGATGGGCTGCCGCAACGAGCGCGCCGGGGTCCTGCACGTGCTCGAGCGTCATGAAGCAGCAAATGAGATCGAAGCTCTCGGGAGGAAAGTCGCCTCCCTCGAAAATGCCTTCGCGAATCCAGCCCTGGCGGTTTGAGGGAGCGGCGGCAATTGCGGCCGTCGAGGGCTCGATCCCAACGAGGTCGCGAAAACCCAGCGCCGAAAGTCGCTCGAGAAAGGCGCCGGTCCCGGTGCCGATTTCGAGTGCGGCAGTGCGCTCGCCAAGCCTGGCGAGCACCGGTTCGATCGCTCGCGCATATGCGTCGGCCGCATCTTCGGCTTCCTCTGCGCTGTCATAGTCTGCGGTGTGGTAGCTGGCAGCCAGCTCCTCGACGCTTGGCGGACTGTCCACATAGGCCAGATCGCAGGTGCGGCAGCGCACCATTGCATGACTCATGAACTCCGGAATTTTGCGCGAAGCGAAGCTCGATGCACTCATCCGGCTTTCGTCACGGGTATCGGAAAGAAAAGGCTCGCTCTCATCGGTTCCCGCTCCGCAGACGGGACAGGCGCGAGCGGCTGCCTTTATCGGTCCATGTTTCATGACGACCCGACTAACCCAAGAGGGTTGAGCGAATGTTAACCATATGTCGCGACATGTCGGAACATGCATTACAGTTCGCTCACCGCTGCCGGACTTGCATCGACCGAAG
>DATATH010000141.1:0-4558 GCA_036268895.1 Sphingomicrobium sp. | reverse complement strand
ACCGGACAAAGGTTTCGATGATGTCGCGGAGCGTCAGCGTCTCCGGACGCCCACCGCGAATCGCCAGCATGTTCGCGGGAAAGCTGGTCTGCGCCGGGGTGTGCCGCCACAGCTGATTAAGAACGACGTCGGGGGTAGCATCGCGCTTCAGGTCGATGACGATGCGAACCCCTAAGCGGTTGGATTCGTCGCGGATATCGGAAACGCCTTCGATGCGCTTGTCCTTCGCGGCTTCGGCGATCTTCTCGACTAATCCGGACTTGCCCACCTGGTAGGGGATTTCGGTCAGAACGACCGAACGCCGCTCACCGCGTCCTTCTTCCACGTGGGCTCGGCTGCGCATCATGATCGAACCGCGTCCCGTCGTATAGGCACTGCGGATTCCGGACTGTCCGAGGATCAAGCCTCCCGTCGGAAAATCCGGACCTTTCACATGCTCCATCAGGCCTTCGGAACTGATCGCGGGGTCATCGATATAGGCCCTGCAGGCAGCGAGCACTTCGCCGAGATTGTGTGGCGGGATGTTGGTCGCCATGCCGACCGCGATCCCGCCAGCGCCGTTGACGAGAAGGTTCGGAAAGCGCGCTGGAAGGACCTGGGGCTCGCGCTCGGACGCATCGTAATTGGGTTGGAAGTCGACGGTGTCCTTGTCGATGTCCCCAAGCAGGAAATTGGCGACCTTTCCGAGACGCGCCTCGGTATACCGCATCGCCGCGGGCGGATCCGGGTCCATCGATCCGAAATTGCCCTGACCGTCGATGAGCGGCACGCGCATCGACCAGGGCTGGGTCATGCGGGCGAGGGCGTCATAGATCGCAGCGTCCCCGTGCGGGTGATACTTACCCATGACATCGCCGACGATGCGGCTCGACTTGCGGTATGGCCGGCCGGCGACATAGCCGGCCTCCTGGCACGCGAAAAGAATGCGGCGATGAACGGGCTTGAGGCCGTCGCGCACGTCGGGCAGCGCTCGGCTCACGATCACGCTCATCGCGTAATCGAGGTAGCTCGTCTTCATCTCCTCGACGATCGAGATCGGAGCGATGTCGTTGTCGCGGGGAGGAGGTGGGGTGTTGTCGTCGTTGCGGTCGTCGACCGGCGGCTGAGTGGCCAAAAAACTTTCCTGCGATTAGGGATACACATCTAGGGATGCGGCACAGCCGCGCCCCCACCCACTACCTAGTGCATCGTACCCCGGTCCGCCACCCCGCGCACGCGCGCGCGCGCGCTCAAAACACGCAAAGGGGCTTGCCCAACTGGGAATTGTTGAGCAACATCAGCTGGTTAAAAGTCCGTTCAGGGGCTCTGCGGCAAGCTCTTGGACATCCCACAAATACAGGTTTAATTCGCCGCCAATATTCGCCGCGGGCTGATCCTTCGCCCGTCAGAGGAGAAGTTTCGATGAAACTCATGATCACGACTGCAGTCCTTGCCGTCGCCGTTTCGACGCCGGCGGCTGCTCAGATGTACGGGCAATACGGATCGCAGGGACCAACCGCGCAGGGCCCGGTTCAGCCGGCCGTCCCAGCCCAGAACCGGCAGCCGGCGGCGCAGAGTACGCAAAAGGCCATCAAGCTGTCCGGAAAAGCGCAGAAGGCGATCGTCGACCTGCAGGCGACCGTCAACAAGGCTGATTATGCAAATGTGCCCGCCAAGATAGCGGCTGCGCAGGCAGTCGCGAGCACTCCGGACGACAAATATGCAATCGGCGAGCTTCAGCTGAAGGCGGCTATTGCCCAGAAGGACAATGTCGCCATGGCAGCGGCCGTCGACTCGATCGCCAACTCGGGTTTCGTCGATGCGGCGACGGGCTCGAAGCTTTACGCAAGCCTGGGCACGACCTTTTATAACAACAAGCAATATGACCAGGCGGCGACCGCATTCCAGAGGGCCGCGACGTCCGATCCGCAGAATGCCGAAGTCTACAGCCTGCTTGGTGAGGCGAAGTTCGCACTTGGGCAGAAAGCCGACGCGGCTAGTGATTTCCAGCGGGCCGTTCAGATAGAGACAGCTGGCGGACAAAAGCCCGACGAGGCGCTCCTGAAGCGCGCTGTGAGTGTTGCCTACGATGCGCGCTCGCCTCTTGCGATCGAGCTCAGTCGCGACCTTGCGTCGAGCTATCCGAGCCCCGAGAGCTGGCGCAATTCGATCGCCATCTACCGCAATTACAACCACCCCGATGTTGAAGCGACTCTCGACCTCCTTCGACTGATGCAGGCGACCGGCGCGATGACGTCGCCTGGCGACTACGCACTGTTTGCGGAAGCTGCTGCCGATCAGTCGAACTACAACGAGGCGCAGTCCGTAATTGATGCGGGCATCTCAGCTCACCTCGTCGATCCCGCCAATCCCGAGTTTCGTGATATCGTGAGCGGCCTCAAGGGCAAGCCAAAGGCCACTGCGGCCGATCTTGCAGCGGCAGCCAAGATGTCGCCCTCGGCGGAAAACCTGTTGCACATCGGCGACCGCTACTACGGGATGGGAGAATATTTGAAGGCCGCTGACATATACCGGCAGGTTCTGGCCAAGCCCGGCGCCGACAAGGATGTCGCCAATCTTCACCTTGGCATCGCTCTCGCCAAGGGTGGTGACAAGGCCGGGGCGACCGCCGCCCTCAACGCGGTCGGCGGCTCGCGTGCGGACATTGCCAAATATTGGATGGTCTACGTTCGACAGCACGCCTGATTGGAGCCGGCAGACCGGCAAGGAGAGGCGCCGGCGCTGCCGGCGCCTTTTCTTTTTCGGGCTGATCCCAGCCTCAGTCGAGCTGTCCCGTTTCGGGACGGTTAAGAGCTGGCTTCTTAGCGCGGATTGAATGCTCCATTACAGGTCCTGGACGGTACGTCTCTAAGGATATGGAATCCCGCGTGCGTTTCGACGATCGCCTGCTGACCGTCCTGAACCAGCCGGCCGGCGACCGTCGGGATGTAGCGGTGCGCTGGCGGCAGCTGGTCGACCTCGTCGCACGCGCAGGAACCAACGCCTCAAGTCCGACAGTCGCCCAGGCTCTCGATTCCATCCGTAGCGATGCTCCTAACGTCGATGAAGGCTTGCGCGCTGCCGCAGCGCGCGCCGTTGCCGCTCTGCCGCTTCCGCTCGGCCTTCTTGAATATTTCGCATCGGACCGGCTAACGGTGTCCGCTCCGGTGCTCGCCGCGACGACGCTCGAGCCTGCGCAATGGCAGGCAATCCTCGCTGCCGTGGATAATGAGACACGCCGGTTCATCGAGACGCTCCATCCCGAAATCCGGTCCGAAACTCCCGCCGAGTTCACCGACACCCTCGTCGAGAGCCCGATCGAGGAACGGCCAGCCGGTCCCTCCAGTCCTTCGCTCCACGAGGTCGTGGAGAGGATCGAACGCCGGCGCCGGATGCGCTCGACGATGCGACGCGCCCGCAATCTTGCTGTGGTGCCACAAGGCTCACCTTCGCTGTTCCGCTGGGAATGCGGGCCGGGCGGCGAGATCGCTTGGGTCGATGGAGCGCCTCGCGGCGCGCTCATCGGACGATCGATTTCGCGCGCACAGAACGGCGAAGGCGACAAGGTCGACCCGGATGTCCTCCGCGCTTTTGGGGTTCGTGCCCCGTTTCGTGATGCTGCGTTGAGCGTCGCCGGCGACGGCCTCATGTCGGGACAATGGAAGATCAGTGGAGTGCCCGCGTTCGATCCTTCCGACGGCCGCTTTCGGGGTTATCGCGGGATTGCGCTTCGCGAGCAGGAGGACGAACGCGCGGCAGACGAAGCGGTGGAAGCGCTTGCGGACCCGGATTCGCTTCGGGAGCTGGTTCACGAGATCAAGACGCCGTTGAATGCTATCATCGGCTTCGCGGAAATCATCGAGGGTCAGTATCTTGGCCCGGCCGACCGCCGTTATCGCGACCGGGCGCAGGAGATCGTTCGGCAGGCGCGGCTGTTGCTGACAGCGATCGACGATCTCGACTTTGCCGCCAAGGTTCATTCCTCGGCGGGTGGAGCGCACGCCCGGATCAATCTTGGTGAATTGGTCGAGCGGTTGATGCCGGCACTGCGCGAGCTTGGCGCTGCGCGCCGAGTGGAGGTGGATGGACCGCGCCCGAGCCGCGAAGCAACGGCAGCTACCGAGCCGGAGCTTGCCGACCGGCTGATCTTCCGGATGTGCAGCGCCCTCATCGAACAGGCCGACGCCGGCGAGCGACTGCGTCTAGGGATCGACCGTGCGGGCGAGCGCTGGCGCGTATCGATGACTCGTCCGGCTAAGCTTGCTGCTCTCTCGGACGATGAGCTGGTCGGCGGTCAAGCGGATTTCGAGCAAAGTTTTTCGCTGCGCCTCGTTCACGGGCTTGCCCGGATCGCGGGCGCCGATCTTGTCGCGCCCAAGGGCACGATTTCGCTTCTGTTTCCGCGCATCTGACTTGGCTCCTTCGCGAGTGCCGTCTATCTCGGAACCACCGGGGAGGGCCTGTAGCTCAACGGTAGAGCCGGCCGCTCATAACGGCTAGGTTGTAGGTTCGAATCCTGCCGGGCCCACCCCGCCAACTCTCCGAAACTGGAGATACGGCGGGACGACCAGAGACCGGG
>DATATH010000140.1:0-2889 GCA_036268895.1 Sphingomicrobium sp. | reverse complement strand
CCGCACGCCCCCTCGAAAGCGTCGTCGGGCTGATCTGCAGTCGAAACCGGCTCCAGATCGGGAATGAGGTCGCGAGTGATCCTCCTCAATGTTGTTGCAAGGAGCTGGAACTCGCTTTCGCGCGGACTCGACCGACGCCAGATGAGAGCGACGCGGCGAAATCCGTGGTCAGATTTCAGCCGTTTCGTTTCCACGTCCGTGCCGTTGAGGATGCCGGTCTCGATCGCCATCCCGGGAACGAAGGTGAGACCAAGGCCATTGTCGACCATCTGGATGAGTGTGTGCAGCGAGGTGCCCATCATCGAGGCACGCGAGCGGATCTCGGGCCGGTTGCAGGCCGAGAGTGCGTGGTCCTTGAGGCAATGGCCGTCCTCGAGCAGAAGCAGACGGTTCTCGTCGATTGCCGCCGCCTCGACGGAGCGACCGTTCGGCGCTTCGCCCGGGGGAAAGGCGACGAACAGCGGATCGTCGAACAGCAGGGCCGAATCCACCTCACCGCAGTTGAACGGAAGGGCGAGAAGAACGCAGTCCAACTGTCCCCGGTGAAGCGCCTCGCAGGCTGCCGTGCTCGTCTCTTCGCGCAGGTAAAGCTTGAGCTCGGGCCACTCGCTGCGGAGCCGCGGAAGCATTGCGGGAAGAAGGAACGGAGCGATCGTCGGAATGACGCCCATCCGCAGCTCGCCATGTAGCGGCTGACCCTCGGCGCAAGCCATTTCGGCGAGCTCTTCGGCCTCGCGAAGGACCCGAATAGCCTTGTCGGCAACTCGTTCGCCGAGCGCGGTGAAGCGCACGAGCCGGCGAGTGCGTTCGACCAGAGTAACCCCGAGCAGCGTTTCCAGCTCCCGCAGTCCCGCCGAAAGCGTGGACTGGGTGACGAAGCAGGCATCCGCCGCCTTGCCGAAGTGGCCATAGCGGCGGAGCGCCACCAGATATTGGAGCTGTTTCAGGCTTGGCAGATGGGCTGACATTTTAATCGATAAATCCAATTACCAAGAGCAATGTAATGGACTTGAACGATTAAAGCCAGCGACCTAAATGGTGCAGGCAGACCTGATCCATCGCGTTGCAACGATAAGGATGAACATTGAATGCTCACCGTTGGGGACCAATTTCCCTCTCTCAAACTTCCGGTTCAGCAGGGCACGTCCGCGCTGCCTGCCGGTGAGACGATCGATCTTGGCCAGACCAACGGCAAGTGGAAGATGCTCTTCTACTGGCCCAAAGATTTCACCTTCGTGTGTCCGACCGAGATTGTCGGTTATGGCGAGCTCAAGGCGGACTTCGCCGACCGCGATGCCGACCTTATCGGCGCATCGACTGACACTGCTCACGTTCATTTTGCATGGCGGCGCTCCGACGAGCAGCTGGCCGGAGCGGACTTCCCCTGGGTCGCCGACAACAAGAAGGAGCTCGCCGAGGCTCTTGGCATCCTCGACAAGAGCGAGGGAGTTGCACTCCGGGCGACGTTCATCATTGATCCAGATAACGTCATCCAACATGTGACTGTGAACGGGCTTGATGTTGGTCGCAATCCTGCCGAGGCGCTCCGGGTTCTGGACGCCCTCAAGACGGACGAGCTCTGCCCGTGCAACTGGACACCAGGCGACGAGGTTCTGAAGCCCGCCGCCTGAACTTTTCTCCTCCCTGCCGTGGGAGGAGCTTCGGCCGGTGTTCCCCTCGCCGGCCGTAACCGAGGGGCGGGCTCCCCAAGCCCGCCCCTCTTTCACATCCGCATCAGGAGTGTTTCATATCGCTTGAGCAATTCGCCGACGCGCTCGCCCGAATTGCGGCCGTGGTGAGCGCGCTGGCAAAGGTTCACGCGAGCTTGTGACTGCTCAGGCGGTCAGCAACTTCACTGAGGAAATCAGAAGAGTGAGGGCAAGGATCGGGCGAAGCACCGAGTCCGAAGATCGCGTCGCGAGCAGACTGCCGATGATGATTCCGGGGATAGAGCCGGCGAGCAGGGCGAGCATCAGTGTCAGGTCGACGGACCCCATGAGCCAATGGCCGACCCCGGCGATCAGCGTCAGCGGGACCGCATGGGCGATGTCGCTGCCCGCGATCCGCGCAACGGGCAGCTTTGGATAGAGGATGAGAAGAACGGTCGTGCCGAGCGCCCCGGCACCGACCGACGTGATCGAAACCAGAACCCCAAGAGTCGCTCCAAGGAGAACCGTCCAGTGGGTCACCCGGCGCTCCTGCATCGCTTCGATATTGTCGCCTGCCCAGCGCAGGATCCATGGCCGGAAGAAGACGGTGATGCTGGTGACGAGGAGAGCGCCGCCGAGGAGGACATTGAGAACGAATGCGCTCGTTGCGCCGCTCACTCCCAGATAGGCCATCACACATAGAGTAATGATCGCGGCAGGAATACTGCCGGTTGCAAGACCGGTAACGATCTTCCAGTCGACCGTCTGGCGCTTGTCGTGGACGGCAGTCCCAACGCTCTTGGTGACCGACGCATAGAGGAGGTCGGTACCGACAGCCGTCGAAGGATGGAAGCCGAACAGCAGCACGAGCAACGGAGTCATGAGCGAGCCGCCGCCAACGCCGGTCAAGCCGACCAGGACACCAACCAGGAAGCCGGCGAGGGAATATAGCGGATTGTATGCGGAAAGGATCGCCGCCCCCTTAGCTCACGGGATCAAAGGCACGAAACGCTTCGGTTTGTCCCTCTTAAGCGCGCTGCTTTGCCGATGAGGCGATCCTTGGCAAGGGGCGGGGAAGGCCGAGCGGCGCGAGCGCCTTTTCTTTGCGACGGGCCGCACCTAGATTAAGATGGCAAACGCGAGAGGTCTCACGCTTGAATTCTAAGCTCACCGCCTATCTCGACTCCGTCAAATCGCGTGATCCAGCGGCGCGCTCGCGCTGGGACGTGCTGTTCTATCC
>DATATH010000139.1:0-2952 GCA_036268895.1 Sphingomicrobium sp. | reverse complement strand
CAACTTGTTGCCGATGCCCTGCATCGCGCCGATCGCCGCAACGGCGATGAGAGCGGCAATGAGGCCGTATTCGATGGCCGTCGCGCCCTTGTTGTTTTTAATGAGCTTCAGAAACTTGCTCATGGTCTTCGCTCCTTGGTTTTTCAGGAGCGTGGCTCCTGGACTGCTGTTTGTCACAGCTGATTGAAAGTACCCCGGTGATCCTTTCGCCGGCCTCCAAAAGTACGGTAAACAGGAGCGTTACATTTGTTCTAAGTGATTGTTTTTCTTATGCTTAACTTTCGATAAGGAGCGCTTTGCTGGTTCGCGACTGCTCGAAAATGCGAGTCAAAATCTCGATCCGTCTCGACGCCGCCATTGAGTGGCAGCCGGATGCCTCGGGCTCTTTGTTTTGTGTTTTGGAGCACCTTAAGATGCTAAGCCGGATCGGACGGTGCGAGGGGGGAACGAAATGGGCGAGCGGTTCGAGCGGCACCGGCAGCCGTGGCGCCAGGATGAGATCCAGAGACTTCATTCGCTCGCCGGAAAGGGCATGTCCCTTCGCGCAATCGCCAAGGCCCTCACTCGGAGCGAGGAATCCGTGAAGGATCGCGCGAAGGCAGACAGGTTGAAGATCACGAAACTTCGATAAATCTCGAGTGCGCGGTCGTCGGCCCAAGAATGACCGGCTTCTGCCCCCCAACACCTGAGGCCTGGCAGAAGAGATTACGTCCGCACTGGGTTGGCAGCGGCGCTGGAGCTCAGGCTCGCCCGCGCAAAGAGCTATGGTTGATCAGTCCTTCCCGTTGGAGAACTGAAACAATACCTCAATGACCCGCTCGTCGACGGCCTTCAACCGGGCCGCGATTTCAAGGCTTAGCCGACGGTCGAGAGACTTACTCTGATCCGACTCCAAGACCACGGCGATCAGCACACAGCCCGGCCCGAGGTGAAGCGTGTCGATATTCTTGATGCGGCCAGACCATTGCTGCCCCTTCAGCGCCTGCTCGAGATCGTAGAGAAGCGTTGGCGCAGCTGCTTCGCCAGCAATGAGACCGCGCGTCGCAACGAGAATGGCAAAGCTGTTCGCAACGAGGAGCAGGCCGATTACGATTGATGCGAGCCCGTCGGCCCGCAGAAGGCCAAAGAAGACGCTCGCGGCGATTCCGGCGGCGGCAACCGCGATCCCGGCCAGAGCGGTTCCGTCCTCGAGCAGACTTTCAAAAAGGCTGGGGTCCTTCGACCATGCGATAAACTTGAATAGGTTCGGCGTCAGGCCTGGAACAGAATGCCTGGCAACAAGCGAGCGGTAGGCGCGATATCCGACGCTGAAGGAATAGCCTTCAAACAGTGCGGATAGCAGAAGCACCACGAAATTGACGACGGGCGATTCAATCGGATGCGGCGATGCGAACTCCCTCACGCCCTGGAAAATGGAGACGGCCCCGCCCACGAGGAGGACGACCACAGCGACGATGAACGTCCAGAAATAGATCTCCATCCCATAGCCAAAGGGGTGCGTCGCATCAGCCGGCAATCTGCCTCGCCGGACGCCGATCAGCAGGAGCAGCTGGTTCGTGCAGTCGGCCGTGGAATGGATCGCTTCGGTGAGCATCGCGCTCGACCCTGAAATCAGGGCGGCCGCGAATTTTAAGACGGCCACGAGCACATTCCCGAGGAGGGCCACGTAGACGACCCTGGTCGATCCGTCCGCCATTCTTCTGGAATGGCTGGTCGTTCGAATGTCCGCAACAGGATCGCTTTGCGAAATGCCGCCTATGCAGCTGCCGGCATGGCCTCGTCCCTTAACTTTCCGGGGGGGGGGACGTCCATGTAGGCGGCTCTTCGAGGGCCGCCGCGCGGGCCAGTCGATTTTGTGGGCATGGATCCGACCGATCCCGGCTCGCAGCACTCATCATCGCTGCATGAGAAGCCGGACAGATGGAAGCATCCGACAACCGTGTCAGACCACTTTCAGAAACTACTTGCGTCGAAGCGGGCGTCCACAGTGGGAAACATGCGGTCAAATTACATGGGCCTCGACGGCATGGATTGAGTTATTGCCATATCCCAGCCGGTTCCATTCGGCCTGATGAGGCTGGGTCCTCCCGGCCATGTCGGTGGCGCGCGCTCGAATCACGAGCGGCCCGGCTTGTTCGAGTGACGAGAGCAACTCCCACCAATGCCATGCGCCGGGGCGGCCCTCGCCAATCATCCGCGCTTCCTGCCACGGGCCGCCATTCAGACTCAACTCGACCCTGGCGATGCTCGCGACGCCCGACCAGGCGACCCCGCGGATCGCCGTTTCGCCACGGGCGAGCCTCATACCCGGCCCTGGCGCCACGATCAGCGCCCGCACATTCAACAGCGTGACGGGCTCCCGCTCTTCGCGGCCGTCCCTTACCCATTCGTACCAGTATTTGGTGGCCTGAAAGTAGCCGTCGAAGGCCCTGTCGGTGACGACGATCTCGGTCAGCCACTTCACCGATGCGACCGCGTACCAGCCGGGAACGATCAGCCGAAGCGGATAGCCGTGCGGCGCCGATAGCGGCTCGCCGTTCATGGAATAAGCAAGTAAGGCGTCCAGATCACGGACCTGATCGACCGGGAGGCTGCGCTCGAACCGGACCGGGGCGTCGGCGCCGGCGACGCGTCCCCCGTCCGCACCGCGAAAGACGATTTCCGTGGCGCCCGGCTGTATGCCCGCCCGGTCAAGCAATTCGACGAGCGGCACTCCGGTCCATTCCGCCGTGCTGACTGCGCCAAGGGCCCAGGGCTCGCCGGGCACCTTGGGGTCGAAGAAGCTGCGGCCATTGCCGGCACACTCCAGGGTCACGACGCGGCTCTCGGATGGCAGGTTGTGAAGTTCTCTGAGGCTCACGTCGAGCGGGCGCTTCACCAGGCCGCGGACCAAGAGGCGGTAGCGCTCGCCATCGAGGTTCGGGATAGGGAAATGGTCGCGAAGATAGAAGC
>DATATH010000138.1:0-5416 GCA_036268895.1 Sphingomicrobium sp. | reverse complement strand
CGAACGGTCTATTTCGCGCTTCGCGAAGCGGGCCGCACCGAGGAGCTGTCGACCAACCTCGACATCTTTGCGGCGCCGGCGGACGGAAGCGCTCCGCCCGTCAACCTCACGATTGCGAACAAGGCGACCGACACGCAGCCCACCATGTCGCCGGATGGACGGACGCTCGCCTACGTCGCCATGGCCCGGCCGGGTTACGAATCCGATCGCACCGTGTTGATGCTGCGTGACCTGGCTTCCGGCCAGGTTCGTCCGCTGACCCAGTCCTGGGACCGTTCGGTCGGGTCGATCGAATGGACGAGGGACGGCCGCGGCATCCTCGTCACCGCGGAAGACACGCTCGAAACTCCGGTCTTCTCAGTCGATGTCGGGAGCGGCAAGGTGACGCGCCTGACGGACGAGGGCAGCTACGGCAACGTTCATGCACTGACCGGAGGGGGCGCAATCGCCACGATGAACAGCATCATGGCGCCTGACGACCTTTACCGCCTCGACGCTCGCGGGCGCGCGGCAAGGTTGACCGATCTCAACCGTGACCTCCTTGCGCAGCTTGACCCGGTCACCCTCCAAAAATTCAGCTTCGCCGGAGCGAACAACGACACGGTCTGGGGCTGGACTCTGAAGCCAGCCGGTGCAAGCGCTTCGCTGCCCATTGCCTTCGTCGTCCACGGTGGGCCTCAGGGCAGCTTCAGCGACAGCTGGTCCTACCGCTGGAACCCGCGCCTGTTCAGCTCACCTGGCTATGCTGTGGTCAGCGTCGATTTCCATGGCAGCACCGGCTACGGCCAGGCCTTTCAGGACGCCATCAATCGCAACTGGGGCGGCTGGCCGCTCGAGGATCTCGAGAAGGGCCTCGCCTATGCGACTGCCCATGATCCGCAGCTCGAGGCGAACGACGCCTGCGCTCTTGGCGGCTCCTACGGCGGTTATATGATGAACTGGATCGAGGGCAATTGGCCCGACAGGTTCAAGTGCATTGTCCAGCACGACGGCGTCTTCGACGCTCGCGCCATGGCCTACGAGACCGACGAGCTGTGGTTCGACGAGTGGGAGCACGGCGGTCATCCTTATTATGAGACCCCGCAGGAATTCGAGCGGTGGAACCCGGTAAATTTCGTCAAAAGCTGGAGGACCCCGCAGCTGGTCGTCACGTCCGAGAGGGACTTCAGAATTCCCTATACGCAGGGAATCGCTGCCTTCACTGCGCTCCAGCGCCGGAACATCCCATCGAGGCTTCTCGTGTTCCCTGACGAAAATCACTGGGTGCTCAAGCCGAAGAACTCCCTCCAGTGGTACCATGAGGTGTTCGGCTGGATGCGGCAGTGGCTTGGCCAGGGGCAGCCCGTTTCGGATACGCTACCGACGCCGCCAGAGCATGGCGAGCGAGGTTGATGCTGCATCGCCGCATCGCTAACCGCGTGCGGCCATGAGTGAGCTTCAAAAGACCTTCGACCCGGCCGCGATCGAGCAGCGATGGTATGAGCATTGGGAGGGCGAAGGGCTGTTCCGGCCCGATCGTCCAGACGCCGAGCCGTGGACGATCGTCATGCCGCCGCCCAATGTGACGGGCTCCCTGCATATCGGCCATGCGCTCGACAATACGCTTCAGGATGTGCTCGTTCGCCGTGAGCGAATGCTCGGCAAGGATGCGCTCTGGGTGGTCGGTACCGACCACGCCGGAATCGCCACTCAGATGGTCGTTGAACGCAACCTCGAGAGCCAGGGCCTCAGCCGTCCCAAGATCGGCCGCGAGGCCTTCCTCGAGCACGTGTGGGAGTGGAAAGCTCAATCGGGCGGGTCGATCACGCGCCAGCTCCGCCGTCTCGGTGCATCGTGCGACTGGCGCCATGAACGCTTCACCATGGATCCAGGCTTCATTCGCGCCGTGACGAGGGTGTTCGTCGAGCTCTACCGGAGAGAGCTCGTCTATCGCGACAAGCGGCTCGTGAACTGGGACCCCAGGTTCCAGACGGCGATCAGCGACCTCGAGGTCGAGACGAGAGAGGTCCAGGGGAGGTTTTGGACCCTGAGTTATCCGCTCGCAGACGGATCTGGCGCAATCCAGGTCGCCACCACGCGGCCCGAGACGATGCTCGCCGACATGGCGGTTGCAGTTCATCCGCACGACGAGCGCTATCGTGCGCTGATCGGCAAGAAGATCCGCCATCCGATCACCGGCCGCCTTATCCCGATTATCGCCGATGAACATGCCGATCCCGAGCTCGGCTCGGGCGCCGTCAAGATCACCCCCGGCCATGATTTCAACGACTTTGAGGTCGGCAAGCGCGCCGGGATCAAGCCCGCCGACATGCTCAACATGTTCGATTCTGAGGCGCATGTCGTGCAAACGGTGGACGGGCTCATCCCGTCCAACCTGCTCGGTCTTGCTCGCGAGGATGCCCGCAAGGCCGTCGTTGCGAGGCTCGAAGACGAGGGCGCGCTTGTGCGCGTCGAGGATCGTGTGATCCCGACGCCATTCGGCGACCGCTCCGGCGCAATCATCGAACCCTGGCTGACCGATCAATGGTATGTCGATGCGGCCAAGCTCGCGCTTCCCGCGCTCCAGGCGGTCAGGAAGGGCGACATCCGGATCGTGCCAGAGAGCTGGGCAAAGACCTGGTTCAACTGGCTGGAGAATATCCAGCCATGGTGCGTCTCGCGCCAGCTCTGGTGGGGTCACCGGATTCCCGCATGGTATGCGGAAGACGGCCACGTCTTCGTTGCAGAGAGCGAGGAGGAGGCGAAGGCGCAGGCGGGAGGCAAGCCCCTGCGGCAGGATGAGGACGTGCTCGACACCTGGTTCTCGTCGGCACTCTGGCCCTTTGCAACGCTTGGCTGGCCCGAGGAGACCGAGGATCTTCGCCGTCACTATCCAAACGACATCCTCATCTCCGGCTTCGACATCATTTTCTTCTGGGACGCCCGAATGGCGATGCAGGGCATCGAGTTCATGGGCGAGGCGCCGTGGCGAACGCTCTACCTCCACGGACTGGTCCGCGATGCGCGAGGCCAGAAGATGTCCAAGTCCAAGGGGAACGCCGTCGATCCATTGGGCCTGATCGACAAATATGGCGCGGACGCCCTCCGCTTCACATTGGCTGCAATGGAGAGCCAGGGCCGCGACATCAAGCTCGATGAAAGAAGAGTCGAGGGCTATCGCAATTTCGCGACCAAGCTGTGGAACGCTGCGCGCCTCCTGCAGATGAACGGGGTCGGCGCGAGCGACAGCATCGCCGCACCTGCGGCCGAACTTCCGGTCAACCGTTGGATCATCGGCGAGGTGGTGGAGACGCTGGCGAAGCTCGACCGGGCCTTCGACGATCTGCGCTACGACGACATGGCCGATGCCGTCTATCATTTCGTCTGGGGCACGTTCTGCGACTGGTACGTCGAGCTCGTGAAGGGCTCGTTCAATGAGGAGACGAAGCGCGTCGCCGCCTGGGTGTTCGATCAGATTCTCGTGATGCTTCACCCGTTGATGCCCTTCATCACCGAAGAGCTGTGGCACGCCATGGGCGAGCGACCATATGATCTGATCGTTGCGAAATGGTGCGCCCCCGAGGCGCAGGTCGATCCCCACGCCAAGCGCGAGCTCGACTGGCTCGTCAGGCTTGTCAGCGAGATCCGATCGGCCCGGATGGAGCTCAATGTGCCGCCTTCCGCCAAGCTCAGTCTGTTCGCGGCCGATGCATCGGACGAGACCGCGGGCAGACTCGATAAAAATCATGCGATGATCTCGCGGCTGGCCCGATTGGACTCGATTCAGCTTTCGGCGTTTCCAGGGACGGGCGCTGCGCAAGTGGTCGTGGACGAAGCAACCTTTGCACTTCCACTCGAGGGAGTTATCGACATCGGTGAGGAACGCGAGCGACTGTCAAAGGGCGCCGCCGCCGCAGAAAAGGAGCGAGACAGCCTTGCCCAGCGCCTCGGCAATCCGAACTTTACCGAGCGCGCCAAGCCCGAGGCGGTAGAAAAGGCGCGTTTGGACCATGAGGCGAAGTCGGAGGAAGCCGAACGCCTGCGCGCTGCGTTGGAGAGACTGGGCTAGATTTCGCCGGCTCATGCCCGAGCCTCATTGGGGAAGCGCCCCTTTATGAAGACACGCCCCCTTCGCCGGGGTGCGGGAGGACGAATGGCAGAGGCAGAAGCTCAAAAACGGCCACCCGCTCGCGGCGACCTGACGAAGGGGAGCATCGGGCCGACCCTGCTCAAGTTCGCGCTGCCGACGCTCGCCTCGGCGATCATCCAGTCGCTGAACGGAACGATAAACTCCATCTGGGTCGGGCGCTTCCTTGGAGAAAGCGCTCTTGCAGCCACGTCGAACGCGAACATCGTCATGTTCCTGCTGATCTCGTTCGTGTTCGGCTTTGGAATGGCCGCGACGATTCTCGTTGGCCAGGCCTTCGGGAGACGGGACGTCGAGCAGGCTCGCCGGGTCGTCGGCACCACGGCCGGCGCCTTCCTCCTGATCACCATCGTCGTCGCCGTCGCCGGGTGGTTCCTGTGCCCGGCGATTCTCGCGCTCCTCGGGACTCCGGCGCCGGCGATGCCTCTCGCTCTCGCCTATCTCAGGGTGATCTTCCTCGCCATGCCGGCACTGCTTCTTCTGACCATGCTCATGATGACCCTGCGCGGTGCCGGTGACAGCCTGACGCCGCTGTGGTTCATGATGGTGGCAGTCGTGCTGGACAGCGGACTGAACCCGGTCTTCATCCTCGGGTTGGGCCCGGCTCCGCGGCTCGGCATCGCCGGCTCGGCGACAGCAACGCTCATTGCCAACTACACCGCGCTCTTTGCGCTTCTTGTCTTTATCTACGCACGCGACCTTCCGCTTCGTCTTCGCGGCCGGGAGCTGTGCTTCCTTCTTCCCAACCCTGCCATAGCCAAGACCATCATCGTCAAGGGCCTCCCGATGGGGATCCAGATGATCGTCATCTCAATCTCGGCGCTGGCGCTGGTCGGACTGGTAAACGGCCACGGGGTCGACACGGCTGCCGCTTTTGGAGTTGCCATGCAGCTTTGGACCTATGTCCAGATGCCGGCGATGGCGCTCGGAGCCGCGGTCAGCGCGATGGTTGCCCAGAATATCGGCGCCGGCCTTTGGGAGAGGGTGAGCGCCGTCACCCGCTCCGGTATTATTTATTCGGTACTCATCACGGCGGCACTCGTGGTGCTTTTGACCGTTGCCGACCGGTCGGTGATGGCCCTGTTCATGGGAGGCGGCAGCCCGGCCCTCCCGATCGCACGGCACATCCATGTCGTTGCGACCTGGAACTTCATCCTGTTTGGAATCACGATGGTCCTGTTCGCGACCGTTCGGGCGAACGGGGCAGTATGGGCTCCGCTGATCATCCTCTGCATCGGACTGCTGCCGGTACGTTTTGGCTTCATATTTGCGACCGACCATTGGCTTGGA
>DATATH010000137.1:0-2347 GCA_036268895.1 Sphingomicrobium sp. | reverse complement strand
GGTTCGCCGAAGCCGGAGACGAATCCCAAAGCCAGGGTCGCAAGCGCTGCGACCGACGTCGTCGCGTCGGGATGCTCGGAGAGGTTGGGACGATGGGCATAGCCGACGGCGATAACGGCAGCCGCTGCGGTGACGAGCGCGCCGGCCGTGAGCTGCTGGCCTAGACTTCCAAGAAAGCCGGCAAGCCCGGAGACGAGTCCAAGAAGGGTGAAGGTCCGTACTCCGGCAACCCTCGAGCCTTCGCGCTCGCGTCGAAGCGTGAAACCTCGTTCGATGCCGATCAGCAGCCCGCAGGCAAGCGCCGTCATGAGCGACAGCGCCTGCATGGAGGTCATTGCGTTCAGCTCAGTCGCTCCGCATGCCAATGCAGATGATCGGCCATGAAGGTGGAGATAAAATAGTAACTGTGGTCATACCCCGGCTGCAGTCTCAGGGTGAGCGCGATCCCCGCATCGGCGCAGGCGCGCTCGAGGAGCTCCGGGCGAAGCTCCTCGTCGAGAAACCGGTCGGCGGTGCCGACATCGACAAGCAGCTCGGGCACGCGCGCGCCATCCTCGATCAGCGCGACGGCGTCGTGCCGACGCCAGGCGGCCCGGTTATCGCCGAGATAGCCGGCGAGTGCCCTTTGCCCCCACGGCACCTGGGCAGGCGCGACGATCGGAGCAAAAGCCGAAACACTTCTGAACATGTCGGGATTGCGAAGCGCGACCGTCAGAGCGCCATGCCCGCCCATTGAGTGGCCGGTTATGCCCTGGCGGTGGCCGTCGACCGGAAACTCGCCGACAATGAGCCGAGGAAGCTCATCGCTCACATACGACCACATCCGGAAATTCTTCGACCACGGCTCTTCTGTCGCATCGACGTAGAAGCCGGCCCCTTTTCCAAAATCATAGCCTTCAGAATCGGCAACATCTTCGCCGCGCGGGCTCGTGTCCGGAGCGACGAAGACGAGGCCGAGCTTCGCGCAGGCAGCACGATATTCGCCCTTCTCGGTCACGTTGGAGTGGGTGCAGGTCAGTCCCGAAAGATACCAGACGACCGGCAGCCGCTCTGCTCGTGCCGCCTGTGGCGGCAGGAAGATCGAGAAGATCATGTCGGTCGATGTCGATGTCGAGGCATGCTTGACGACGAGCTGTCGCCCGCCGTGCGATTCATTTTCCGAAAGGATTTCGATGCTCACTGCGCCGGCCGGTGCAGGCCGCAGAGCTTGTTGTCGTCGGGATCGCGCAGGTAAGCGAGATAAAGCTTTCCGTAGGACATCTCGCGATAGCCCGGTGGATCCTCGACCGAGGTCCCGCCGTTTTCGACGCCGGCCCGGTGCCATGCGTCGACCTCTTCTGGACTGTCGAGAAAGAAACCGATCGTCCCGCCGTTGGCGTGGCAGGCGGGCTGCCCGTCGATCGGCTTGCTAATCATGAAGACCGACCCGTTGCGCCGATAGGCGACCCGCCCCCTGTCATCAGTCTTGCCCTCGTGGTTCAGCAGGGCGTCGTAGAACTTCTTCGAGCGCTCGATGTCGTTCGATCCGACCATTACGTGGCTGAACATCTCCTCCTCCCTCCCTCCCTAATAGACGACGACCGACCGGATGCTTTCACCCGAGTGCATGAGATCGAAGCCCTTGTTGATGTCATCGAGCTTCAGAACGTGCGTGATCATCGGGTCGATCGCGATCTTCCCGTCCATGTACCAGTCGACGATCCTGGGTACGTCGGTCCGGCCCTTTGCGCCGCCGAACGCGGTCCCGCGCCAGTTGCGCCCGGTGACCAGTTGGAAGGGACGTGTCGCGATCTCCTTGCCGGCCTCCGCGACTCCGATAATGACGCTGGTTCCCCAGCCGCGGTGGCAGCATTCGAGCGCCGTGCGCATGACATCGACATTGCCGGTTGCGTCGAACGAATAGTCCGCGCCGCCATCGGTAAGCGTCAGCAGTTCCTCGATGATCTGCCCGCGGTCCTTGTTTCGCGCATCGACGAAGTCGGTCATCCCGAACTTGCGGCCCCACTCCTCGCGGTCCGGGTTGATGTCGACGCCGACGATCTTGTTCGCCCCGACCAGCCTGGCGCCCTGGATCACATTGAGGCCGATACCCCCGAGGCCGAAGACGACAACGTTTGCGCCAGGCTCGACCTTCGCGGTGTTGACCACCGCTCCGACGCCGGTCGTCACTCCGCAGCCGATGTAGCAGCTGGTCTTGAACGGCGCGTCGGCGCGGATTTTTGCGACCGCGATCTCCGGCAGCACGGTGAAGTTCGAGAAGGTCGAGCAGCCCATGTAATGGAAGATGGTCTCGCCCTTGTAACTGAATCGGCTGGTGCCGTCGGGCATCAGTCCCTTCCCCTGGGTT
>DATATH010000136.1:0-1512 GCA_036268895.1 Sphingomicrobium sp. | reverse complement strand
GCTGGTTCGCTTGACCGCCGCTTCGCGAGCGGCCTGCCAGGGTGGTTCGAGCAGTTCGAGCACGGTGTGCCAGGCGAAGGCGAGCAGATTGAGGGCCGCCAGCGTCATCGCGAGAAACCTCTGGCCATGGCCGAAATTGTGTTCGAGTTCGTAGCCGTGGTTTTTCAACACGTTGAAGCTCTCGTTTTCGATCTTCCATCGCGCCCGACCGCAGGCGACGATCTCGGCTACATTGTCCTTGGAGACGGGAAGGCTGGTCACCCAGGCCATGGAATATTTGACCTTGCCCTTGGCGTCGACAATCTCGAAGCCAATCCAGTTGACCAGGATCGCGTCCTTGCCGTCGCGCAGCGGTACCGCCTCGATCCAGCGATAACGGAGCGTCTCTTTCGTATTGCGGCGGCGGACTTTCTCCTCGTGGCGACGGAACTCGGCCCCGTCGATGAAGTCGTACAGCGTCTTGTGGGAAGTCGGCTTGCAAGTGAAGATGAAATCGTCGCCGGCATCCGTGATCATCTTGGCGACGGGATGGCAGGCGAACAGATCGTCGCCGAGGAACACGGGGCGCAACGGCGCCAGCCGCGCGCCGTGCTTGGCGAACCAGCGCCTGACAGCGTTGCGTTCGCAGTCCTGCTTTTCGGCGCCATCCTGGGGCGCGATGAATTCCGGCGCCAACGGCACGACATTGGAGTGGCCGGGCGTCACGACCGTCGCCGACAGCATAGAATGATAGCTCTCGGTCTTGCCGTTGGCGCGCTTGCGCGTCAGGCAGTGCGGGCAGCCGAGTTTCTGCGAGCAGAAGAACTCGGTTCCGTCCAAGGCGATCAGGGTCCTTCCGCCCAGCCGGCCGAAGGCTTGCCGCATCGGCGGCTCGCTCAACAGCGCCTCCATACGTTCGAAACAGGGCTGCAGGAGCGCGGGGTCCGCCTCGTCCAGAAAGTCGCGGATGTAATTGTCGGAGGGAATTCGGCCGATGCCGAACAACGTCCGGCAATTGGAGCGGCCGTGGCCTTTCTCCATCGTGCGCTGGTAGGCCAGAAACGACGCGCTCTGCATGAAGAACATCGCAAACGCCGACAGACCGAAATCCGCGACCGCAATGTTGCCGCCTCGCCCCTTGCGCGGGTCGGAAAAAGTCGCACAAACCGCCTGCAATTCAGATAAAAGGGAGGGCAAGAGCTGCATCCCAACCCTGAATCAGACTTTGGCTGATTCGCGAATCCCAAAAATTTCAATATTTCGTACTTTTAGAATTGCTGGAGGGCGCTTGCGCAACGCGGGTTCGGAATCCTTCAGCTATCTCCTCGCCCTGGCCTCGAGTGATGGGACTGAGGCGGAGATCGCGGCGCCCGAGACTTGCTGTCGCGGGGCCGCTCACCCAAATGAAGTAGGGATAGCCCGCGCGGTCGGGCGGGGAGGACACTTCATGAAGATCGGCATCATCGGCTCGGGCGTCGTCGCCAAGACGTTGGGCGCGGGGTTTCGCAAACACGGCCACGAAGTCGAACTCGG
>DATATH010000135.1:0-9032 GCA_036268895.1 Sphingomicrobium sp. | reverse complement strand
CTCGCATCCATCCTTGGCGGCGGCAGCGAGGCGGCCGACGCGAGCGCCCAGAATGAATGGGCGACCGACGAAGAGCTTCGGATCATCTCCCTCTCGTCGGAGTTTGCGGGGCTCCTGGGAGTCGATCTCTCGGAAGCTGCTGGAGCGCCGCTGACCCGGATTCTTCGGCTGGAGGAAGACGAGGGCGGGGAGATGCCACTCATCAGTTCACTTGCCGCGCGACGGGGCTTCTCCGGTCAGCGCGCGCGCAGCAGGTCCGACGAGAGCTGTAGCGTTGTCCTGTATGGAGACGTGGTGACGGCGGCTGACGGAAGCTTCGCGGGTTTCCGCGGCACCGCCGAGAGCGAGAAGGAATCGGCCGCAGCCGTTGCGAGACGCGCGCCGGGGATCGACGGCGCTCTCGACGAACTGCTCCGTTCACCGATTGACCGAATCATCGAAAGCGCCGAGCGCATCGTCGCTCGTGCCGACGGGCCACTGCGCAGCGACTATGCAAGCTACGGCAACGACATTGCTTCGGCCGCGCGACACCTGCTCTCGGTACTCCGCGCGATGAGCGAAGATCCGACCCAGGTTCATGGGCTGGTGGATCTCGCATCGCTTTCAGCCGAAGCGGTGATCATGCTTGAATCTTCCGCCGAAGAGCGCGGGGTCCATATCGAGCTTGAACGACCCGAGCCGCTGCGCGCTCGGGGGCAGGAGCGTGCGGTAATCCAGATCCTTGTCAACCTGATCGTCAACGCAATCCGCTATTCGCCGGAAAGCGGGATCGTCCGGTTGAGCTTCGCCAGGACCTCGGGAACAGCCTCGGTCACGATTTCCGATGAAGGACCCGGCGTCCCCGCCGGCGACGAGCTGCGAATCTTCGAGCGGTTCGAGCGAGCGCACAGCAAGCAGGAGGGCACCGGCCTCGGGCTTGCGATTTCGCGCCGCCTGGCGCGGTCAATGGGCGGTGACGTCACGCTCGACAGCGCACCTGGTGAAGGCGCGCGCTTCACCCTCACACTGCCTTCGGCTTAGTCCCTCTTTCCGACCGGCACATAGTCTCGCTGCGTCGCTCCGACATAGAGCTGGCGCGGGCGCCCGATCTTCTGATCGGGGTCTGCAATCATCTCGTTCCACTGCGCGACCCAGCCGACGGTGCGCGCGAGCGCGAACAGGGCCGTGAACATGTCGGTCGGAAAGCCGATCGCATTGAGGATGATGCCCGAATAGAAATCGACGTTCGGATAAAGCTTCTTGTCGATGAAATAATCATCGTTGAGGGCAATGTGCTCGAGCTCCTTTGCGACGTCGAGCACCGGATCGGATATGTTGAGCTCGCCAAGGACCTCGTCGGCGGTGGCCTTCATCACCTTCGCGCGCGGGTCGAAGTTCTTATAGACGCGGTGCCCGAAGCCCATCAGCCGGAACGGATCGTCCTTGTCCTTCGCCCGAGCGATATATTCTGGGATGCGCTTCACGTTCCCGATCTCGCGCAGCATGTTGAGAGCCGCTTCATTGGCGCCGCCATGTGCAGGTCCCCACAGGCAGGCGATCCCGGCTGCGATGCAGGCGAAAGGATTGGCGCCTGACGAGCCCGCAAGCCGCACCGTCGAAGTCGAGGCGTTCTGCTCGTGATCAGCGTGAAGGATGAAGATGCGCCGCATTGCATTTTCGATGACCGGGTTCACGACATAGGGCTCAGCGGGCACTCCGAACGTCATTCGAAGGAAATTGCCGGTGTAGCTGAGATCGTTCTGAGGATAGAGGAACGGCTGCCCGATCGAATATTTGAATGCCATGGCGGCGATAGTCGGCATCTTGGCGATCAGCCGATGCGAGGCGATCATTCGTTGGTCGGGATCGGTGATGTCGGTGCTGTCGTGGTAAAAAGCGGATAAGGCCCCGACCACTCCGCACATGATCGCCATCGGATGCGCATCGCGGCGGAATCCGCGGAAGAACACCGCCAGCTGCTCGTGCACCATGGTATGGCGGCTGATCGTGTAGGCGAACTCCTGGAGCTCCTGACTCGTCGGAAGCTCGCCATGAAGGAGGAGATAGGCAACCTCCATGAAGGTCGCTTGCTCGGCCAGCTGATCGATCGGATAGCCGCGGTGAAGAAGGATCCCTTCCTCACCGTCGATATAGGTGATCGCGCTTTCGCAGCTCGCGGTCGAAGTGAAGCCGGGGTCGTAGGTGAACATCCCCGTCTCGCCGTAGAACTTGCGAATATCGACGACTTCGGGTCCGACGGTGCCGTCCAGAAGCGGGAAATCGAAATCTCCGTCCGGCGTCTTCATCGATACGGCTTTGTCGGTCATTCCTTCGGCTCCATCTGATCGGCGATGCGGTCCAGGCTCTCGTCCCGCCCAAGCAACGCAAGAACATCAAAAATCCCCGGGGACGTCGTTTGCCCGGTAAGGGCGGCCCGGAGGGGTTGCGCAAGCTTGCCAAGCTTGACGCCGCTCGCCTCGGCAACTTCGCGGATGCCGGCCTCTAACGACGCTGCGTCCCAATTCGTAAGAGAGGCAAGATTTTGCCGCGTCGCAGCGAGCAGCAAGCGGGCGTCGGGCGTCAGCAGCGCCGATGCCGCATGGTCGACGTGGATGGGCCGCGTAGCGAAGAGAAAGTCTGCATTTTCAGCAAGCTGCGTAATCGTATTCGCTCGCGACTTGAGCTCGGGCATCGCCCTCACCAGGAGCGCGATCTGCTCCGGTGAAAGGCTGCGCCGTTGGGCGACAAGATCGGCCAGGCGCTGGTCATCCGCATCGCGGATGTAGTGACCATTCAGGTTCTCGAGCTTCTTGAAGTCGAAACGAGAGGGCGACTTGCCGACCTGGGGAAGGTCGAACCACTCGATTGCCTGGTCGCGACTGATGATCTCGTCGTCGCCGTGACCCCAGCCAAGGCGCAGCAGATAATTGTCGACGGCTTCGGGGAGCATGCCAAGTTCGTCGCGATAGGCATCCACGCCGAGCGCGCCGTGGCGCTTGCTGAGCTTTGCACCATCGGGGCCGTGTATCAAAGGGACATGGGCGTAGGTCGGCTCGGGCCAGCCCATCGCGCGAATGATCGCGAGCTGGCGGAAGGCATTGTTGAGATGGTCGTCGCCGCGGATCACGTGTGTGACGCCCATGTCGTGATCGTCGACCACGACCGCAAGCATGTAGGTCGGACTTCCATCGGAGCGGAGCAGGATGAAATCGTCAATCTCGGCATTCTGAACTGTCACCCGACCCTGGACCTGGTCGTCGATCACGGTTTCGCCGTCTCGCGGCGCCTTCAGGCGGATGACGAAGGGCTTGGCTCCTTGTTCCTCGGTGACGTCGCGCCATGGGCTGTCTATTCGAAATGGCCGCCGTTCGCGCTGTGCGGCTTCGCGCTGCTCGGCGAGCTCGTCATGCGTCATGTAGCAGCGGTAGGCCTGGCCGCGGTCCAGCATCCGGTGAGCGAGCTCGGCATGGCGGGCCCAGAATTGGGACTGATAATATTCATGACCGTCCCAATCGAGGCCGAGCCAGCGCATTCCGTCGAGGATCGCGTCGATCGCCTCCTTGGTCGAGCGGGCCTTGTCGGTGTCCTCGATCCTCAAGAGGAATTTGCCGCCATAATGCCTCGCGTACAGCCAGTTGAAGAGGGCCGTGCGCGCGCCACCGATGTGGAGGAAGCCGGTGGGCGAGGGGGCAAAGCGGGTGACGACCGGACGCGACGGCGGCGAACTGCTGGCGCTCAAGCGCGCTTCCTTCTCTTTCTATGCTGCGATGCAACTGACGAGCGCCCCTAACATAGGGGAAGCGCCTCTTCCACAGCATGCGCCGAGGCACCGAAACGCAAGAATCTGCGGTCCTGGAGAGGTGCTCGAAATTGTCCCTCGGCACCCGACGCGCCACCGATGATCGAACTGCTAAGCCTCGCTCCAGACCGCGAGTTCGCTGCCCGATGGATCGATAAAGTGAAAGCGACGGCCGCCGGGGAAAGAGAAGATGGGTCGGGCAACGATGCCGCCTGCCTTGATAACAGCATCGAATGCCGCCTCGAGGTCGTTGACTCGGACCACCGGGAGCGGAGCCGCAAGCGCCTCTCCCGGATCACCCTGCAGCCCGACATCGGTCGTGCCGTTCGTCGTCGCCGAATAGGTCGGACCGTAGTTGGCGAAATCCCAGCCGAACGCCTTGGCATAAAAGGCCCGTGTGAGCTCGTGCGCGGTCGAGCTCGGGAGCTCGACATAATCGATGCGCGCATTCGACAACGTCAGTAGCGCCGGATAAGCCCGGCGAGGCGGCCCTGAATCTGCACCCGGCGCGGGTCGTAACGCTGTGGCTCATATTGGCGATTGGCAGGGTCGAGCCGAATCATGTTCCCTTCACGGCGGAAGGTCTTGAGAGTCGCCTCCTCATCATCGATCAGTGCAACGACGATCTCTCCGTCGTGGGCGGTATCGGCCTTGCGGATCAGGGCGAAATCACCGTCGAGAATTCCTTCATCAACCATCGAATCACCCGAAACCTCGAGCGCATAATGCTCGCCAGGGCCGAGCAAGGCAGCGGGCACGGCGAACGTCTCTGTGCCCTGCAGCGCCTCGATCGGCGTACCTGCGGCGATACGCCCATGGAGCGGGATCTCCATCGTGTCGTTTGCCGGATGAGGAGCGGCTGGCCGGAGCGTGGTCACGTTTGCAGGTGCCGTGGTTTCCGGCAGCTTCAGAACCTCGAGTGCCCGCGCGCGGTTCGGTAGACGGCGAATGAAGCCGCGTTCATCGAGAGCGGAAATGAGCCGGTGAACGCCCGATTTCGACTTCAGATCGAGAGCTTCGCGCATTTCATCAAAGCTTGGGCTGACCCCACCCTCTTTCAGGCGGCCATCAATGAAGAGCAAAAGATCGCGTTGCTTGGCGGTGAGCATCGGCTGTTCCCCGTCATCCCTGTTGGAACGAACAGTGAACGTGTAGGCAACAAACTCGCTCGGGTCAAGCCTCGTCAGCCACCGCTGCTCAACAGCCGGCTCTTGAATCCCTGGATGGCGGCTTCGTTGCGCTTGGCTCCGAGTTCCTTCCGCATCGCCGCGAGGAACTCCTGTCCATAATCCTCAGACAGGCCCTGCTGGAGTTCTCCCTGCATCTGCCCGATCAGCGAGGGCTGAAGCAGCGCATTGCCCGGCGTGATCTTGTCGACCTTGACGATGAAAAAACCTCGGCCCTGGGGATCGGGGAACATCCTGCTCTTACCCTGCGCAAGCGCGAAGAGCATCTTAACCGGAGCCGGAACGGGTCCGCGAGCCATGGCGATCTGGATACGCCGCGTCGCAAGGGGCTGAACAGGTGGCAGCGCAGCGCCGCTCTCCTTCATCGCCTGCGCAAGCGCCGTGCCGTGGTCGACCTTCGATTCGATCTGCATCGCCACAGAGCGAGCGTGGTCCAGCGCCTTATTGTCGGTCCAGTCGCTGGCGACCTGATTTCGCACGCTTGCAAGCGGTGCGGGTGCCTGTTGCACGATCTGGCCCGGGGAGACCACCGCATAGCCCTGATTATTGGGCAGAGTGACGACCTCGGGCGGGTCGTTCGGCTCAATCTGAAAGCCGGTCTTCAGCGCTGGAGCGAGTTCTGGCGGCAGCTTGAAGTTCGGATCCGAAGGCGCGGTGCCATCGGCAGCGATAAGCGGGGTCGTTGTGACGGTGAGCTTTGCCTGGGAAGTGGCCTCGGTGAAGTTGCTTCCGTTGTCGACGGCGTCCTGGATCTTGTCGACCATGTCCTCAATCGCGCTCTTGCGCTTGTCGGCAGTGATCTTGGAAGAGATTTCGGAGCGCGCCTGGTCGAGCGACTTTCCGCCGACCGTGTTTACCGAGTCCACTTTCGCGACGAGCCAGCCAAAGTCGGTCCGGATCGGTCCAACGACGGAGCCTGAAGACGCTCCGAAGATCGTAGTGGCGGCCTTGTCACCGGCGACTCCGGCATAGGCACTCTGGCTCTGGTTCGCGAGGCTCGTCACCGCTGCATTCGGGCCCGCCGGCGCAGCCGCGGCGGAGATGCTGGCGCCCCCTTTTGCTCGTGCAGCAATCTGGTTTGCAGTCGCTTGGTCCTGGATCACCGCCTGGCTGATGCTGCGGGTCTCCCTGGCGGAATAATCGGCCTTATGGGCGTTGTAATAGTCTGAGACGTCATTGTCCGACGCCGTGATGCTCGCAACCTGCTGGGGTCCGATGCGAGCGATCCTGATCACGCGATGCTCAGGCACCATGTAGCGGTTGCGGTTCGCCGAATAGAATTGCTGAAGGTCGCTATCGGTCGGCTTGAGCCCAGCGCGGAAGGCGCCGAGCGGAATCGCCGCGGCCTCACCCTCGCGGGCCTCGAGCAACATCGAGGCATAAGGCGTCGCCATTCCGACCGAGACCCGCGCGTTCGCCGCCACCGGCGTCAGCATGTATTTCTCAAGGAGGCCGCCTGCGAGCACCTCATGGACCTGCGGGTCGGTCAGGCGCTGCTGCGCTAGGAAGGCCTGATAGGCCTGTTCGCTGAACTGTCCGTTGAGGCCCTTGGTCTGGGGGATTTGCGCGATCTCGGCATCGACCAGGCGCTTCGAGAGGGGAAAATGGTACTTCTCGGCGAAGGCAAGAATGGTTTTCTCGTCCATGATCTCGCCCAGAAGTGCTTCGAAATCGCCGGCGATCGTTGAATAATCGGCGTCCGGCCGCTCCTGCCGGACCTGCTGCAGCCGGCGCTGCATCGCCTGGCTCATGTCCTGCTCGGAAACCTGCTCGCTTCCGATTTTCGCGAGCGTCGAACTGGTCATCCCGAATCCGATGTTGCCGGAGCCGAAATTAGTGACGCCGGTCGATGCGAAGCCGATGAGGATTAAGATGAAGAAGACGGCGACGATGATCGTGCCGACCTTCGTATTCTGTAGCCGGCGTAGGGAGGTGAGCATGGAGTTCCTAGAAGGCAAAGGGCCAGTTGGAGCGCCGCTTTAGGAGCGAGCCTTGCACGCATCAAGGCAGCGCCGCTAGTGGCGACATCTCAGCGGGAGCCAGAATGGGATTGAGGAAGCTCGTTGCCGGCAATTGGAAGATGCACGGTCTCTCCTCCGATCTCGTCGAGATCGAGGCAATCGCAGCCGTGTCCCAAAGCTTCCCCCGGGTGGACGTCGCGCTGTGCGTCCCGGCGATCCTCATCGAGCGGGCGGTTCGAGCGGTTCCCGGCTTTCCCATCGGCGGCCAGGATATTCACCAGGCGCAAGCGGGAGCTCACACGGGCTGCATTTCGGCACGGATGCTCGTCGATGCCGGAGCGACGCTGACGATCGTCGGCCATTCTGAAAGACGGGAAGCGCAGTGCGAGACCGATACAGAGGTCAAAGCCAAGGCCGAGGCAGCGATCGAGTGCGGCCTTGGAGTGATCCTTTGCGTCGGCGAGATTCTCGAGGTCCGTGAGCAGGGCGCCGCCATTTCAACGATTCTGGCGCAGCTGGATGGGTCGCTTCCGGACCACTTCAGCACTCGTCCGGAGCTGGCGATCGCCTACGAGCCGATTTGGGCGATCGGGACAGGAAACGTCCCAACTCCCGTCGAAATCGGCGAGATGCACGCGGCCATTCGGGTCCGGCTGGCTTACCGCTATGGCGCCGATGGCGAGCAAATCCGGATCCTTTATGGCGGGTCCGTCAAGGCATCGAACGCAACCGAAATCTTTGGCGTTTCGAACGTCGATGGCGCCCTCGTTGGCGGAGCGAGCCTCAAGGCCGCCGACTTCATGCCGATCGTCGCCGCCGCTGCTTCCTAGGCAGTCGTTCAGTTCACAAACAGCTGGTGCATGTTATGTGGCCCGCATCGAAAGGAAAGGACAGACATGCAACTGATTGTTGGGACGCTTACCGCGCTCGGTCTTGCTCTTGCCGTACCGGCATCCGTGCAGGCACAGGCGCGAATCAATCCCGGGATGCAGGTGACTGATGCGAGCGGCGCGCCGGTCGGCACGGTCAAGGAAGTGCAGGGCTCGAATCTTCTGGTCCTGACGGACAAGCACGAAGCCCTCCTTCCGAGCGCGAGTTTTACCGTTTCGGACGGCAAGCTGCTATTCGGAATGACGCAGGCCGAGCTCGATGCTCAGATCGAGAAGAGCCTGGCGGCCTCAACTGCGGCAATTGTCGCCGGGGCGTCCGTGAAGGGGCTTGGAGGCGCGCAAGTCGGGACGATCGACGCCGTCGCCGACGGGAAAGCCACGATTACGCTTCAGGACGGAAAGAAGATCGCCGTTCCGCAGGAGGGCCTGCGCGGCAATCCCGACGGCAGCGTGACGATCGGCTACTCCGAAACCCAGTTAGAGGCGCTTGTTCGCAGCTCCTCCTCGACCGACGCATCGCCAGCACCGACCAAGGCTGCAGGGGACACTTCCGGCAAGTGAGGTCGGTTGAAAGCCGGCGAAGCGCCGACTAAGTGGCGCCACGCCCGTCTTTTCCCGAGAAAGTCCGTCAATGTTCGCATTCTTGCTGATCGTCCAAGCGCTCATCGCAATCACGTTGATCTGCGTCATCCTGATGCAACGCTCCGAGGGCGGCGGCCTTGGTGTGGGGGGAAGTTCCTCGGGCTTCATGACCGCTCGAGGGGCGGCCGATTTTCTCACTCGCTCGACAGCCGTCCTTGGCGCCCTCTTCATCCTTCTTTCGATCCTGATGGCGGCCTATGCAGGAGCAAACCGACAGCCCTCGAAGATAGACACCTCGCTGGCGAACACGGCGGCCCCGCTCGCGCAGCCCAAGCCAGCGGGGCAGCAGACTCCAACTCCGGTATCGAACGCACAGCAGAACCAGCAGAGCCCCGCCGTTCCGCTCGCGCAGTAACGGAAAAAGCTCATTCAAAAGATTTTTCGTTCACCCGCTTGCGGAGCCGGCCCGAACCGACTTAAGCCTCGAACCCCATGGCGCGGTTCATATTTGTCACCGGCGGCGTGGTTTCATCGCTTGGAAAAGGGCTTCTCTCCGCATCGCTTGGAGCGCTCCTTCAGGCGCGCGGCTACAAGGTCCGCATCCGCAAGTTCGACCCCTATCTAAACGTCGATC
>DATATH010000134.1:0-11362 GCA_036268895.1 Sphingomicrobium sp. | reverse complement strand
CCTCTTCGTCTTTTCGGTCGGCGGAATATCGGGCGGCTATGCGGCGCTGTCGATCGGGCTTTTCAATTCGATCATGTTTCCGGTTATCTTCACCATCACCCTCGAACGCTCGAGCGCATCGGAAGAAGCGACTTCCGGGCTCCTGTGCTTCTCGATCGTTGGCGGCGCGATCCTTCCGTTGATCGTCGGGTTCGTCTCGCAGCACAGCAATTACGTGACGGCGTTCATCGTGCCGGCGATCTGCTACGCGGCCCTTTTTCTCTTCTCGCTCGCTTCAGGCCGGGCGCGGACGCACGTTCGCGACGAAAGTGCGGCCGCGACGATCCACTGAACTTCTATCTCCGGTACGGCACCCAGTCGCCAAGAATGCAGGTGGGCCCGGCGATGATCGAGCCCATCTCCCGGCCGCGCACGCGATCGCCCCGGCAATATTGGGTGCCCTGGGCTTCGATGATCAATGTGCTCAAGGGCTGCACGCCGGGGCAGGGCCCGCCAAGGCGATTTATATAGACCGTTCTCCCGCTGCCGTAGGCGAGCGTTTGCTCGTCGATCGCCCGGAGGCCCGAGCTTTGGTCGGTTGAAATGCAGGACTGGGGCGGTCCCGCGACGCGGCCGGCTGTCACTTGGGCGAAATCGCTTCCCGGCGGGGTCACCGGCCGCGAGCAGCTGACGATGGTCACAGCGGCTAGAATCAGCACGAGTTCGCGCATGGGAAATCTCCCTTGGAGCTGACGGCTTCGCTTCTGCAGTTGAGCTTCGGCAATCGCACGTGTTACCCCAATTACCACAACGTTCCTGGGAGAGGGAAATGACGGAAGCAGACTCGCAGCGAGCGAACTTGGGATTCATCGGCGCAATCGTCGCCGTCGCGACAATCGGAGGATTCCTGTTCGGCTACGACAGCGGGGCTGTGAACGGCACCCAAGAGGGTCTCCGCTCGACATTCAACCTCAGCGACGCAGGGCTCGGTTTCACCGTCGGGTCGCTTCTGATCGGCTGCTTCATCGGCGCCTTTTTCGCAGGCCGCCTCGCGGACATCATGGGCCGGCGCAACACGATGATGCTCGCGGCCCTGCTGTTCCTGGCGGGAGCTCTGACCCAGGGACTTTCCCATTCGCACGACCTATTCGTCATTGCCCGGCTCGCGGGCGGAATGGCGGTCGGCGCGGCCAGCGTCCTCTCGCCTGCCTATATTTCCGAAGTCGCACCGGCCGGGATCCGCGGCCGGCTGACCACGATCCAGCAGATCATGATCATCATCGGGCTGACGATCGCGTTCGTCGTCAATTATTTCCTCGCCGCCACCGCCGGGGTCTCGACCAATCCGTTCTGGGGCGGGATCGCGGCGTGGCGCTGGATGTATCTGATGCAGGCGATACCGGCGGCGATCTTCCTCATTGCCTTGATCTTCATCCCGGAAAGCCCACGCTATCTCGTATCGAAGGGGCGCGACGAAATTGCCGAAAACGTGCTCGCAAAGCTGTTCGGAAGCGGGATCGCAAGGGCCAAGCTCGACGAGATCCGGGTGACCTTTTCCGAAGACCACAGGCCGCGCCTCAGGGACCTCAAGGGCAACGGTCTCCTTGGAATTCGGCCGATCGTCTGGGCGGGAATCATGCTCGCCGTGTTCCAGCAGCTGGTGGGAATCAACGTCATTTTCTATTATGGCGAGACCCTGTGGAAACTCGCGGGAGTGAGCGAAGCGGCCGCGCTCCAGCGCAACATCATTTCGGGCGTCGTATCCATCGGCGCCTGCCTCGTCACGATCGCAGTCATCGACAAGATCGGGCGCAAGCCACTGCTGCTGATCGGGTCGGCCGGAATGGCAGTGTCGCTCTTTGCAATGGCCTATGCCTTCCACAGTGGAACGCTCGATGCGAGCGGCAAACTCCAGCTTAGCCACGGAATGGGCCTCGTCGCGCTGGTTTCCGCCAATCTTTACGTGATCTTCTTCAACGGGACCTGGGGCCCGGTCATGTGGGTCATGCTGGGCGAGATGTTTCCGAACCAGATCCGCGGCTCGGCGCTTGCGGTTGCCGGCTTTGCGCAATGGTTCGCCAATTATGTGATTGCCCAATCCTTCCCGATCATGGCGGCCTGGAGCCTCACCGGATCTTATCTGTTCTACGCGGTTTCGGCCGTGATCAGCTTCTTCCTGGTGCAGACGTTGGTTCACGAAACCAGGGGCAAGGAGCTCGAACAGATGCAGGGCTGATCTGATCGCCCCGCGGGTCTAGAGCCTGACAAGCGGGGAGGGCACGCCTGCAACATCGGCCCGGAACTGGAAGAGGTGGCCGATCTCAGGCTGCTTTGCGATGTCCTTTGGTTTCATGAGCTGGCGCGCAGTCGTTGCAAAGGCGGTCCGAAGGTCAGCGCCGCCAAAGGCAAGCTTGGTGATGTTTGCGACCGGAAAACGGACACTATCGATGTGCTCGCCCTCCGGTGAATAGCGCCTCGCTTCCCACCCTGCATAAAGGGCGATCCACAAGCAGCCCTCGCTGTCGATGGTCGGGCCGTCCGGATGGCCTTCTTTGGGATCGATCCTCGTGAACGGCCTCGGTAATCCGAGTGACCCGTCATCAGCAATATCGGCGCAGCCGATTGTTCCTCTGAGCGTATCCACGAAATAGAGGAGGCGGCCGTCGGGCGAGACCGCTGGGCCGTTGGTGATCGCAATTCCCCCAAGAGCGGTGCGGGTCAACCTGCCGCCCTCGAAGCAATAGAAGGCGCCGGTCTTCGCCTTCTCGCCATTGTCCATGGTCCCGAACCAGAGGCGGCCCGAAGGATCGACGACGCCGTCGTTGAGCCTGTTTCCAGGTTGGTCGGGTTCGACCTTGGCGATCAGTTCGAAGGCACCGGTCGTTTCGTCGAAATGATAGAGGCCGTCCTCGAGGCCGGCGACGAACCCGCCCCCTTGCGCCGGGAAGATGAAGCCGACCTGCTCGGGTGCAGTCCAGCTTCGTTGTTCCTTATTGGCGGGATCGAAGCGATGAATCTCATGCTTCTTGATATCGACAAACCAGAGGGCGCCGTCGCGCTCGACCCAGACGGGCCCTTCGCCGAGCTCAGCCGCGAGATCCCACGCGACCTGGGGTTCACCTGCCATCGGTCCTAACCCCCTACAAACAGTCGAAAGGCGACCCTGCACGGCGATAATCGGCGCAGTCAACGAGAAGCCGGTCAGCACCAAGAAATTCAAGGTGGTCTGCTTCACATCGATTGGCGCATGATGGACAAGGGGCCACTGCGTTTCACGAGCCGATGTCGCGCGCTCCGAAAGCCGCGCGCAAAGCGCTCCAGGATAAGCCGCTGTACGATAATCTGGCGAAACTCGGCCTCAAGAGAGAGACCGTCCTGTTCACGAGCGCCAACGGCAAAGCCAGATCGGATGGTATTCCTGCTCTATTATTCGCGCACTCCTGCCAAGCCGAAATGAAACGGAGGCGGGCTCGCCAGCAGGGACCCGTCTCAAGCTCTAAATCCATTGCGGACAGATGAAGCGGATGCAAAGAGATTGCATGCGGTGGCAACGAGTTGCACTGATCCTGGGCGCGTTTGCGTTGCCCTCTTTTGTTGCTGGCGCTCAGACGCCGACCCCATCGGCGCAGGTCGCCAAGGAGCCTCCGATTGTCGTTGAGGGCCGCCTTAAGCAGGCGATCAGCGGCTTCGTTCAGCGCCTTACCCAATCCGGACCCACCGATCAGATTGCCCGCTGGAAAGACGAGGTTTGCCCCCTCGTGCTCGGAATCGATCCTTCAGAGGCCAGATTCATGGAACAGAGGATCGGCGAGCTCGCACGAACCGTGCGCCTTCGCGCCGGCGGTTCTAGCTGCCTCACCACGATGGCCGTCGTCATTACGTCCGACCCCAAGGCGTTCATCGACGATCTTCTTCGAAACTATTCGATAACGCTTCGCGCGGACGGCTGGGATCGTCTCAAGCGCTTCGTCGAGAGCACGCGGCCGGTTCGCTGGATCAGCGCGACGGACGAATGCGGTTTTTCCTGCGGATTGGCGGGATCGAGGATCAGGAAGGATACGCGGCCGTCGCTCGCTGCAATGATCGTAGTGGTCGACGCCAACCAGCTGAATGGCGTCAATATCGGCGAGTTGTCCGACTACGTCGCGCTCGTTGCGCTCAGCAATCCCAACGACCGGTCCAGCACTCACCATAATTCGATGCTCGCGCTGTTCGACGATCCGAGGATGTCGAACGCCTCGTTCGAGCTGACCGATTTTGACCGCTCCTTTCTTGCCGCGCTCTATCATGCGCCGATCGACAGGAGCGCCAACGCCCAGCGTGCCATGATGAAGAGCGCGATGAAGGAGCAGCTCTCCAAGCCGATCGTGCCACCGAAGACAAAGTGAGCGGCGTCGATGAAACTGAAGACCAGGCCTCATCATTCCTCGGCAGATCATTGCCGGGTCTAAAGCCAAAGGACAGCTGGTGAATATCACCACCACACCAGACCAGGTGCCCAGCACGGCGATCGCGAGCAAGCTCAACTGGCTGCGCGCCGGCGTCCTCGGCGCAAACGACGGAATCGTCTCGACATCGTCGATCATTTTCGGAGTCGCCGGAGCGTCCGCCTCGCACTCGAACGTCGTTCTTGCCGGCATCGCGGCGATCGTTGCCGGAGCGATGTCGATGGCGACCGGCGAATATGTGTCCGTGTCGAGCCAGCGCGATCTCGAGGATGCCGAGCTCGAGCGCGAGCGCCGAGAGATTGAAAGCAATCCCGAATGCGAGCTCGTCGAACTGCAGCACTTGCTGGAGGGGCGGGGGATCGATGGATCGCTTGCTCGGAAGGTCGCGCTTCAGTTGACCGCCCGCGACCCGCTCACCGCCCATGCCCGCCTGGAGTTTGGAATTGATCCGGCGTCGGTCGTCAATCCATGGCACGCAGCCATCGCATCGATGCTCGCTTTCACCGGCGGCGGCCTCATCCCGTTGCTCTCGATGGTCCTCGCGCCGCGAGCCGTCGAGATCTGGATTTCGGGTGCCGCGGTGCTGGTCGCACTGACCCTGACCGGATGGGTTTCAGCGGAGCTTGGAGGCGCCCCAAAGTTGCGCTCGATCGCCCGCAATGTCCTTGGCGGCCTGCTGGCGATGGCGATCACCTATGGCGTCGGGAAAATCGCCGGCGCCACTTTGTAGATCGCCGCTCGGGTTTCAGTCCCGAACCAGTCTCGCGTCAGCGCGGAGCTGCGCCATCCAGAGACAGGCCTCAAATGCAGCGTGGCGAAAAGAAACGGGATCTCGAACCCGAATCGCTCATCTGGCGTTGGAAGGGCATGCCGTGCCGGATATTGTACTTCCGGGGGGGCATCCTTGAGGAGATCGAGGACTTCGCACCCGAAGACCTCTTCGAAGCGGCGCGCCTCGCTTCCTCCACGCATCCGCATCTAACGGCTGAGATTTGGCAGGACGGCCGAAAGGCCGCGGTGATACGGCCCTGCTCGCGGCACCGTACCAGCCATTCGCCGCCACCGCAGATCAGGCGCCTCCTTGTTGAAAAGGAATTGCAGGAATCACTGGGGATCAAGGACGGCAAAGACGTCAGCCAAGAATGTTCCGACGAGATGCCGACGGTTCTGCCGAAACCAAATTCGCGATACTAAGGTGCGCCCAGATTTCCGCACAAGCGAGAGAGAGCCTCCTGGAGCTGGTAAGGCGTGAAGGGCTTGAGCATGACCTCGACGCCCTCTGGCCGGTCATTGATCGCCTCGGCGTCCGCATAGCCGGTGATAAGAAGTGCGGGAACGTCGGGACAAAACTTGCGTGCCTCTCGCAGGAAATCGGTCCCCGAGAGATTGGGCATCGCATAATCGCTGATCATTGCGTCGTAGCGGCAGTCGCCGTCACTCAAGGCGGCGAGCGCGTCGGTGCCGTTTGCAGCTTCGACGACCTCGTGCCCGAAATCCGCCAGCACCGCGGCCGTGGTGGTTCGGACCTCGGCATGGTCATCGACGAGAAGAACGCGAAGGCTGCCCGAACTGTGTTGTGATGCGGGACTCTCGACTTTCTGCTTGGGCGTAGCGTCCCCGACTGCTCGAGGAAGCCACAGCTCGGCTCTCGTTCCCTGTTCAAGTTTGCTGGCCAGACGGAAGGCACCGTTCGACTGTTTGGCGAAACCATAGACCATACTCAGGCCAAGGCCGCTTCCCTTGCCCGTCTCCTTCGTGGTGAAGAAGGGCTCCATCGCCTTTTCGAGATTCTCGGGCGAAATGCCGGTCCCGGTATCGGTGACCGAAAGAAGGACGTACTCACCAGCCGAAAGTGCAGCCCAGTTGTCGAGTGTCATCTCGTGATTTTCGACCGAGACCGAGACTGTTCCGCCCGCCGGCATTGCGTCGCGCGCGTTGATGATGAGGTTGATGAGCGCAAGCTCGAGCTGTGCCTGGTCAGCAAAGGCGTTCCACGGCTCCGCGGCGGCACGCCACTCGATATTGATCAGTCCGCCAAGAGTGTGGGTCAGAAGGCCCCAAACCGTTTCCTGCAGCAAAACCAGATCCACGGATTGCGGTTCGAGCTTCTGTCTGCGCGCAAAAGCCAGTAGCCGCCTGACGAGATCGCTCCCCTGTTCGGCTGCACGCCTCGTCATCGCCAGAATCTTGCGCCCGTCCTCATCAAGCCGGGCGCGTTTGTCGAGGAGTCCAAGTCCGCCGATCACCGCCGCAAGCAGGTTGTTGAAGTCATGGGCAATGCCGCCTGTCAGCTTGCCAATCGCGTCCATCTTCTGCGCCTGGATCAGCTGGTTTTCGAGCGAACGCTGTTCGCTGATATCCATAAGCGTCCCGGCGAGCTCGACCGGTTTGCCGTCTATATCGCGAAGGAGCACCGCATGATCGAGAAAGTGCTTGTAGCTGCCATCGGCACACATCCAGCGATATTCGATCGATGAACGTCCGTTCTTCCGCCGCGCCTCGAGTGCTGCGATCACCCGGATCCGATCTTCGGGGTGGAGGCGGTCTGTCCAGATTTCCGGCTGAGCCTGAAACTCATCAAACGTGAAGCCGCAGATCGTTTTCAGATCGCCGCCGACATAGGTCGGCGTGCGCTGCACGGCTTCATAGGGTTCGAGGTAGACCACCATCGGGAGGGACTGGATGATGACAGCCTGCCGCTGCTCGGCGCGCCTTAGTTCCTGCTCGGCACGCAGCCGGTCGGCATTGGCGCGAAGGTTGGCATCGAGGAGTGCCTGCTCCTGGCGAGCCTGACGCTGGACTTCTTGCGACTTCTCGAAAAGCTCAACGAAAACCGAGACCTTCGAGCGCAGAATGATGGGATCGACCGGCTTGAAGACATAGTCGACGGCGCCCATCGAATAGCCTCGCAGCTGGTGTTCGGTCTCCTTGTTGACGGCTGACAGGAAGACGATGGGAATGCCTTTGGTCTGCTCTCGGCCGCGAATGATCTGGGCGGTCTCGTAGCCGTCCATTCCGGGCATGTAGACATCGAGCAGGATAACCGCGAACTCGCTTCTGAGAAGGTGGCGAAGCGCTTCCTCGCCGGAGTGAGCGAGGACGACCTCGCCAAGATCCTCAAGGACCGTCGCGACCGCCAGCAGGTTACGCTCGTCGTCGTCGACGAGCAGCACCCGAGCTCGCTCGAACTCGGGTGAAGAGAGGCTCTCCCCCACTGGCACAGGCGCGACCACTCCCGATGACCCGTTCATGGCCTACTCCGCAGCCTCCGCCGTCAGTTTATCCCGGCCGCGGGCGACCCACACCCGAAGGAGCGCGAGGAGAAGCTCGATATCGACCGGCTTGGCGATGTAGTCGGAGGCGCCCGCATCGAGACACTTCTGACGATCACCCTTCATGGCCTTGGCGGTGACCGCGATCAGCGGCAGATCCACCAATTCCGCAAGTCGGCGGATTTCGCGCATTGTCTCGTAGCCGTCCATGTCCGGCATCATGATATCGATCAGTGCGACATCGACGCCCGGCGTCTGCTCAAGAATGAGAATTCCGTCCTTTCCCCGCTCCGCGTGGAGCACTTCCACCTCGTGGTTCTCCAGAACGCTCGTCAGCGAAAAGATGTTTCGGATGTCATCGTCGACAATGAGGACCCTGGCGCCGGCGAGCTCCGGGACCGATCGTTTGGCGGGCGCTTTCGTCTCAACCGCCTTGGATTTGCGGTGCCTCGGCTTGCGCCCCGCGGCATCGTCGCGAAGCGAGGTGAAGACGCGAACCAGTTCCGGTCTCTCGGCCGGCTTTTCCGTAATTCCGAATGCACCCATTGCCATTACCGACGCGCCGCGATCGACGCCGGTGATGACATGGATCGGCACATGGCCGGTTTCCGGATCGTGCTTCAGGAGATCGAGGAGGACGAGGCCATCGATGTCGGCAAGGCCAAGGTCGAGAGTGATCGCGCTCGGCTGGAGCTTGCGCGCCATTGCGAGCGTACCCGCGCCGGCGGTCGAGACCACGCCCTTCAGTCCGGCTTCATGTGCCGCTTCGAGCAGGATCGATGCGAATGTCGGATCGTCCTCGACGATGAGGACGAACGGACCCTTGCCGAGTTCGTCGCGATCGTCATTGACCTCGAACCCGGTCGGCAGCGCAGTTGGCACCAGAGCGCCGCTGTTTTCATAGCGCGCCGAGCTGCCATGGCTCCCAATGCCAACTGCTGCCACGGTCTGGAGCGGGACGTAGAGAGTGAAGGTCGAACCTTCGCCGGGCGTGGAGCGGACCTGCAACTCACCGCCGAGCAGCCTGGCGATTTCGCGGCTGATCGACAGACCAAGGCCAGTGCCGCCATATTTGCGGCTGGTCGTTCCGTCGGCCTGCTGGAACGCCTCGAAGATCAATTTCTGCTTGTCGGCGGGGATACCGATGCCGGTGTCGCTGACCGAGATTTCGACCGCGCGGTTGGCATGGCGAAGGACCGAGTGAGTGAGGCTCCAGCCCTTGCTGACCAGCCGAACGCCCAGCGTCACGCTACCTTTCGAAGTGAACTTGAAGGCGTTCGACAGCAGGTTGAGCACGATCTGCTGGAGGCGCTTTTCATCGGTGCCGATTGTGGCCGGCAGCTTGGGATCAAACTTGACGTTGAAATCCAGCCTCTTGTCCGACGCGAGCTGGCGGAACGTCCGTTCCATGTGTTGTCTCAGGTGCTGGACCGGCATCTCGCCGACCTCGATCGTAACCGTGCCGGATTCGACTTTCGACAGATCGAGAATGTCGTTGATGAGGTTAAGAAGGTCGGATCCCGCCGAATTGATTGTCCGAGCGAACTCGACCTGTTTCTCGTTAAGGTTGCCCTGCGCATTGTCCGACAGGAGCTTCGAGAGGATCAGCAGCGAGTTGAGCGGCGTCCTCAGTTCGTGCGACATGTTTGCGAGAAACTCGGACTTGTACTTGGAGGTGAGGGCCAGCTGCTCGGCCTTATCCTCGAGTGCACGCCGAGCCATCTCGATTTCGAGATTTTTCGCTTCGACCTGTTTCTTCTCGTTCTCGAGGAGCTGCGCTTTCTCCTGGAGCTCCTCGTTGGTCGCGTGCAATTCCTGCTGCTTTCGGGTGAGCTCGGTCTGCCTCGCCTGGAGCTCCTGCGTCAGCAGCTGCGACTGTTTCAGCAGTCCCTCGGTGCGCATGGTTGCAGCGATGGTGTTCAAGACGATGCCGACCGATTCCATCAGCTGGTCGAGGAAGTTCTGGTGGGTTTCGTTGAACTCGTTGAACGAGGCGAGTTCGATCACCGCCCGCACCTCGTCTTCGAAGAGGGCCGGAAGTATGTTGACGTTCGCCGGCGTTGAGTGGCCGAGGCCCGAGCCGATCCTGATGAAGTCGGCCGGGACGTCTTTCAGTAGGATCGGCCGGCGGTCGGCTGCAGCTTGCCCAATGAGCCCTTCGCGAAGGCGGAACTCCTGCTTGAGCGCTTGGGAGCTCTCGGCACCATAGCTAGCGACGAGCTCGAGCCTGGTTTCGTCCCCGTCACGCTTGGTGACGTAGAACATCCCATATTGAGCGTTCACCAGCGGCGCGAGTTCGGACATGATGAGGTTCGACACGGTCGCGAGGTCGCGTTCACCCTGGAGCATACGGCTGAAGCGGGCGAGATTGGTCTTGAGCCAGTCCTGCTCCGCATTCTTCAGCGTCTGCTCTTTGAGGTTGGAGATCATCTCGTTGATCGTGTCCTTGAGCGCGGCCATTTCACCGGACGCCTCGACGGCGATGGATCGGGTGAGATCTCCCTTGGTCACGGCGGTGGCGACTTCCGCGATTGAGCGGACCTGGTTGGTGAGGTTTGCGGCCAGCTGGTTGACGTTATCGGTAAGGTCGCGCCAGAGGCCGGCCGCACCCGGGACCCGGGCCTGTCCGCCGAGCTTGCCCTCGATGCCCACTTCCCGGGCCATGTTCGTGACCTGGTCACCGAAGGTCGACAAGGTGTCGATCATGAAATTGATCGTGTCGGCGAGGGCGGCGATCTCGCCCTTGGCGTCAACGGCCAGCTTTCGCTTGAGATTGCCCTGCGCGACGGCGGTCACCACTTCGGCGATACCGCGCACCTGATTGGTGAGGTTGGTGGCCATCAGGTTGGCATTGTCGGTGAGATCCTTCCAGGTGCCGCCGACACCCGGCACTTGCGCCTGTCCGCCAAGCTTGCCTTCGGTCCCGACCTCGCGGGCGACGCGGGTCACTTCGGAAGCGAAGGCGTTGAGCTGGTCGACCATCGTGTTGATGGTGTTCTTGAGCGCGAGAATCTCCCCCTTCACATCGACCGTGATCTTCTTCGACAGATCGCCCCGCGCGATTGCGGTCGTGACTTCGGCGATGTTGCGCACCTGGCCAGTGAGGTTGGCGGCCATGGCGTTGACGTTGTCCGTCAAGTCGGCCCACGTGCCCGCAACTCCGGGCACCTGTGCCTGTCCGCCGAGCTTGCCTTCGGTTCCGACCTCGCGGGCGACGCGGGTCACTTCGGAAGCGAAGCCGTTCAGCTGGTCGACCATCGTGTTGACGGTGTTCTTGAGCTCGAGGATTTCGCCCTTCACATCGACCGTGATCTTCTTCGACAGATCACCCTTCGCGACTGCGGTCGTCACCTCGGCGATGTTGCGCACCTGGCCGGTCAGATTGTCGGCCATCAGGTTGACGTTGTCGGTAAGGTCCTTCCACGTCCCGGCGACCCCCGGCACCTCAGCCTGGCCGCCAAGATTGCCTTCGGTCCCGACCTCGCGGGCGACGCGGGTCACTTCGGAAGCGAAGGAATTGAGCTGGTCGACCATCGTGTTGATGGTGTTCTTGAGCTCGAGGATCTCCCCCTTCACCTCGACCGTGATCTTTTTCGAAAGATCGCCGCGGGCAACGGCCGTGGTCACTTCCGCGATGTTGCGCACCTGGCCAGTGAGGTTTGT
>DATATH010000133.1:0-5762 GCA_036268895.1 Sphingomicrobium sp. | reverse complement strand
GACCTGCAGGCTCGAGTGCATGTCGGCCAGCATGAAGCGGGTATTCTGGAAATCGATGATCGGCTTGCCAAAAGCCTTGCGCTCTCGGACATACTTGGCGGCCTCATCATAGGCGCGCTGCGCAGCGGCCTGTGCCGAAACCGAAATCGACAGACGCTCCTGAGCGAGCTCGCTGACCAGATAGATGAACCCCTGATTCTCCTCACCCAGGAGATTTGCGGTCGGGACCCTGACGTCATTGAAGAAGAGTTCGGACGTGTCCGCCGACCATTGTCCGACTTTGCTCAAATTACGGCCTCGCTCGAAGCCGGGCCGATCGGCTTCGACGAGCACAATCGACGTGCCCTTCGCGCCGGCGGCCGGGTCCGTCTTGACTACGCAAAGGATGAGGTCGGTATTTTGACCGTTGGTGATATAGGTTTTCGAACCGTTGACGACATATTCGTCGCCCTCTTTGCGCGCGGTCGTTCGAATGCCTTGAAGATCGGAACCGGCGCCTGGCTCCGTCATCGCGATCGCGAGAATCGTTTCGCCGCTGATCAGCCGGGGGAGCCATCTGCGCTTCTGCTCCTCGGTGCCATATTTCTCGATATAAGGCGACGTGATGTCCGACTGCAGGTTGATACAGTCGGCTGCGCCCGCGTAACTCATCTCCTCATTCAGGACGACATTGTAGCGGAAATCGAGGCCCGTCCCCCCGTAGTCCTGGGCGATGCCGGGACACAGGAAGCCGGCCGAACCGGCGTTGAACCAAAAAGCCCGGGAAACGGCGCCAGCCTCGTCATAGCTTGAGAGATTTGGCGAAAATTCGCGCTCAACGAAACGGCGAACCTGGTCGCGAAAAGCGATGAGGTCGTCGTCAAAAATGCATCGATCGGATGTATCTAGCATCAATTGGCTCCAGAGCTTCGCAGCGGCTTCCTGTCCAGGAAGGAGCAGCGATCGTAAGCCTATTTACGAGAACAGGATTTCACGTCAAACGAGTTCCGGCCGGGAACCAGATTCCGATTGGAGTACGAACCGGACGACCGAGCTCAATAGGTCGAAAGCGGGCGCTAGCCCCGCTCCACGACAACCGATCTTATGTGAAATGAGGTTCGAGCCATCAGCTCAAAGTGGCCGAAGCACGAACCCGCTTCGCAGGAGCGGTGCTCGTGGTGAGGTAACGGTCGAGCCTATGCGTGAAGAAGAGCCGCAGCGCAGAGACGTCGCATGCCGGCGCGGAAGCCCACGGTCCCGGAATGGACCGCTCAACGCCGCTTGGCCTCGTCCTCGGCGGCCGTTTCCTCACGGCGTGCAGGCTTGTCGACCGATCGGGACGGTCCGCTGCGCTTCTCGCGCCAGGCATCGAAATCGCGGTCGAAGCGCGCCTGCTGATCGCGGCAGTAATCGGCATATTCGCGGTCGAGCTCGGCCTTCTTGCGCCGGCGATAGTCGGCATAGCCGGTCGCGCCGTCTCCAGCGTACGCCCGCCCTCTCGCCCGCCTCAGCAGATAATATTCGCGTGCGGAGCTGTGCGCAGTGAACAGCGGCGTCCGTGCTCCGTCGAACGAGGAGACCGGATCGACTCCATGGGTGCCGACGGCGCCGACGTCGATGCGGTCAAAGCGAGGGCCTGCGATGCTTGGGTCCCATCCCGGGGCATCGGCCCGCGGTCCGCCGAAGAAACGCGGCGAAGGATCGCCCGCGTCATAATAAGCGAATGGCGAGTCCAGCGGTGCCCACTCGCGTTCGTGCCAGTCGTCGTCGCGCCTCCGCAGGAGACGGTCGAGCTTTTCCTCGATTCGCCGGAGGATGCCGCCGCGATCCTCTTCCCGGCCATTGCCCTGACCCCCCGTGCGACTGTCGCTGTCCATAGCGCATCCTTCAGATCGACGTGCCTGTCCACGACGACCTTTCGAGGGGCCGGTCCATGACAACTGTCAAGAAATCCGTGTTCCCGGCGGGGCCGACGGCGTGGTCGAGCGAGGCTCGAGGTAAAGAGGATCGAACTCAGCCGCCGCCGCGAGGTCGCGCAGGCTGTTCACCCGGAGGATGCCACGCGCCAAGTCCGCGAGACGACGCTCGCGCAGCACGCGCAATGTGCGATTGACGTGAACCGGCGTGAGGCCGAGCGTTTCGGCAATCATCGGCTGCGTGAGCGGAAACGAGCAGGACACTGTGCCGTCGGCCCTCGCCGCTCCCGAGCGGATGATCATCTCGCACAGGAAGTGCGCGAGCGATGCAACTGCGGGCATGACGCTGTTTCTTGTCAGCCACGCGGACTGGACCCCCGCCTGAAACAGCGTTTCGATCGTGAGCGACCGAAATATTCGGGGAGTCTTGCCGAGCTCGCGGATTTCGCCGGGAGGAATGAGCCGCACCTTCGCTCGCGTCACGGCCGCGATCTCACCCTCGAGCGGGGCACCCACCAATGCTTCCACCGATGCCCAGTCGCCGGGGAAATAGAACGCCACGATTTGGCGGGAGCCGTTGTGCGTCTGCACGTAGCGAAACAGCAGGCCGCTCAGGACGAGGACCGCGAATTCGGGGTCTCTCCTCCGCAGTCGGACATGGGCGCCTTTGGGGATCGAGCGGGTTTCGCCCTTCAGTTCATGCAGAACGCCGATATCGACCGGGCACGGTCCCGGGGGATTTGCGATCGGAACGGGAGTTCCCGGCGCCCGCCGGGTCCGCGCACTCCAGCTGAGATCGGCTGGATTCACGACTCTTTCGGCGCCGCGCATCAGCGCCGCCCCTCAGGTAGGGCATGCGCGAGACGGGGTTCAGCGTCGACTGCCGATTGTGGTGTGGGTACGCGCTCGACGGCATTGGCGGTGAGTTCGACGTCGCAGCCGCGAATGTCCCCAGCGACCCAGCCGACCAGGGTGAACAGATCGCGCCTGCGGCTCTGCATTCGGACTCCGATCCCGACGAGGTCGATCTTGCCATCCTCCCAAGCCTTGCGAGCGTCGCGCAGGAGTTCGCGGTCTTCTTCGTCGATGTGACGGACCACTTGCTCGCCAAGGACGTGCACCGTGGCCCGCAAAAGCCCTTCGCGCCCGGTCATTTCCATGATGTCGGAGATCAGGCGCTTGGCGAGTTGATGCTCGAGGATGGCTTCGTCTATCTCGTCGGCGTCCAGCAACGGCCTGAGCGACGGGTAAAGGAATTCTTCCTCGAGGTTCATGTGGATCGCGAGCCGGATGCAGATCTCTCCCGCAATCGGGAAGAGCACGTCCTCGCCGACGGTTTCGAGGAGATCGAACAATGCCCGAAGGATCTGATGATCTTCCTTGAGCTGGGCGATCGCCAGCGGATCGCCATCATCGACCAGGTGCGGCGGCACACTGGCCCGCTTGACATAGGCTGTCATTGGTCGAACCTCTTCCCTGTTGGCGGCAATTCGGATGCGAGGTACGGCGCCTGGTTGTCGTGGCCCCCATGCGCTGACGCGCCTTTCAGGCCGCTGTGTCGGCCGTCTCGCGCTCTGCTCCCGCGCGTTGTTCGCCCTGGTTCTCGCCCGACCTGCGCCGGGTCGATGATGAGCCGGAGCTTGCGTCTGAGCTTTCGCTTGCACCCGAACGAGCGCCGCTTCCTGCCTGAACGGAATCGCTCTTCACCTCGATCTGTCTTTGCCTGCTCTTCTGCTCGGCGCTCTTCGGAACGGTGATCGTCAGCACGCCGTCCCTGAGCTGCGCGACGACCTCCTTGGAATCCGGCGCGAACGGCAGTTGAATTGCGCGGCGGAAGCGCCCGAATGCGCGCTCCACAAGGCGCATCCCGCCTTCGTTCACTTCTTCCTGCTGCCTTTTCTCGCCGGCAATAATGAGCATATCGTCGTCGAGCGTAACCTCGACATTGCCATCGGAAACGCCGGGCAGTTCGGCGGTGACGCTGATTTCATTGCCCCGGTCCTCGATGTTCATCCGCGGCTGGGCGAGCAGGTCACCGCCACCGTCGCCGGGGCGGGTCCCGACGACATCGGAAAGCAAGGTGTCGATGAATCGGAACGGGTCCATCAGCGATGGCACGGCCGGTGTCCGGCGCGAGCGGGAAAGGGGTGCAAGCCAACCTGTAGCCATTGTCGGTCCTCCTTCGATTCATCCGGCAGTCGCGCCGGGGGCCGTCGGTGACGTACGGCGTTGCGGTGAAGGGTTGCGTTGACGGCGGTCAGCATTTCCGTCCCCGCGAAAACTGACGCCCGTCATGTTGCGCGAGGCGCCCTGAGGCGATGACGCCGGCTCCTTACCGAAGGAGACAACACATGCTTTCCATCGAAAACGGCGCAAGATTGGGCGGCCGAGCGATTTCGCTTGCCGTCGCACTCGCGGTGCCCGCGAGTGCCTTGACCTTCAGCACCCCCGCTGCGGCGCAAAACCCCGTTGTGCTCGCGATCGTCGATGTCAAACTGGTGGCGCTCGGCTTCCGCATCAGCGAGTTGATCGGAAAGCCCGTCTACAATCCGCAGGGCCAGAAAATCGGCCACGTCGACGACTTCATCATCCAGCGCGACAGGGTGCTGATGACCATCATCAACGTCGGCGGGTTCCTCGGCATCGGCGGACGGCTAATCGCGATCCCTTATTCCTCTCTGCGGATGACTCGCAAAGGGATGGTACTACCGGGGGCGAGCAAGCAAGCCGTCGGCAAACTCCCCGCATTCCACTACCGTTGAACAAAAAAGGGGCCTCACGGGGGGGTCCCCCTCCTAATCCAATTCGTCGGCGCCGCTGCGGGTGTCCGGCTCGTCCTGGACGACGAGGTCCTGGTCCTCCTCGTCGGCGTCGGATGCACCGGTTGTCCATGCCGGCGGGTCGCTCGCGGGGAAGGATTCGATGTCGGCCTCCTCGACCGGGTCGATCTTCTTTTTGTCGCGGCCGGCGGTCATGCGACCGGAATTCTGACGACGTTGGACGGAACGTCGGTCCCCGCCGTCTCGATCGCGGCCGAGAGAGTCATCGCATCATAGGCGCCGTCGTGCCGCTCGCCATTGACGAAGAAGCAGGGCGTTCCGTTCACTCCGCTGCGGATCCCGCCGAGGAAATCGGCCTCGACCTTGGCCGCATGGGTGCCCTGCTCAAGCGCGTTCCGAAGCTCGGCGGCGTCGAGCCCAAGCTGACTTGCAAGCGCGAACAGGGTCGCGCCCGACAATTGGTGCCCGTTGGCGTAAATCGCTGAGTGCATCTCCCAGAACAGTCCATGGACCCCCGCGAATTCCGCGGCTTCTGCGGCGGGCTTGGCGAGCGGATGCGCCGTCGAGATCGGAAAATGTCGGTAGGCATAGCGAAGATCGCTTCCGAAATAACGCAGGACAAGCTCGACCTGCGGCCACGCGGCCTGGCAATGCGGGCACTGATAGTCGCCATATTCGACGAGCGTCACGGGAGCGTCGTCCGGGCCGATGACATGGTCGTGTTCATTGATGGGAAATCGCAGTTCAGACATCAGCCGTCTCCAGCTTCGGCATTCGTTCGAGCGCGTCGAGAATCCCGTCTGCGCCGGGATTGACCGCGATCGGGGAACGATAGCTCCAGACGATGTGCCCCCTCTCGTCGAGGACGAACAAAGCGCGTTCGGCAACGCCCTCGCTGTCGCGATAGGCGCCGTACGACTTGGCAATTTCTCCCTTCGGATGGAAATCGGCGATCAGCGGGAAATGGAGCTGGTTCGCTCTGGCGTACGCTTGATGGCACCAGGCGCCGTCGACCGAGATTCCGAGCAGTTCCGCGCCATGCTTGCGGAACTCCGGAAGCACCATGTTGTATAAACTCATCTGGTCG
>DATATH010000132.1:0-9501 GCA_036268895.1 Sphingomicrobium sp. | reverse complement strand
CGGCTCACCCTGCTCGAGCAAGGTCTCGGCAGAGCGGTTGAGCAGCAGGATATTGTGCTGCGTATCGACGGCAATCACTCCTGCCGTGACACTCGACAGCACCGCCTCGATGAAAGCGCGGCGAGTCTCGAGCTGCGTATTTGCTGAGCGCAGTTCGTTGGTCTGCTCCTCGAGGCGCTCGGTCATCTGGTTGAAGGCTGTGGCGAGGGTCTGGACCTCGTCTTCGGTATTCGTGACCGGCACTCTTGCCGAGAAATCGCCCGTCTCGATGCGCCCTGCCGCGTTGACCAGCTCGCCAACGGGTCTCACCAGCCGATCCGCGAGTTTGAGGGCCGTCATGATGGAGAGCCCGACGATGATCAGCGAGCCGAGCAACAGAGCGAGATTGAAACGAAGCTGGTTGACCCGCGAGCGCTTCAGGAGGGCATGATAGTCATGGAAAACCGCGTTTGCGCGGTCGATTTGGACAGCGATGTCGGAATTGACCACGCGGCCTGCATAAAGATACGATTTCGTCCCAGGTGCCAAGCGGGTGATCACGGAGATCCTGTTTGGCGTCTCCGCGTCCACACTCGCATTCTCGGGCAGTTTTTGCAGTCGACTGATCGCAGCCCTGATGCGACGCTCGTCGAGCATGCCCACATAGCCATTCGCGACTGCCAGGGTTTGAATATCTCCCGACGATCCGACCGTCACGAGCGCGGCCTCATTGAGGGAACGCTGGTACGTTTGGTATGCGAAGGCAGTTTTGAACTGCGGATTGTCGATCGATATTTTCTGCAAATAGCCTGTCAGGTCGCCCGCCATGGCAGTCGCTTCGTCACCCACGGTTCCAAGCTCATATTGATAGGCACCCTGGGCCACCTGCACGGTATTCTCGAGCATGTTGCGGGCACGGTTCGAGAACCAGAATGCAAGTCCGCTCTGAAACAGGACCGAAGCGAATATCGCCACGAGGACCGTCGGCACCGCCGCGATGGCCGTAAACAGGGCTACGAGGCGCACATGAAGCCGGCCACTCCCAAGGCCGCCCGCCTCCGCGCGCTGGACGGCGACCTTGCGAGCGTAGAGGGCCATGAGCGCGATCGCGGGCAACAGGATCGCGATCAGAATCAAAGCAATGAGTGGTGGTGAAAGCAACGTTCCCGGCTCAGCGCTTCGGCTCAGGAGCCATGCGCTTAGCCCGATCATGCCGGCAAGAATCAGGGCAAGCAACACCATCAGCCGGTCGTAGAACCGTCCGCTCGCCCGCTCGCGCTGGAGCCAGCCATCATGCTGCAATATCACCGGCGAGTCGGCCGTACGCGCGTCCATTCGAAGCGCCCCTAGCACGCCCGTTGCAGAATCAACACACTTCTGTCGGTCTTGCTCGCGTCAGGCAGCCGAGCGGGCGAGCCACGGCGAATAGAATTCCTGTAACATTCGAACCACAACAGTAGGATCGTCCTGAGAGTTGACGCAGTTCCTCAGCTCCGCCGAACCTGGCAGCCCCTTTGTGTACCAGCCGATATGCTTGCGGGCGATGTTCACGCCGGTGTGAGCGCCGTAGAGTTCGAGCATCTCGTCATATTGCTGAAGCATGGTCGCCAGCTGCTCATCGAGGCTCGGATCCGGGCGATGACCTCCTCCGCCAAGATCGCTCATCACCTGCGACACGAACCACGGTCGACCATAGGCGCCGCGGCCGATCATCACTCCATCTGCCCCAGACTGGCAAAGGGCCTCGCGTGCATCCTCGCAGGAGTTGATGTCTCCGTTGACGATGACCGGGATGGAAACGACGTCCTTGACCCTGCGGACAAAGGTCCAATCGGCTTCGCCCTTGTACAATTGGCAGCGTGTACGTCCGTGGATGGTGATCATCTGCACGCCAAGATCCTCGGCAATCCGTGCAAGCTCCGGCGCATTGAGGCTGCTGTGGTCCCAGCCCATACGTGTCTTGAGCGTGACCGGAACCGTCACGGCCTTGACGGTCGCCTCAATGATCGCAGCCGCGCTCTTCAGGTCACGCATCAGGGCGGATCCCGCCCAGCCGTTGACGACCTTCTTCACCGGGCAACCCATATTGATGTCGATGATCGCTGCGCCGCGCTGCTCATTGAGCTTTGCCGCTTCGGCCATCACTTTTGGCTCGCAGCCGGCGAGCTGCATCGACACCGGTTCCTCGCACAGGTCCCAAAGCGACTTCTGAAGCGACTGGCGAGTTTCGCGAACCAGCGCCTGGCTGGCGATCATCTCGCTGACCGTCAGACCCGCACCGTAGCGTTTCACGGCGCGTCGGAACGGAAGGTCGGTGACGGCCGTCATCGGCGCCAGTATCACCGGCGATCCGACCTCGACCGGGCCGATCTTGATGGGCTTCAACGCGCTCACGGGAAGCCGGGAGATAGGGGAAGAGCCCTTGGCGGACAAGGCAAGCGCGCCTAGAGCGCCGCGCGAATGACTGTGACCGCCCTAATCGTCGCCGCCGGGAAAGGCGAACGCGCGGGCGGAGGCGTGCCCAAGCAATTTCGGCTCCTTGGCGGCAAACCCGTCCTGCGCTGGGCAGTCGAATCCCTGATCCGTCACCCTGCCGTGCAATCAACCCGGGTCGTGATCGGCCAAGGACAGCAGGAGCAAGCCAATGCAGCCCTCGAGGGTCTCGAAGTGGGTGCGCCGATTGAGGGAGGCGATGAGCGCGCCGATTCCGTCCGCGCCGGCCTTGCGAGGGTCGAGGCCGACGCGGTCCTAGTTCATGATGCGGCGCGGCCCTTCTGTCCGTTAGCGGTTATCGACCGGCTGCTTGCGAGCCTGGAATTCCATGAGGGTGCTGCACCCGTGCTACCCGTCGGAGATACGCTCGCTCGAGCGGGCGAATGCCTCGACGAGCTCGTCGATCGAAAAGGAATAGTCCGAGTTCAGACGCCTCAGGCCTTCCGGCTCGATCGGCTGAGGGTCGCCTATGAGCGCTGGTCCGGCCCCCCTCCCAGCGACGAGACCACGGTCGTTCGCGCCGCTGGCATGAGGGTTGCCGGAGTCGAGGGTGACCCAGCTCTCGAAAAGCTCACCTTGCCAAGTGATTTCGAGCGCGCCGAGCAGTGGCTTGCAGGCCGCCTCAGCCCCCGAACGGGCGTGGGCTTCGATGTCCACGCCTTCGCTGGAGAGGGCCCGATCATGCTCGGTGGGATCAAGGTCCCGAACGCCCGGGGGCTAGCCGGCCACAGCGATGCTGACGTCGTTCTGCACGCAATTACCGATGCGCTTCTGGGCGCCGCTTGCCTTGGTGATATCGGCGAGCATTTCCCGCCGTCGGATTTGCGCTGGAAGGGCGCGGACTCGTCACTGTTCCTCGCTCATGCGACCGAACTGCTTCGTGCTCGCGGAGCCATCATCGATCATGTGGATTGTACAATCATTGCGGAAGCGCCGAAGGTTGGACCCCACCGATCAGCGATGCGCGCCAGGATTGCGGGAATTGCGGGGCTGAACATTGACCAGGTGAGCATCAAGGCGACGACCACCGAAGGGCTCGGCTTCACAGGACGGAGCGAGGGGATTGCCGCCCAGGCTGTGGCAAGCATTCGAATGGAACCGTCGAAGTGAGCGAATTTCTTCTTCCCGATCTGCTTGTGAAGAAGGCACGTGAAGTCGTTGACGCAAACCGAACCGCAGGGCGGCGTCTCGCCGTCGCTGAAAGTTGCACCGGAGGGCTCGTCAGTGCCGCGCTGACCGAGATTCCGGGATCTTCAGACGTCTTCGAGGCGGGCTATGTAACCTATTCGAATGCAGCGAAAATCATGGATTTGAAGGTCAGCGAGGAAGTGGTCGAAACCTTCGGCGCAGTGAGCGTCGCGACCGCCTGGGCGATGGCTCGGGGCGCCCTCGCCGCCTCCGAAGCCGATGTCGCAGTCGCGATCACCGGGATCGCAGGTCCCGGTGGCGGAACCGCGTCAAAGCCGGTCGGAACGGTCGTGTTCGCCCGTGCCGAACGCGACGCCGATCCTGCAAAAATCGTCGCTGACCAGAAATTCTTCGATGAGAATACCCGCTCGGGCGTCCGCCTTCAGGCGGCGCTCTGTGCGCTCGAGCTGCTGATGCCATAAAGCGCCGCCGCGCGCTGCTCGAACGCTGCCGTCATCCGCCTCAGCGCGCGATCGAACATCGCTCCAGCCAGACTCTCGAAAAGCCGCGACCTGAACGCGAAGTCCACCGAGAAATGGAGGTTCGTTCCGCCGTCAGCCGCCCGATCGAATGTCCACTCGTTGTGGAGATATTTGAGAGGCCCTTCGACATAGTCGACACAGATCCGGCTCGGCGGGTCCTTCTTGACCCTGCTGGTGAACCGCTCCTTGAAGGCGTTGAAGCCGACCACGAGGTCGGCGACCGTCTCCTTTTCGCTTGACGACCGGACGCGGACAGCAACGACCCACGGCAGAAACTCGTCATAGTCCTGCACGTCGGCCACGAGCTCGAACAATTGCTCGGGCGTATACGGTAGATGACGGATTTCGCTGTGACGCGGCATCAACCGTTCGAACGCTCCAGCTGCGCCACGCGTGCCGACTGCATTTTCTTGAAGTCGTCGCCCGCATGATAGCTCGAGCGCGTCAGCGGCGAGGCCGCGACGAGCAGGAAACCCTTGGCGCGAGCAATGGCGGCATAAGCCTCGAAAGCCTTGGGAGTGACGAACTCCTCGACCTTCGCGTGACGCGGCGTCGGCTGGAGATATTGGCCCATGGTGAGGAAATCGACCCCGGCCGAACGCATGTCGTCCATCACCTGGTGAACCTCGAGCCGCTCCTCACCGAGCCCGACCATCAGGCCCGACTTCGTAAAAATGTGCCCAGCCTTGCGCTTCACGCTCTCCAGAAGGCGCAGCGATGCATAGTAGCGCGCACCCGGTCGGATCGTCGGATAAAGTCGCGGCACAGTCTCGAGATTGTGATTGTAGACGTCGGGTCCCGCTTCGATGATCGCGTCGACTGCAGCCTCGCTCTTGTTGCGAAAGTCGGGAGTGAGGATCTCGATCGTGGTCTTGGGCGTGGTGCGGCGCAGCGCCTCGATCACCTTGACGAACTGCGAAGCTCCGCCATCCGAAAGATCGTCCCGGTCGACGGAAGTCACGACGATATGCTCGAGGCCGAGCTCGGCGGCAGCCGTGGCGACATGCTCCGGTTCAAGTGGATCGACCGGACGCGGCATGCCCGTCTTGACGTTGCAGAAGGCGCACGCCCGAGTGCAGGTGTCCCCGAGGATCATCACAGTAGCGTGCTTCTTGGTCCAGCACTCGCCGATATTCGGACAAGCCGCTTCTTCGCACACCGTCGCAAGATTGAGCCCGCGCATCAGCCGGCGGGTCTGGTGATAGCCTTCGCTGACCGGCGCCTTCACTCGAATCCAATCGGGCTTGCGCTGCCTTGGCGGTACGGTTGAAGGGGCATTCATCGGGCGCGAGATAGCGATTGCCGGCAACGCTTGCCACCCCTGCCCTGCAGCCGCTAGCCGGGGGCCATGCCCTACATGGAGCAGCTCATCGAAGGTTATCGCCGTTTTCGCGAGAAGAGCTGGGCTCGGGAACGCCTGCGCTGGGCCGAGCTCGCCGAGGGCCAGAGTCCCAAGGTCATGATCCTGGCTTGCGCCGACAGTCGCAGCGACCCTGCTCAGATCTTCGACGCTCGTCCCGGAGAGATGTTCGTCGCGCGTAACATCGCCGCACTTGCTCCTCCATACGAGACCAGCGGCGGCCTTCACGGCGTATCGGCTGCGCTCGAGTTCGCGGTCACTCAGCTCGGAGTTGCCGAAATCCTCATCATGGGGCACGGCATGTGCGGCGGATGCGCCGCCGCTCTCACCGGCGAATATGATGACGTGGGGCCCGGAGAAGGCCATTTCATCCGGGACTGGGTGCGCATGTTGAAAGGCGCACGCGATGAGGTCCGGGCTCGCCACTCCGGCCTCGACCGTCCAGCCTTCCTGGATATGGAGCATGAGGCGGTAAAGGTCAGCCTCGCAAACCTTCGAACTTTTCCCTGGATCTCTGAGCGCGAACAGAATGGGCGCCTCAAGCTTCACGGCGCCCATTTCTCGATTGCGGAAGGAAGGCTCTACCTGCTCGACGAGGCGGAAGGAATCTTCCGCCCCGCCTGAATAATCCGTGTTAACACCTTACGGTATAATTATAATGTGGCTGACCATTTTGGTCGACAAAATAGCAATAGCCCCGGGTGTCGCGATAATATTGGTGGCCGCCAATAATCGCTCCGGCGACGCCGCCGAGCACTGCGCCTGCCACCGCTCCGGTGGCGGTGCCGATTCCAGGAAGAACCGATCCAGCAAGAGCGCCGGCGCCGGCACCAATTGCCGCTCCGGTGGCGGTGCTGGCTACCGTATGGTCGTAAGCCGGAGTGGTCGCACAGCCACCAAGTGTGAGACTGCCGACGGCAGCAGCCGAGATTAGCAGACGTTTCATGTGATCGTCCTCCAAAGCTGCCCGCCCGGTGAATTCAGTGCGCGAAAGGCTGTTTTCGTTCCCGAGAAAAACTTCGCGGTCTGCGAGTCGTGGCGAAAACGGAATGGATGGAAGGTGAAAAATGACGGGGCGGAAGAGAACTTCCGCCCCGTCAAACCCGAGAACTCAAGATCGCAAGATGCTTTGTTTAGCAGCGAATGTCGTAACTGTAGTGCGGCTGTCCGTACTGGTCGACGAAATAGCAATAACCGCGCGTATCCCGATAATATTGATGACCATTCACGCTCGCACCAAGGACTCCGCCCAGGATCGCACCTGCAATTGCCCCGGTTCCCGGCCTGATACCCGGAAGAACGGCGCCGGCGATCGCGCCTGTGGCCGCACCTATGGCGGCGCCGCCGACAACGTTGCCGGCTCGCGATCCATTATACCCGTTATAATAGCCGTTCCCGTAATAGCCGTTCCCGTAATAGCTGTTCCCGTAATAGCCATTCCCGTAATAGCCGTTCCCGTAATACGGAGAGCCATAGCCGTAAGGGCCGGGGCCGGAGCCGTAGCCATAGCCGTAGTCGGGGTAAGTGGCGCAGCCCGCCACCGAAATGCTGGCAGCGGCAAGGACCGCGGCAAGACCAAATTTTCTCATCTCTCTCGTCCCTTCCACAACGCGCCCCCGTTGCACTCAACAGTGCGCCAGACGGAGTTTCGTTCCCGCCTCGATCATGTACCGTTAATGTACGGCATAAGGTTCGCGTCCACCTGTGGTCATTCCGCGACATCGCGCTAAGGAGCCCCAAAGGAGTCGGAATGCGCGAACGCCTGCCGGAACAGGAAGCGAACATCGCCCTGTTGATCGACGCCGATAATGCGAGCCCCGAGCATCTTGATGAAGTACTGTTGGTGCTCGGCGAGCTCGGCACGATCAATATTCGCCGTGCCTACGGAAATTGGGCAAAGGCCAGTCTCAAAGGATGGGGCCAGCTCACCGGTCTTCACTCCATCATCCCGATGCAGCAGTTCGACGTTGTCAAGGGAAAGAGCGCGACCGACATGCGAATGACGATCGACGCGATGGACCTTCTATATCGCGGTAATGTCGACGGCTTCGGAATCATGTCGTCAGACAGCGACTTCCTCCCTCTTGCACAGCGGATCCGCGAGGATGGACTTCCGGTCTACGGTTTCGGGACGGCAAAGACCCCCCTCTCCTTCCAGCAGGCCTGTACGAGATTCTTCGATGTCAGCGCGCTCGCTCTCGACGATGAGGAGCAGCTCGAACAACCAGCGGCAGCCGTCGGGCAGCGTCCAGTCGATCCGGAACTCCTCCAGGTGCTCGGCTCCGCCTACAAGGCCTCAAAGCGCGACGAAGAAGGCTACACCCCCCTCTCCGAGCTTGGCCAGCGAGCCAAAGCTGTGTCCAGCTTCGCTGCACGCAATTATGGCTTCACTCGCCTCTCGGACCTCATCAAGGCCGTTCCGAACTTCGAGGTGAAGTCCGGCGAGGACGGCCGTTTGCTAGTGAAGCGCCTGCGCTGACGCGCCCCAATCGGGGCCCCGCTAGAACCGATCATCCACAGAAAATTTCGTCGCCTAACCGATTCGTCCACTGTCGTTGGATGCTGACGGGAGCCTAGCTTTTGACGTCACTTCCGGAATCGGCGCGCGGCTTGCCAGTTTCGGGGGACAATCTGAATTATCCTGGGGCAATTCCTTGGCTGGGCAGAACTCTGAACGACCGGTCATCAAAGACGAGCATCTGTCTTTTTCCGATTCGGCCTCGCCAAACGAGCTCGATGACCAGCTCAAGTCGCTAAATGAACAGGCCGAGCGATGCCGGCGACTCGCTGGTTCAATCTACGATCGCGACGTCGCAAAAATGCTCGGAAACATGGCCGAAGGATATGAGCGGACGGCCAAGGAGCTTTCGCAAAGGCGCTTCGGCTAGCGCTTTGCGCGGGTCAACCGGGTCGCCGACGCGATGGGTCCGCGATGCGGCTGGCGGCGGAACGGCGGACCTCCTTGTCAGTTCGATCTGCAAAGGAGGACAAGATGGACAGCCGCCGCTCAGACACCGCGCGTGAAAACGACGATAGTGACGTCACCGAGTTGATCGAGCCAACTCCTGCCGAAGGAGGAAGGTCTGGCGGGGTCCTCCAGGAAGATGTTGCCACGAAGGCCGAGCTCGAGCGTGTACGCGATCCAGAAGCACACGAGGGCGTCGAAAAGCAGGACAAGATCGATCACCGGCTGGAAAGCTCGACCCGACGCCCTGCTGACAAGACGCCCTAGACGAGCTGTTCACAGGAGCTCGAGCGCAACCGTGACATTGTCGCCCGCGACAAGTCCTTCCTTACGGCACACGTCGATCTTCACCGGCAGGAAATAGCCGCCGCTGCTCTTCGAGGGGAAGACAGACGTCCGCCAGGTGGTGCTGCCGATCGTCGCTTCGATCCGCACCGATCCGAAGCCGCGCCGCACCAGCATGGAATGGGCGCGAATTTCGCCGGAAAGTTCCTCCGGGACCGACATGAAATGTGAGCTGCCGTCGGCACCGGTCCAGATTTTGAGCGGACCGGAAAGCGTAATCATGGTTTCTTCCGCCAATCATATTGCGCGAGGCGCCGTCGTTCGGCGCTGACGCTGATGAGTTCGCCGAGGCGCTTCGCGCGCGTTTCAGGCTTTTTCGCGCGCGCAATCCAGTCGAGGACGGTCTTGCGATAGCCCGGCGGCCGTTTCTTCCAATCCGACCAGGCCGTCTGGTTCGTTCGGAACCGCATCTCCTCCATGGGAGCAAGCTCGGCAGCTGGCTTCTCATAGGAACAAACCCCGCTGCGATGCCTGTCCCGTTCGTAATCGTCCTCGCCGAGTCTGGTCATCGGTCCGGCGGACTTCAGCGCCTCGAAGCGCTCGACGTTGACCTTGCTCCAGATGCTTCCCACGCGGCGGGGCGTGAAACGGATAGTGTAGGTCTCATCTCCGCCCGATCTTCGAACGCCGTCGATCCAGCCGAAGCACAGCGCCTGGTCTCGGGCCTGCGGCCAGTCCAACGAGGCTCT
>DATATH010000131.1:0-6151 GCA_036268895.1 Sphingomicrobium sp. | reverse complement strand
GTGGCGGCCACTTCAAGCGAGCAATCTGAGGCTTCGCGGTGATTTTGCGCACGTCACGATCACTCGTCCTATCTCCGACATCACGGTCTTCCCCGAGCTCGAGCAGGCCTTCCCCGACCGGTTCGTTCGCGATGCGGCGGGAAATCTCCTCAGCGTCGACTTGAGGCCCGTGAATTTCGCTTCGGCGCATCGCGACACGCTCCTCCTCGGATTCGATTTCACAAAGGCGCTCCGCAGCCACAAGGTGACCAACTCCGAGGTCGAGCGAGCGGTCGGTCGGGCCCGGGCCGCCGGAATCGCGGTCCCCCAGACGGGATCGGCGAACGCCGCTCCGGGATCGCTCGGGAGCATTCCGTCGAGCAACGGGCGACTGTCCTTCTCGCTCACCGACACCATCACGATCGTGGACCGGGCGCTCATCGCCCAGGGGCTGCCGCAGCTCGACTATCTCCACGGGGCGCCGGTCGGCCAGACCGGAGGTCAGCCGCGTCATCAGGTCCAGGCGCAGGCGGGCTGGTCGAATAACGGGTTCGGAGCGCGGTTCGGCGCCAACTGGCGAAGCGCGACGAATGTCGACTCACTCTCCGGCGACACGCTGCATTTCTCGCCGGTTGCGACCTTCGACCTCAGGCTGTTTGCAAACGTCGGGCAGTATCTGCCGATCGTCAGCCGCCATCCGTGGCTTCGCGGCGCCGCTGTGCGGTTCGAAATCGGGAACGTCTTCAACAATCTGCCACGAGTGCATAATCGCGAAGGCGCAGTCCCGAGCGGCTTCGAGGCCTCGATGCTCGACCCTCTGGGCCGCACCTTCATGCTCACGCTTCGAAAGCAGTTCCTGCCGAGCAGTTTCTATCAGCAGCAGCTCCAGAAATTCGAGCAGCAGCAGTCGCAGCAGCCGTGAGAGCGGTGAGGAAGCTTTTGCCAATTCGGGAATTTATGCTTTAGCCGCGCGGCCATGACGCCAGTCCAGCCCGTCCGGGGCACCCAAAGCCTTCTCGGGGAAGATGCCGACCGCCTTGCGGCGGTGGTTGCCGCCTTCGAGCGAGTCCGCCGCATTTACGGTTTCAAGCGTGTCGAAGTGCCGACGATCGAACATACACAGGTGTTCGCTCGAACCATCGGCGAGACGACCGACGTCGTTTCCAAGGAAATGTATTCGTTCGACGACAGGGGCGGTGAATCGATCACTCTTAGGCCCGAGTTCACCGCCGGCATCTGCCGCGCCTATCTGAGCGAGGGTTGGCAGCGGTTCGCGCCGCTCAAGGCTGCAACCACCGGCTCGGCCTTCCGCTACGAGCGGCCCCAAAAAGGACGATTCCGCGAATTCCACCAGCTCGACGCCGAGATCATCGGCGCAGCCGAGCCTCAGGCCGATGTCGAGCTGCTCGCTTTTGCCGACCAGCTCTTGAAGGAGCTTGGGATCGAAGGTGCGATCCTCAAGCTGAATACGCTCGGCGATCCCGAGACCCGCGCCGCCTGGCGCGATGCGCTTTACGAGCATTTTCGCGCGCACACGCCGGCGCTCAGCGAGGACAGCCAGGCGCGGCTGGAGCGCAATCCGCTTCGGATCCTCGACAGCAAGGCCCACCAGGACTGGCCGATTGTCGACAGTGCGCCGGTCATCGACGACTTTCTAACTCCCGAGGCCGCCGACTTCTTCGGCCGGGTGACCGAGGCGGTCAATTCAGCGGAGATCGCCTGGGAGCGAGCGCCCCGCCTCGTGCGCGGCCTCGATTATTATCGTCACACGGCGTTCGAATTCGTGACCGATCGCCTCGGCGCCCAGGGGACCCTGCTTGCAGGCGGCCGTTACGATGGTCTGATCGAGGCGCTTGGCGGGCCGCATACTCCGGCGGTTGGCTGGGCCGCCGGAATAGAGCGGCTGGCGATGATGATCGGAGCGCCGGAGCCGCAGAGGTCGGCCGTGGTGATCATTCCTCTGGGTCCCCGCGCCGAGCTCGAGGCGCAGGGCATCCTCGCGGGACTAAGACGCGAGGGGGTCGTTGCCGACATGGCCTATCGCGGCAATATGAAGAAGCGTCTCAGCCGAGCGAACGAGGCGGGCGCCGCCTTCGCATTGATCATCGGCGACGACGAGCTCGAGCGCGGCGAGGCTCAGCTCAAGGATCTTTCGAGCGGCGAGCAGCGTCCGGTGTCGCTCGACTTTTTGGCGGAAGCGATCGGCCGGTGACCCAGATTTCGTCGGAACGGATCGCGTCGATCGAGACGAGGCGCCACGACCTTGCCGAGGCGATGGCCAGTGCCACCGTCTCGCCGGAGGAATTCGTCCGTCTGTCCAAGGATTATGCAGCGATCGAGCCCGTTGCCTCGGCGGCTCGTGAGGTCCGGCGGCTTCGCGCCGAGCTCGAAGTGCTGAACGGAATGATGGTCGATCCCGGCGCAGAGCCCGAGCTCAAGGAAATGGCAGCAACGGAAGCCGAGGAGATCCGCCACAAACTGCCGAGGGCCGAGCGCGCGCTCGCGATCCAGCTTCTGCCGCGCGATGCCGCCGACGAACGCGCAGCGATGCTCGAGGTCCGCGCTGGCACCGGCGGCGACGAGGCCGCGCTCTTTGCAGGCGACCTATTGCGCATGTACCAGCGCTTCGCCGAGACCCAAGGCTGGCGGTTCGAGCTCATTTCGGCAAGTGCATCGGAGCTCGGCGGCTACAAGGAAGCGATCGCCTCGATCAACGGCGCGGGCGTATTCGCAAGGCTCAAGTTTGAAAGCGGTGTGCACCGGGTCCAGCGCGTCCCGGTGACCGAAAGCGGCGGCCGGATCCATACTTCGGCTGCAACGGTCGCAGTGCTTCCGGAAGCCGAGGATGTCGACGTTCAGATCGACGACAGGGATCTGAGAATCGACGTCTACCGCTCGTCGGGGCCAGGCGGGCAGTCGGTCAACACGACCGACAGTGCGGTGAGGATCACGCACCTTCCGACCGGCCTGGTGGTCATACAGCAGGACGAGAAGTCGCAGCACAAGAACAAGGCGAAAGCCCTGAAGGTGCTTCGCACGCGTCTCTTCGAAATGGAACGCGAGCGCCTTGCAAGCGAGCGCGCCGGAGCGCGCAAATCGATGGTCGGTTCGGGCGACCGGTCCGAGAGGATCCGGACCTACAATTTCCCGCAGGGGCGGGTCACCGACCACCGCATAAACCTCACGCTTCACAAGCTCGACGAAGTGCTCGAGGGGCCCGGCCTAACCGAGATTATAGACGCGCTCGTGGCCGAGGACGAAGCCGAACGGCTCGCAGGCCTGGAGGAGGCGTGAAGGCGATCTCCCGTGCGCTGGATGATGCCACGCGCCAGTTGAACACCAGCGGCACCTCGCGGCTCGATGCCGAGCTGCTGATGGCCGAGGCGCTGCACATCGATCGAGACCGGCTGTTGCTCGCGCCGCCCGACCGCAAAGTGCCCGAGCGGTTCTGGGACATGGTCAGGCGCCGCTCCGAAGGGGAGCCCGTCGCCTACATCACCGGGCGCCGCGCATTCTGGAACATCGAGCTCCACGTCGGTCCCGGAGTCCTCGTCCCGCGACCGGATTCGGAGGTGCTGATCGCCTCGGCGATCGAACATTTCGAGGGGACGCCGGGCCCGGGCCGGATCCTCGACCTCGGTACCGGCCCGGGAACGCTCCTCCTTGCAGCGCTCGATATCTGGCCCGATGCGACGGGACTTGGAATCGATCTTTCGCGCCAGGCGCTGTCCTATGCCTCGGCCAATGCGCGCCGGCTCGGCTTTGAGGCGCGGACCAAGCTCATGCAGGGACACTGGGCCGCCGGACTGGCTGAAAGGTTTGACCTCATCCTTTGCAACCCGCCGTACATCGCCGAGAATGCGGAGCTCGGAAGGGGCGTTCGCGAATTCGAGCCGGACGAAGCCTTGTTTGCCGGGAGCGAGGGGCTCGACGCCTATCGCGAGCTTGCGCCCCAGCTTCCACGGCTGCTCAATCGCCCGGGTCTCGCAGTGATCGAAATCGGTTTCAATCAGGCTGAGGCGGTTACTGCGCTGCTCGCTCGCGACGGGCTCCAGGCGAAGGTCGCCAAGGACCTTGCCGCGCATGACCGTGCTCTGTTGCTAACCTGTGTTTGAGAGAAAATCGCTTGGCATCCGAGCCCGGGCACACTACATCAAGGTCCTGGACCGGGCCCGTTCCCTTAGGAAAGCTGAGCGCGTCCCGTTCCAACCCCCGACGCAATCGGCCGTTCTTTGACGCTTAAGGAAGCGCAGAGCGGAACGAGAGGGTCAGGAGCCTCGCTTCGTCGCGCGGCCCTGCCCGGCCGAGAGCCCAAGGGAGATAGCGACTACTGCGTAAGGACGTAGGCATTTGATCAACAATCGTCAGGGCGGCCGCCGGCGCGGCCGCGGAGGACAGCGGGGTCAGAACCTCGGTGGACAGCCGGGGAACCGGCAGGACAATCGCCAGCGCGGCAACGCCGCACAGCTGCTCGAGAAATACAAGAGCATGGCACGTGACGCGCAGCTCGCGGGCGACCGTGTCCAGACCGAATATTATCTTCAGTTCGCGGATCATTACTTCCGTGTGCTGAGCGAGAGCCGTGCCCGTTTCGACGAGCAGAACCAGCAGCGCCGTCATCGCGACGACGACGTCGAGGACGAAGGCGAGGATGAGCTGGGCGAGGGCGAGGTCGAGGCTTCCGACGATCAGCCGGAACACGACGAACGGCAGGACCGCGGCGATCGGTTCAACCGCAATCGCCCGCGCCGCGAAGGCGGAGAGGAGCGCTCGGCGCGTGAGGAAAGCGAAGCGTCGCGGGTAAACGGCGAGACGATTCCCTTCGACGCACTCCCGCCGGCGATCGGCCGCGATGAGGACGAAGGCGCCGCCGAGGAAGAGCCGCGTCGGCCGCGCCGCCGCTCGCGGGCCCAGCGTCCCTCCGACGGCGATGAGGAAGTGGCCCCGGCCGCCTAATCCAGGTCGACTTCGCGCGGACGGTTGTTCGCGTCGAGAGCGACGAACGTGAATAGTCCTTCGGTGACCTTCACTTCGATCGCTCCGAGGTCGCGATGAGCAACGACTTCGATCCTGACGCCCATCGAAGTCCGGCCGACGCGCTCGACATGCGCATAGACCGAAATGAGATCGCGCAGGTGAATGGGCGCGATGAACTTCATGGCTTCGATCGCGATCGTTGCCACTGGTCCCCGGGCGCGCCGCGAGGCGACAATTCCCGCTGCAATGTCCATCTGGCTAAGGACCCAGCCGCCAAAGATATGGCCGTTGGCGTTGATGTCGGCCGGCCCGGGCATCACGCGCAGGATCGGCTCGCGAACGAGATCCGTCATTCCTTCTCCTCATAGTGGACGGGTGCACCGGCCGCCTCGTCATGTCCGCTCTCGGCGCTAAGAAAGACGAGCGTCATCAGCGAACTTCCAAGCAGCGTTGTAAGGCCCGCTCCGAGCGCCGTCGCGATCAGCATGTTGATGTGAAGGCTCGAATCGCCTCTGCTGACGAGAATCGCCGCGATTGCTGCAACGATGGCCGACAAAAAGGCGAGCAGGCGGAAGATCCGCCAGAACCGGCGCTTCATCGAGGTTCGCGGGCTCGGCAGAGGGTCGTGAGCTGGCACGGCTTCCCTTTGGCGGCGCGAAGTGGGACTATCAAGCGGACCATTCGGCCGAGTCCTTTTGTTGGGAGGTGAGCCATGACCATCGCAGCAGTGCTCCAGGAGAAAGGCAGCGGGATCGAAACGATTGCCGCTGAAACCACGTTGTTCGACGCGGTTCGAAGGCTCGGTGAAAAGAGAATCGGAGCGCTTCCCGTCGTCGAGGACGGGCGAATCGTCGGAATGGTCTCCGAGCGGGACGTCATCTACTCTTTGCGCGACCATGGTCGCGCAGCCCTCGACCGGCCGGTCGGCCAGGTCATGAGTTCACCCGCGATCACCGTCGATTCGCAGACGGATGTTCTTTCAGCGCTCGCCCTCATCACCGAGCGCCGAATTCGCCATCTACCGGTCGTCGACGGCGGGGAGATTCGCGGAATCGTTTCGATCGGCGACCTCGTGAAATACCGGATGGAGCGGATTGAAGCCGAAGCCGAGGCCATGCGAGTCTATATCCAGACCGTTTGACCGGCCTTGGAAAAGCGGTTCGATCTGAGCGGCTTGCGCCTTCGACGGAAGATG
>DATATH010000130.1:0-10274 GCA_036268895.1 Sphingomicrobium sp. | reverse complement strand
GCGAACTGGCGCAGGCCGCGGAGAGCTCGGCGCTATGGGTCAAGCTTTCACCTACGATCGCGATGCTGCTCGGATTCTGGATCGCGTGGAACAATTACATTCGCAATCCGAAGGCCGCCGCTTCCTTTGTCGCGATGTTCCCCGGCATCTACAAGTTCGTCTCGAACAAATGGTATTTCGACGAACTGTACGACACCATTTTCGTACGTCCCGCGCTGTGGCTCGGACGGCTGTTGTGGCACGGCGGTGACGAGGGGACGATCGATCGCTTCGGGCCGCACGGCGCGGCTTACGCGGTAGGCGTCGGCAACCGCATCACCTATCGTTTCCAGTCGGGATACCTCTATTCCTATGCGCTCGTAATGCTGCTCGGCCTGATCGGCGCAGCGACCTGGGCGATCTGGTGGGCCAAGTGATCGGATCGCACTTGCTCACAGTCTTGATCGCCGTCCCGCTGTTCGCGGGCGTGCTGTGCCTGTTCGTTCGAGCGGAAGGTGCGCGCTGGATTGCGCTCATCGCGACGCTACTGGACCTCGCACTCAGCGCCTATCTCTGGGTGACTTACGATCCGAACGGCGCCCAGTGGCAATTCGTCGAGAGCGTTCCACTGGGCGGCGCGATCAACTGGTCGCTCGGGATCGACGGTATAGCGCTCGTTCTCATCGCGCTTACGACCTTTCTTATGCCGATCTGCATCGGCGCCAGCTGGCGTTCCATCCAGAAGCGCGTCCCCGAGTACATGGCCTATTTCCTCCTCATGGAGGCGCTCATCCTGGGCTCCTTCAGCGCACAGGACCTGTTCCTGTTCTACGTCTTCTTCGAGGGCGGCCTCATCCCGATGTATCTGATCATCGGCATCTGGGGCGGGGCAGAACGGATCAAGGCCAGCTACAAATTCTTTCTCTATACGCTCTTCGGGTCGGTGCTGATGCTGATCGCAATGCTCTACATGCGATCGGTTGCAGGCACGACCTACATTCCATCGCTGTTGGTCTTCAACTTCCCGCGGGAAGCGCAGACCTTTCTGTTCCTCGCTTTTCTTGCAAGCTTTGCTGTAAAGCTGCCGCTGTGGCCGGTTCACACCTGGCTGCCCGATGCGCACGTTCAGGCGCCGACCGCCGGCTCAGTCATTCTTGCCGGCGTGCTTCTGAAGCTTGGCGGTTACGGCTTCATCCGCTTCTCGCTGCCAATGTTTCCCGAAGGGTCGGTCCAGTTCATTCCGCTGATGTTCGTCCTCTCGGGGATTGCCGTCGTCTACACGAGCCTCGTTGCGCTCGTGCAGCGCGACATGAAGAAGCTGATTGCCTATTCCTCGGTCGCCCACATGGCGTTCGTTACCTTCGGGCTGTTCGCGATGAACCGACAGGGAATCGAGGGCGCGATGCTGGTGATGCTCGGCCATGGTCTCGTGTCGGGCGCGCTCTTCCTGTGCGTCGGAGTGGTCTACGATCGTCTGCATACACGCGAGATCGCGGCTTACGGAGGTCTTTCCGACAACATGCCCGGCTACGCCTTGCTGTTCATGGTCTTCACCATGGCCAGCGTTGGTCTCCCGGGCCTCAGCAACTTCCCAGGCGAGTTCCTGAGCTCGGTCGGAACGTATCGCGCTTCAAGCTGGGCCGCGATCGTGGCGACGACCGGAATCATCCTTGGCGCAGCCTACATGCTGTGGCTCTACTGGCGCATCTGTTTCGGAGCGGCAAGAACCCCTGAAGCGGCCGCCATGAAGGACCTCGACGTCCGCGAATGGTGGCTGCTTGCGCCGATCGCGCTCGCCGTCGTGTGGATGGGCGTTTATCCGGAAAGCTTTTTGAGGCCGATCCGCAAGGACGTCGGCCGGTTGATGACGAGGGTCGAGACCGTGGCACCAGCCGGCGATTCTCACCTGACGCCCGGCAACGGCGCGGTCCACATCGACATGGGAGCAATGCATTGATCCCGCGCTTCACCGCTCCCCTGCTTCCCGAGCTGATCCTTTCGATCGGAGGAACGATCCTGATGATCCTCGCCGCCTTTACCGGTCGGCGCGGATCTGGAGTCACCAGCTGGCTTGCAGTTGCGCTGCTGATCGGCGCGACAATCGCCCTGGTCGGCCCACCGTCCCACGCGGGACCCGTGTTCGATGGCCTCGTGACTGCCGACCTCTTCGCAAGCTTTGGTAAAGCGATCATGTTCCCGGCCGCCGCCGTCGCGATCATTGCCGCCCACGGTTGGTTCGAGCGCGGTACCGAACACGCCTCCGAATATTCGGTGCTGATCGTGTTCGCCGCCGTCGGCATGAGCGTGATGGTCTCAGCGACGAGCTTGATCGCGCTCTACGTCGGGCTGGAGCTGAACAGCCTCGCCGGATACGTCCTCGCGTCGTACCGGCGCACCGACGAGCGGTCGGCCGAGGCCGGCCTCAAATATTTCGTTCTCGGAGCGCTCGCGAGCGGAATTCTCCTCTATGGGATCTCGCTGCTCTACGGCTTCACGGGCACGACGAACTTCACTGGCATTGCCGCTGCGTTCGGTCGCGGAGCGCCGTCGCTCGGCCTGCTTTTCGGCCTTGTCTTCCTGCTGGCGGGCCTCGCCTTCAAGGCGAGCGTCGTGCCCTTTCACATGTGGACCCCCGATGTCTACGAAGGGGCGCCGACGCCGGTCACCGCCTTCTTCGCGTCCGCTCCAAAGGTCGCAGCCGTACTGCTGTCGGTGCGCGTCTGCGTCGAAGGGCTTGGCCCCGCGACGGACGCCTGGCGGCAGATCGTCATCTTCGCAGCGCTCGCATCGATCTTCCTCGGAGCCGTCGCAGCGTACGGGCAGACCAACATCAAGCGACTGCTGGCCTATTCATCGATTAACAATGTGGGGTTCGCTCTCGTCGGGCTTGCTGCCGCGGGACCGCGCGGGACATCGTCGGTCCTCTTCTACATGGCCGTCTACGTCGTGATGACGCTCGGGGCCTTCCTTTGCGTGCTTTGGATGCGCGATGCTGAAGGACGTCCGGTCGAGGACATAGAGAGCCTTTCGGGGCTCGCCCAGACGCGCCCCGGCTTCGCGGCAGCCTTTGCGATCTTCATGTTCAGCCTTGCCGGCATCCCGCCACTGTTCGGCTTCTGGCCGAAGCTGCTGGTCTTCACCGCGGCCGTTGAAACCGGTTATGTCGCGCTCGCGGTGGCAGCGATCCTCGGAACCGTGATCGGCGCTTATTATTATCTCAAGATCGTCAAGATCATGTACATGGACGAGCCAGCCGCGCCCTACAGGCGGGTTCGTCAGCCAGTGCAGGGTCTCCTGATCCTTGTTGCCGCCCTCGCCGTGTCGCCGCTTGGCTACCTGCTGATCGGACCTCTGAGTTCGTTGACTGACCGGGCCGCGGGGACACTGTTCTGAGCAGCATTCACTTCGTCGAGCGCACCGGTTCGACCAATGCCGACCTGATTGCCGACCCGTCATTTCCAGAGGGCGGCTGGCTCGTTGCGACCGAGCAGCAATCCGGAAGAGGTAGGCAGGGACGAGAATGGATCTCGTCCTTGGGCAATTTCTACGGCAGCACGGTCGTCGATCTGCGCGACTCCGACCCACCGCCGCAGACCCTGTCTCTTGCCGCCGGCTTGGCGCTGATCGAGGCACTCGATGCTGCCGTGCCCGGCCAGGCGCTGATGCTCAAATGGCCAAACGATGTGTTGCTCTTTGGCAAGAAGCTTGCCGGGATCCTACTCGAACGGAGCGCGCACCGGGTCGTCATAGGCTTTGGCGTCAATCTTTCATCGGCGCCCGATCTGCCGCATCGGCAATGCGCGTCCCTTGGCGGGCGGAGCAAGCCTGAGGCCTTTGCGCCATTGCTTGCCGCAAGCTTTGCAAGGTTGCTTCATCTCTGGAGGGAGAGCGAGCCGATCTTGATTGCCCAGGCGTGGCTGGCTCGGGCGCATGCCATCGGCACGCGGCTCAACATCCATTCGGCCAGCGACGAGATGATCGGCGGGCGCTTCGATGGAATCGAGACGGACGGCGCGTTGCGCATGAGGCGCGATGATGGTGCTCTTGAAATCATCCGGGCCGGCGACGTCGAGTTGTGAACCGCAACAAGCGCCAGTAGGACCTCGGCCATGCTGCTCGCCATCGACGCCGGCAATACGAACGTCGTCTTCGCGCTCGTCGAGAATGGCGAGATCAAGGCGCGGTGGCGCATTGCGACGGACCCGCGGCGAACCGCCGACCAATATGCCGTATGGCTCCACCAGCTGCTCGAGCTGGAGGGCTTTCCAAAGAATGCGGTGGACGCGGTGATTATCGGCACGGTCGTTCCGCGGGCTCTCCACAACCTTGAAGTGCTGGCCAACAAATATTTTCACGCAGAGCCGTTGGTTGCAGGCGAGGGGAGCGCTGGATGGCCGCTCGATTTCGACGTCGATGAGCCCCAGAGCGTTGGTGCCGACCGAGCACTCAATGCGATCGCGGCACATGCCAAATATGCCGGCGACCTGATCGTCATCGATTTCGGAACGGCGACGACCTTCGACGTTGTCGATGGGGCCGGGGCCTATAAGGGCGGGATCATCGCTCCTGGAATCAATCTCTCGCTGGATGCGCTGGTGAATGCCGCAGCCAAGCTGCCTAGAATCGCGATCGAAGCGCCCAAAGTCGGTCTTTCAATGATCGGCAGAACGACGCAGGATCAGATGCTTATCGGTATATATTGGGGGTATGTCGCATTGATGGAGGGTCTCGTCGAGCGAATGAAGGGCGAACTGGGTAGCCCAGTGACCACGGTCGCGACGGGCGGTCTCGCAAGCCTGTTCGACAAGCATACGAATCTGTTCGACGCGATTGAACCCGATCTTACCATCCAAGGGTTGAGCCTGTTGTTCGACATGGCGTTGCGCGACCCCAAATGATTCCCGGCGAAGAACTTCTGTTCGTCGCTCTTGGCGGTTCAGGCGAGATCGGCATGAACGTCAATCTCTATGGCTGTCGCGGCCAGTGGATCATGGTCGATCTGGGTCTGAATTTCGCTGGCCCCGACTATCCGGGGATCGAGCTGATCCTCCCCGATCTCGAGTTCATCGAGGGCCAGCAGGAGCGACTTGCAGGAATCATCCTCACCCATGGCCATGAGGATCATATCGGAGCGCTTCCCTACCTGGCGGAAGAACTGAAATCGCCGTTGTTCGCGACTCCCTTCACTGCCGGACTTATCGCTGGAAAGCTCGAGGAGGAGGGGCTGACCGGTCACGTTAAGCTCAACATCGTCGAGCGCGGTGGAACGGTTGAACTCGGCCCGTTCCGGATCAGCTTCGTCGCGCTCTCCCATTCGATCCCTGAGGGAAACGGGCTGCTCATCGAAACGCCGTTCGGGAATGTCTTCCACACCGGCGACTGGAAGATCGACGAGACGCCGGTTATCGGCTCGGCGCCCGATACCGACATTTTGACCGAGATCGGCGATCGTGGAGTCCTCGCTCTCGTCTGCGATTCGACAAATGTTTTCCAGGATAAACCCTCCGGATCCGAGGAGAGCGTCCATGAAGGCCTGCTCGCGCAGGTGATGATGGCCAATGGACGGGTGCTCGTGACCACCTTCGCTTCCAACGCTGCGCGCCTCCAGACGATCGGGCGGGTGGCTCGGGAGGCGGGCCGGCAGGTGTGCATTGCCGGACGGTCCCTCGAGCGGATTTTACGGGTCGCTCAGGCGACGGGCTATCTCAAGGATTTCCCGCCGCCGATCGCCTTCGACGAAGTGATGCGCCTGCCCAAGGAGGAGGTGCTGATCATCGCAACCGGCGGGCAGGGCGAGCCCCGGGCTGCATTGGGGCGCATCGCTTCTGGTACGCACGAGCTGAAGCTCGGCGAAGGCGATACGGTCATTTTCTCGTCGCGGATTATTCCCGGCAACGAAGTTGCCATTGGCCGGATCATGAACCAGCTTTCTGGACTCGGCGTGCAGATCGTCACCGAGAAGCAGGCCCATGTCCATGTCTCGGGTCATCCCGGGCGGCCCGAGCTCATTCAGATGTACAAGTGGGTGCGGCCTCAGATCGTCGTCCCTGTCCACGGCGAGCCGAGGCACCTTGCCGAGCATGCTCGTCTCGCCCTCGATCATGGCGTCGCGCATGCGGTTCTTCAGAAGAACGGCGACGTGATCCGACTTGCGCCGGGCGAGCCGAAGACGGTCGAGGAGGTTCGAGTCGGCCGCCTCGTGCTCGATGGCGACGTGATTCTTCCTGCTGACGGTGCAACGGTCAACGAACGACGCAAGATCGGCTACGGCGGGCTGATCACGGTCACGCTCCCGCTGGGCGACGACGGACGGCTCATTGGCGCTCCGATGATCCGCCCGTTTGGCGTGCCGGTCGAGGAGGATCGTGACGATTTCATTGCGGATGCGACGGACGCAGCGACTCGGGCTTACAGTCCGGGCGTTGAGGAAGATCAGGTGCGCGAGTCGGTGCGTCTCGCTGTGCGCCGCTGCGCGACGCTTTGGACCGGGAAAAAGCCTGTTGTGGAGGTAATGCTGCTCCAGGTCGCCGCATGAAGCTGACATCGATCATTGCGATCTATTTTCTCTTCTTCGCCGGAAGTGCATTTGTGCTGCTGCCGTTCGGCGTGAAGACGGACGACGAGATCGGCGGCGAGAAGATCCCGGGCCAGGCCGAGAGCGCTCCGCATCGGTTTGATGTGAAGAGGCACCTCCTCAAGGCGACAATTCTCGCAGCGGTGCTGTTCGCAATCTATTACGCGAACTGGAGCTTCGGCTGGCTTACGCCGGACGATCTGGATTTCTACAATCCGCCGCAGGTCGCGAAGAACAGCTAACGCCGCTTGTCGATCACTTGGGCGAGGGCACCGTAGAGCTTGCCCATGTCCGAGGACATGAGTGTCACTGCGATCATCCCGCCATCGCGCTCGGCAAGCACTCGTCGGAGCATCGCTTCGAAATCATGAACAAAGCGGTTGGCGGAGTGCTGAAACTCGCGGTCCGTTTCGTAATGGCTTCGGATGCCGCGAGTTTCGCTGCCTTCGATCAGGCGCACCGCGCGCCTCGTGAAGACTCCGCGATTGCCTTTAAGGTAGGCGTCCCAGGCCTTGTCGTCGATTTCGTCCGAGAGGATCTTGCCAACGTCAATCGCTGCAGAATGCATCGAATCGATCAAGAGCGAGACGCGCCGAGCGAAGGCTTCGCTGTCCTTCTCGCGCTGGTCTTCACGTGTCTGATCGATGTGCTGCTCGAGCGCGGCAGCGCTCTGGCCGAGCGTCAGCATCTGCTGCGTAAGACGGTCGGATGCCGCACGTGCGGATTCGACGGCTCGGGCGGCCACGATTTCGACTTCACGGAGCCGATCCTCAATTGTGTTGCGAATGACCTGCTCTAGTGCCCGCTGGGTTTCCTGCGAGAGCTTGCTCGCGCTTGATGGGATGACGCTTTCGATCGATTCCCGAGCGCGCTCAGCAGCATGAGCAGCGGCTTCCTTGACCTGAACGAGAGAGGCTACCAGCGCCGGAGCTGTCTCGTTGCTGAGGTCCGCGGCCTCGCGCTCGACCTTGGCCATCAATGACGCAAGCTCCGAAAGCCTCGACTGGGCATTGCCGACGCCCTCGTCGACGGAAGACAGCAAGGCCGAGAGCCGGTCCTGCTGCCCGGCAATCTGGCTGTCGGTGGCCATGATGCGGTCGTTCGCCTCGACGACGGCATCGCGGATCCAACCGATTTCGGGCCTGACTGCAAGTGCCGCTTCTGCAAGACGGTCTGCGCCTCCCTGTGCATCGCCGATAGCCGCCCCGAGATTGTCACGGATCTCGTCGCTCAACCGATCGATGCTCTCGCGAAGGCTGGCCGTCCGCTCGGCAATCGAGCCGATGGCAAGATCCTGCGAGCTGGCGTGGCCAGCTAGTGTGTCGAGCTCGGTACGGGCGCGCGTTAGCGATTCGAGGAACCGATTGGCGCGTTCGTCGCCATGTGTTGCGAGTTCGCCGAAGCGCTCGTCTATCATCGCGAGGCCGCGGTCGATTTCGGCGATCATGCGCTGCGACGCGCGATCCTGTTCGGCGACCCGCTTGGAAAGCAATTCGATCGAGCTATTTGCGTGATCGACGTTCGCTGCGAGCGATTCGGATGCTTCCGCTCCGGCCCTGCCGATCCCGGCCGACGCCTGCTCAACCAATGCTGCGACAGCCGCAGACTGCACGTCAATTCCGGTGCGGATCTCGTCGAGAGAAGTCGACGTGCGATCGAACAAGGCGTCGAGCGTACCCGAAAAGGCCGCTTCAGCTTCGCCGACACGACCCGCGGCAACGGCACCTGCAGAATCGATCTCGGCAAGTCGGGCCGCAAGACGATCGGTCGCCTCTGCTATCAGCTGATCCGCCTCGCGGGTTCGTTCCGCCAGTTCGCTGACCTGGCGCCCGAACGTGGCGGTCTTCTCCGCGGCCTGGCTGCCGATCGAGCGGAGCTGTTCGGAAAGCTGGCGAGTGGTCGCCTCGGCTCGCGGAAGGTCGTCGAGCAGGACCGCAATGTCGTTGCGTGCCGATTCGGCCGCGCGGTCGAGTGCTTCGCTATGTCGCTTCAGAGTCTCGCTGCTGCTGTCGAATTGCTGGGTGATTCCGCCGAGCTTGCCCGTTGCTTCATCTCCGAGCCGCATCAGGTTCTGGGTCATCATCACGAGCTCAGTGCGGCTGTCGTTGATGCGCTGGGAAAGGACCTCCAGCAGCGCCTCGAGCGATTGTGCCTCGCCGCGCATTGCGATGACCGACCGGGTGAAGCGCTCCGCTTCCCTGCGGCGCGTCCGACCGAAGATCAGCCAGACGAGGCCGATAAGAGCGAGCGGACCGGCCGCAATCGCCAGCCACTGCGCGACGTACGGCGAGGAGAGGGGCTGCCCGGCTAGCGTGCGCCCTGCCGACCAAGCGGAATAAGCGAGCCACAAAACCGCAAAAACACTGAGCGAGATGCCGAGCACTCGCCGCCCGCCCACGCCAGGGTCGGCCTCCTGCGTTTCTCGGGCCTCCGCCTCCTGAAGCCACGGATCCTGTTCGAAGGGCGACTCAGGTTCGATGGGCGACTCAGGCAAGATGTCGGCGCTGGTCAGCTCGAGGGGCTCTGCCGCATCGCTAGCTGGTGCCAGGGGATCGGCGCGCTTTGGTGTGGGTGTCATCACAAGGCGAGTTTACCACCTTTGAAGCTTCACGAAAGCGGTTAGAGAGGTGGAATAACGGGGTCGGGAGGAATAACACGGAGCATGGCGGTCGGCGCGCTGATCGGAGCCTACCAGGAGGATGACAGCGGCGGCCTTCGAGCGCTCTTCCCGCTCGCTGGCCGGACGCTCATCGAATATCAGGTCCGATGTGCAGCAGCAGCCGGTGCTGCGCCAGTCGTCATCATCGTCGAACGCGTGCCCCAGGCATTGCAAGACGCCTTCGAACGGCTCCGGCTCGATGGAGTTGGAGTCTTCCCGGTGAGCGATGTCGCAGAGGCCGTCAGCCGCTTCGAGGCAGGATCCCTGATCCTTTTGGTCGGCGATGGAATTGTTCCTCCGGCAGACTTGGTGACGGCCATGGCGGAGGAGCCCGAACCAGCGGTATCGACAATTCCGGACGACCAGGCGCACGCGATGTTCGAGCGGATCGACGCCGAATCGCGCTGGGCCGGAGTGGCCGTGGTCGATGCGCATCTACTCGGATCGACGGCAGCAATCCTGGGTGATTGGGATCTTCAGTCGACGTTGCTTAGGCGAACACTGCAGGAGGGCGCGATCCGCGTTCCCGTCGCTGATGTCGCCGGCGAGCCGCTCTTCGTGGAAAAAGCCGACGATCTTCAGGACTTCGAGCGAAGATTGTTCGTCGCGTCGAGGGGCGTGCGCCCGGATTGGGTGAGCCGATTCCTCCTGCCGCCGGTCGAGGATTTCGCAACCGAGCATCTGATGGAGACGGCCGTTCGGCCGCGATGGCTGATTTGGGCGGCGCTTGCGCTCATTCTTATCGGAGCGTTCTGTTTTACTCGGGGGTGGCTCGGTGCAGGATTGCTTCTGCTCCTCGCCTCCATGCCCCTCGACCTCATTGCGAGCCGCCTCGCGACCTTGCGCCTGAGGCCCTTTCCGGTGCGCCTTTTGAGCCGCCTTGCGCTTTGGCCGGCGGCCGGACTCGCCTTGCTGGCGCTTGGCTGGTGGGAGATGAAACACGTCAGCGGGTGGGGTGCGCTGGTTACAGCAATCGGAGCCATCGCCTTTTCCGAAGCGGCCCGGCTCGAGCGGGCGGCCATTCAGGAGAGCGAGCCGTGGCTCATTTCGCGTCGAAGCGCG
>DATATH010000129.1:0-18837 GCA_036268895.1 Sphingomicrobium sp. | reverse complement strand
GGCTTGTCGGTTCCGTATTTCAGCAGCGCTTCCTTGTACGGGAGGCGAGGATATTGCCCGGCCGCAGTAACCGTTCGCCCGTTCGCGAATTCCTGGAACACGCCGGAAAGCACAGGTTCGATCGCTGCGAACACGTCCTCCTGTGTGACGAAGCTCATCTCGAAATCGAGCTGGTAGAATTCTCCCGGCGAGCGATCGGCGCGGGCGTCCTCATCGCGGAAGCAGGGCGCGATCTGGAAGTACCGGTCGAAGCCGGCGACCATGATCAGCTGCTTGAACATCTGCGGCGCCTGCGGAAGCGCGTAAAACTTGCCCGGGTGGACGCGGCTGGGAACGAGATAGTCGCGGGCCCCTTCGGGCGAACTCGCAGTCAGGATCGGAGTCTGGAATTCGGTGAACCCCTGCTCGATCATCCGCCGCCGTATCGAGGCGATAACCGCCGAACGGAGCATGATGTTCGAATGGATCTGCTCACGGCGCAGGTCGAGGTAGCGATACTTGAGGCGAATCTCCTCGGGATAGTCCTGCTCGCCGGCCACGGGCATCGGCAGCTCCGCAGCAGCCGACTGGATGGTCACGTTCGCCGCTCTTACCTCGATCTCGCCGGTCGGCAGGTTGGAATTCACCGTTTCTGGCGAGCGAGCGACGATTTCGCCTTCGACGGTCACCACGGATTCCACGCGAAGCCGGTCGAGTATTTTGAACGCTGGCGACTCGGTGTCGGCAACGATCTGCGTCAGTCCATAATGGTCGCGCAGGTCGACGAACAGCAGGTGACCGTGATCCCGCTTGCGGTGGATCCAACCCGAGAGACGGACTGTTTCGCCGACGTCGCCGAGACGCAGCTCGGCGCAGGTATGAGTGCGATAGGCGTGCATGCGAAACGTCGGCTTTCTGGTTCAAAGATGGCTGGAAAAGTGCGGGCCGCGCTTCACTTCCCACTCACTTTTTGTCAACCCGCGAGGCGGGAGCTATGGGCCCTCCCAGACTCATGCGTATCCATCCCCTGATTGCCAAGTCCCAAGACCTCAAGGCCCTCGTCGAACGACTATCCGGGCAACCGTTCGTCGCCGTGGACACCGAGTTCATGCGGGAGAACACCTACTGGCCGGACTTGTGCCTTATCCAGGTCGCCAGCCCAGACGAAGCGGCGGCCATCGATCCGAAAGCCGACGGACTCGATCTCAAGCCCCTTCTCGACCTGTTCGTCAACAATGAGGAGGTGCTGAAGGTCTTTCACGCCGGCGGGCAGGACCTCGAGATCATTCACAATCTCACTGGGAAGGTCCCCCACCCCCTGTTCGACACCCAGATCGCGGCAATGGCGCTCGGGCACGGCGAGCAGATCGGCTATTCGAACCTTATCGAGAGTCTGCTCGGCCATAGTCTCGACAAGGGAGCGCGCTTTACCGATTGGAGCCGAAGACCCCTCGACAAGCGGCAGATCGACTATGCGATCGCCGATGTGACCCACCTCGCGGCGGTCTTCCCGCGAATGGTCGACAAGCTGAAGAAGACCGGTCGAGGCGCATGGTTGGACGAGGAAATGGAACGACTGGCTGACCCATCGAGCTTTGCCTTTCCACCGGAAGACGCCTGGAAGCGGCTGAAGCTTCCGAGCCGCAATCCGGCGGTCCTGGGGAGGCTCAAGGCGCTGGCAGGGTGGCGCGAAACCGAAGCACGTTCGAAGAATCTGCCGCGTGGACGCATCATAAAGGATGACACGCTGAACGAGATTGTGCTCCACCCGCCCAAGACTCAGGATGATCTCGGCAAGGTCCGTGGGCTTTCCGCAGGCTGGAGAACGAACGATATCGGCGGCCGGCTGATGGCTGCGCTTCACGCCGCCAAGCCGCTCGACCAGAACGAGATGCCCGACCGGGAGCCGCGCCACCCCGGCCTCACCAAGGACGCAGCTCTGGTCAGCGACCTCCTCAAACTGTTGCTGAAGGTCCGAGCGAAGGAATCGGGAGTTGCTGCCCGGCTCATCGCCCGCTCCGACGATCTCGAGGCGCTCGCAGCCGGCGTCCGCAAGAACCTCAACATTCTCCAGGGCTGGCGCTACGAGCAGTTCGGAAAGGATGCTCTCGATCTCGTCGAGGGCCGCCTCGCCTTTGCCATCGAAAACGGCAAGCTCAAGATGAGCCGAGTTCGGCGGGAGCATGAGGAGAGGGTCGATGCGTAAGGCGCTTGGACTTTTCCCGATACTGCTTTGCGCCTGTTCGACCCTGCCTGCCGACCCTCCTGTCCATGGCGTCACCCCGGGCCACAAGTGCGAAGCCGAAGGCATGTCGAGGTTTATCGGAAAACTGGGCAGCGGAGAGATCGGCGCCGCAATAATGCGCGCGAGCCACGCGGCCGTCCTGCGCTGGGCCCCGCCGGACGTAATGCTGACGATGGACTATCGCGAGGATCGGGTGACCGTGTACCTCGGACCGGACAAAAAGGTTAACGCGATCAAATGCGGCTAGTGGGCTAGGCCACTTCGCCAATCATTTTCGCTTCGGCCAGGGCACGCCGCACCGTCGGCAGCGAAAGGCGGGCTCGTTCGGCGATCGCGAATCGGTCGACTGCTTCGACCGCGCGCTCAGCCGTCCAATAATCCCGGTGCAGTCGCTCGCTCATGAAGCGAAGAGCGTCGGTCGGAATGTGCAGCCCTCGATCGGCGAAGTGGAGCTGGATGAGCGCTGCGAACAAGGCGTCGTCGGGATGGCCGATCCTGATGACGGGCGTGACCGCAAGCCGGGTCTTGAGGTCGGGCAATGCCGGCGACCAGGCGGGAAGCACCTCGTCGGAGACCATGATCAGCGGCCGCCCCGTGTCCTGCGCGTGGTTCCAGGCGTGAAACAGCTCCTCCTCGTCGCGCCGCTCCGCCTCATCGAACAGGCGGCCGCCGACTCGCTCGACGAAGCTTCGAGCGAGCAACGTCCGTCCCGAGCGCCTTGGTCCGGTCAGGATCGTGGCCTTAACGGGCCACATGCTCCACTTGCGAAAATGCTCGAAAGCCTCGCGGTTGGCGTCGGAGACGATCAACCGGGCATCGCCTTCGTTGTGGGGCCAGTCGAGCGGGAGCGCGATCTGGTCCGGCCCCTGCTTCACTGGGCCGCGCCCACTTGATTGGCTGTTGGTTGCGTTCCGCCCGGCGCGGCCTGGGCAGGCGAAGGACGCGGCGGAATTGGCGGCGGCTTGTCCGAACCGGAACGAACGCGAACAACTGTTCCTGAGAATTCGGCGACCCATCCCCGTGCCCTCAGTGCATCGGCGAGCTGGGCAATGCTGCCACGATAGGCAACGAGCACGTAGCTCGTTCCTGCCGGGTTGATCTGCTGTGGAGTGGCCGATTCGACACCCGGGAGTGTTCTCAAATGGGCCATCGCGAAATTGTAGATGATCACGTCCTTGCCGGTGACCTGAATCTGAAATGCATTGACGAGATTCGCGGGCTTGGGCGGTGGCATCTGCGCCGGCGCTTCCTGCGCCGGCGGCGGCGGCGTATTGAGCGACGGGTCACGCGAGAGGCGACCATCCGCCAGCGCCTGGGCAAAGATCGCGTCTATGCGCTGAGCGCCCTTTGCCATCATTGCGGGGATCGCCTCGCTGTTCGGCGCGGTAAGAGTGAAGCCACCTACGATTTCATTGTCGGGCCCGTGCCGAGCAATGAACCTGGCGAGCGCTGGTCCACCGGGATAGGCGCGCTGGAGCTGGACTTCGGCGATCAGAATGTCTTGCGCACCATACATGTCGAGCAAGGCGCGCCACCATCCGCGGCCCGGCCTCGTGACCTGCCCGGCGTTCACAAGCAGAGGATCGGTGCCCATTCCGCTGACGCGCACATAACTGATCGGTGTCTGGGCCGTTCGAAACTGCGCCCAGGCCCGCTGCCAGGCATTGCGCAGCTCGACGCTCGTTTCCGTTCCGGCGTTCACTGTCACTGGAATGAGCAGCATCGGCACCGAATGTTCGGTAATCTCACTCCCGTCGACTCCGAGGAAGGGGGCAGCGCGGTTGCGGTCGAACTCGATCCGAAGATCGGCAATGTAGCGCTGCGGGCCGATCTCTTCGTGATCTACATTGATCGAGCTCACGATCTGATCGAGCGTGCCATCGGGAACGTTCGGCGCTTCGCCGACGGGCGCATTGTGCATCTTCGCCCAGAGCAGTCGGAATCCCTGCCTCTGTGCAAGCCTCCATCCCCCCAGCCGGGCCGTTTGCGAATCTGCGGCAGTCACGTTGACGTGAACAGGGCCGATCTCGAGGGTGTCCGACGTGTCGAGCGGGAGGATGCCGCGATCGGTGCTCTCGAGCTGCGCATAGACGGCAGCACCAATCCCGAGAGTGGCGAGCAGGACCAGGAGGGGGACAACGAGACGACGGCGCAGCATTCGCGCCGCCTTTTGGCGACAACGGCGTGGAAATCCAAGCGGCTTATCTCTACTGCCCGCCCGCAATGAGCCGAAAGCCCCTGACTTATGCGGATGCCGGCGTCTCCATTGACGCCGGCAACGAGCTGGTAAAGGCGATTGGGCCTCTCGCCCGTTCGACGGCCCGGCCCGGCGCGAATGCCGAGCTCGGCGGGTTCGGAGGCTTCTTCGACCTGAAGGCTGCAGGCTATAGCGATCCTCTTCTGGTAGCTGCGAACGATGGAGTCGGAACGAAGCTGAAGCTCGCGATCGAAGCCGGCCGGCACGAAGGCATCGGTATCGATCTTGTCGCAATGTGCGCGAACGATCTCATCGTCCAGGGCGCAGAACCGCTCTTCTTTCTCGATTATTACGCGACCGGAAAACTCGACAACGAGGTTGCGGGTGCAGTCGTCGCGTCGATTGCGCAAGGCTGCCGGGAGGCCGCTTGCGCCCTGATCGGCGGAGAAACCGCTGAAATGCCCGGAATCTACTCCCCTGGAGACTATGATCTCGCCGGCTTCTGCGTTGGCGCCGTCGAGCGCAACAAGGTGCTGACTGGTGCGACGATCCAGCCCGGCGACCTTCTGCTCGGGCTCGCGAGCTCGGGTGTGCACAGCAACGGCTTTTCGCTCGTTCGCCGCATCATCATTGAGAAAGGCTGGAACCTCGACGAAAGCCTGCCCGGCGAGGGCGGACGAAGCTTGGGCCAGCTGCTTCTCGAGCCGACGCGAATTTACGTCCGCGAGCTTCTTCCGCTGATCCAGCGCGGCCTCATCAAGGGAATGGCCCACATTACCGGTGGCGGACTTCTCGAGAATATTCCGCGAGTTCTGCCCGATGGCTGCCATGCCTTCGTGAATACGGACGCCTGGCAACTTCCGCCGGTCTTCGCCGAACTTCAGGCCGGCGGGCAGATCGAGCCCCGGGAGATGGCTCGAACATTCAACTGCGGAATTGGGATGGTGCTGATCATCCAACCGGACAAGCGCGAGACCGTCGGCATGGCGCTTGGGGACGAAGACGGGATCGAGATCGGCATGATTGATGAGGGAGAGCGCGGCTGCACGGTGCACGGCAGCAAGGGCCGCTGGGGTTCAGCCGAGGACTGGTCCGCCACCCACAATGCGTGATCCCAAGCGTGTCGCCATCCTGATTTCGGGGCGCGGGAGCAACATGCGCGCGCTCGTCCAGCGAGCGAGCAACTATGAGGTCGTGCTGGTCGCCTCGAACAAGCCGCAGGCACCGGGACTGGACTGGGCTCACGAGCGAGGACTTCCGACCTGGGCCGGCGACAGCAAGGGCTTCGAGAAGGAGGAATATGATCGAATTCTCTCCGCCGCAGTTGATCGGCACGAGGCTGGCACAATCGCCCTTGCAGGCTTCATGCGCATTCTCTCGCCCTGGTTCGTCGAGCGCTGGGCGGGGCGGATCGTCAACATCCACCCTTCCCTTCTCCCGAAATACAAAGGCCTCGACACCCACGTTCGGGCACTGGAGTCGGGCGATGAAATGAGCGGCTGTTCTGTCCATCTGGTGACCGAGGTGCTCGATGCCGGAGAAGTTCTCGGGCAGGCGGAAGTCGCGATCGAGCCGGACGACACGCCGCAAACCCTGGAGCAGCGCATTCTCGCAAGGGAGCATCAATTATATCCTGAAGTCCTCAACTGGTTCGTATCGAGATGATTGATCCCCTGCAAAAGATCCGCGACGCCTCGCTCGAGCTCCCCGAGACCGAGGAGAGGGTGTCGCACGGGCAGGCGACCTTTTTCGTCGCGGGAAAGCAGTTCGCCCAGTTCCGGATCAACCATCACGGCGACGGCAAGGTCGTCGTCTGTGTTCGGGTCAGCAGTATCGACGAGCAGGCGATGCTGCTCGAGGCAGAACCTGGGACCTATTCGAGACCCGCCTATCTTCCGAGCTGGGTTTCCATCGACGTTGCCGGCGACGAGGTTGACTGGGAGCATGTCGCCGACCGGATAGCCGAAAGCTGGGAGCTTGCGGCGCCTCGCCGCTTGCTGGAGGCTGGCGGCCGATGAATGAAACCGAATCGCAGCGACGCCGACGCTGGATCACGCTTGGCGAGATGATTGCGCTCGCAGCGCTGGTCGTTTCGGCGATCGGCGTCTGGATCAGCTGGAAAAGCAACGGTGAGAGCAAGTCGACACGCCTCGTCGAGCAACGGCAACCCATCCCGCTCACCCTTCGAGGAAAGAGGGAAGACGATGGGCGAAGTCTGGAAATCAGCCCGCTCGAGTCGAGCCACGCGCTCGAATCGCTGAGCGTCACCCTCCCGGGGGCGTCATCAATCGAGGTCGGAAGCGACGGCGAGCTCGCCGCGAGCGACCTCGAGTTGGCCCTGAAGGGGCATGAGAACGAGCCCAAGGACCGCGCCTTCTCGGTCCGTGCCCGAATCGATGCGCGCTACGTCGAATTGGGCAAGGATCGCCGAGCCTCCTCCATCTATACGCTGCGCTACATGTGGAAGGGGAGTGGCCTGTTCGGCGGCCGCTCGCTCCATCTCTTGGGCCTCAGCCGCGGCTGAAGCTGGACAGCCGCCGCGCAATGTGCGGCATAAGGGCAATGGTTCTGAACTGGCAGATGATCGGCTCGGGCGTCGTCTTTCTTGCCGACGCAGGGACAATCATGCGCGCTCTTCTGCGCCCGCATCGTGAGCCGGCTTCCCGGCTCGCGTGGATCATCGCCGTCCTTGCTCTGCCGATTGTCGGCGTCCTTCTCTATCTCCTCCTTGGCGAAGCGCGAATCAGCGCTCGCCGAAGGAATCGCGGACGGCAAATCAACGCTCGCCTGCCTCGTCCGGCGGGCAATTATGAATGCACCGACGAGAAAGTCGGAGGCGCGCACTGGGCTCCCTTCGCCCTTGCCCGAACGGTCAATCTGCTCGACCCGACCTGCAACAACAGCGCGTGGCTTGCTCCCGACAGCAACGCGGCGATCGACGCGATGGCCGCGGACGTGGATTTGGCACAGGGGACCGTTCACGGCTGCTTCTACATCTGGCTTGCCGACAACAATGGCCTGAAGCTCAAAGATGCGTTCGTTCGTGCGGCCGGACGCGGCGTTCACGTCCGCCTGCTGGCTGATGCTCTGGGCTCCCGCCAGCTGATCCGATCGGGCCATTGGCAGGACATGCGGGAAAGCGGCTGCGAAGTTCGGGTGGCGCTCCCTGTCGGCAATCCGCTCTGGACCGCGATCCGCGGGCGAGTCGATCTTCGCAATCACAGAAAGCTGCTCGTCGTCGACAATAGAATCGCCTGGTGCGGCAGCCAGAATGCGGCGGACCCGGAGTTCCGGATCAAGGCCCGTTACGCTCCCTGGGTCGACGTCATGAGCCGCTGGCAGGGCGCAGTCGCGCAGCAATGCCAGTATCTTTTCGTCTCCGACTGGATTGCAGAGGGCGGCGGGGAGATCAGCGGTCTCCTGACCGGTCCGGGAGCCCGGGGCGATGGCGTGATCGTCGCTCAGGTGCTCGGCACCGGGCCGACCGCAGAATTCGACGCAATGCCGGCCTGTTTTTCCGAACTCATTCACTCGGCGCGCGAGGAGCTCGTCGTCACCACTCCCTATTTCATCCCCGACGAGCAACTGCTCTTCGCGCTGACCTCCGCAGCCCGGCGGGGGGTACGGACCCTGATTCTGTTCCCGAGGCGCAACGACAATTGGATCGTCGCTGCAGCAAGCCGGAGCTATTACAAGGACCTGATCGACGCGGGCGCGGAAATCTACGAGTTTCGCCCGGGACTTCTCCACGCCAAGACGATGGTCGTCGACCGCTCTGTGGGGCTGATCGGAAGCGCCAACCTCGATCGGCGAAGCTTCGAGCTGAATTTCGAAAACAACATCCTGTTCGACGACCGCGCGTTCGCTGGGGAGCTTCGGGCAAGGCAGGACCAGTATCTCGCACAATGCGATCGGGTCACCGTCGAAGATGTCGATAGTTACGGACTGGTGTTTCGACTCTGGCAGAACCTGCTCGCGACCCTCAGCCCGATGCTGTGATCCGGGCATTTTTCTCGACCGAACTGATCGGTCGAGCTCTTCCTTCCGACGGATCTGCTGATCGCTGGCATCGGCATCTACGACCGGCTAACGCGCAGGCGACCGCATCCGGCCTATGTTGCGGGAGCGACGCTGATCCTTGCCTGACAGCTGACCGCGTCGTGGCTGTATCACAGCCCTGGGCCTGATGAGCTTCAGCCGACGATGTCTTCGGGCTCGAAGAAGAAGTCGATCTCGGTCCTTGCGTTCTCGTCGCTATCCGAACCGTGGACGGAATTGGCCTCGATCGATTCCGCGTAAGTCTTGCGGATGGTGCCTTCGGCGGCGTCAGCGGGGTTGGTCGCGCCCATGACCTCGCGGTTGCGCTTCACGGCATCCTCGCCCTCGAGGGCCTGCACGACGACGGGGCCTGACGTCATGAAGGTGCAAAGGTCGTTGAAGAACGGCCGCTCCTTGTGAACCGCATAGAAGCCTTCCGCCTGGTCGCGGGTCATTCGGATGCGTCTCGAGGCAATGACGCGCAGGCCCGCCTCCTCCAACATCCTGGTGATCGCACCGGTGAGGTTGCGTCGGGTTGCGTCGGGCTTGATGATCGAAAAGGTGCGCGTCACGGCCATGACCGGGCGGTCTCCCTCAAAATGAGTTGGTTGGAATTGGTGGGGCGCCTAGCGGCGGTCGGCCGCGGCGGCAAGTCTCACCCCTTATTCACCCACTTTCCTTCCTCCTGCGCCCAATATCGCCGCTCGACCCCGTCCCTGCCTGCAAGCGACTTCCACGCAGCGCGCGCAGCCCCGATCATCGCGCCTCCGAACAGAAAGAAAGCACGGTCGTACGACAGCGCCGAATCACGCCAGACCCCGTCAGCGATCAGCATGTTGCGGGCGACATTCGGAGCGTCCGGGCTCGTCGAGAGGAGGATCGGCTGCCGGGCATCGTCCGCCCCGCCTGCAAGTCCGTGGGGAAGGAAGCTCGCCGAACCCTGGTCCCACAGCATGCGATCGAGCCTGGCTAGGAAATTCTCGTCCTCGGCAATTATTATCAACCGCCCATTGCTCGCGAGCAGCTTCTCGGCGAGGCTCGTGATGACCCGCTCCGGCGGAGTTCCGGCGAGCTGGTAGAAATCGACCTGCACGACTGTCCGGATTCAGGCTTCGAGCACGTCCGCGACATATTGGTCGAGAAGTCGCACACCAAAGCCCGTCGCGCCTTTCTCGTAAGTCGAGCTCGCCTTGTCCGACCAGGCCTTGCCGGCCATATCGACGTGCGCCCATCTGACGCCGCTCTCCATGAAGCGCTGGATGAACTGGGCCGCTGTAATGGAGCCTCCCTCGCGCGGCCCGACATTCTTCATGTCCGCGATGGGCGAATCGATTAGCCGGTCGAACGGCTCCGCGAGCGGCATCCGCCAAAGCTTGTCGCCTGATTCGTCAGCGGCCTTCAGGAGGGAGGATGCGAGCTCCTCGTTGTTCGAGAACAGGCCCGCCCACTCATGTCCGAGGCTGACGAGGATCGCTCCCGTCAAGGTCGCGAGGTCGATGATCGTTGAAGGCTTGAAATTGCGCTGCACGTAGGTGACCGCATCGGCAAGCACGAGCCGTCCCTCGGCGTCGGTGTTGATGACTTCGACCGTCTGCCCCGACATCGTGGTGACCACATCGCCTGGCCGCTGCGCATTTCCTCCAGGCATGTTCTCGACGAGCCCGCAGATACCGACGATATTTGCCTTTGCCTTTCGCAATGCGAGCGCCTTGAGAGCGCCGGAAACCGCACCGGCGCCGCCCATATCCCACTTCATCGCTTCCATGCCGGCGGCGGGCTTGATCGAGATTCCACCGGTATCGAAGGTCACCCCTTTGCCGACGAAGGCTGTGGGCTCGCCCTCGCCGCCGTTCCATTTGAGGATCAGAAGCCGGGCTTCGCGAGCGGAGCCCTGTGCGACTCCCAGCAGCGCGCCCATGCCGAGCTTTTCCATCTGGGGACGGTTGAGGACTTCGATTTCGACTCCCGATCCCTCGAGCGATCTTTGGACGCGCTCGACGAAGCTTTCCGGGTAGATGATGTTCGCCGGCTCGGTGACGAGTTCGCGAGTGAGCGAGACTCCTTCGACCACGGGTGCCCAGCGCGACTTGTAGCGAGCCTCGGCACCTTCCGCGCCGACGATGGTGATCTCCTCGAGCGTGGGTTTCTGATTGTCTTTGAGCTTGGTGCGATAACGGTCGTAGCGCCACGAGCGAAGTGCTGCAGCGAGCCCGACACGGGCCGCGGTATCGGCGTCGTAACCAAGGGCGCTGACGTCGATGACCCCCTTTTTCTCACCTGACGTTTGAAGTCGCGCAACCGCCGTTCCGCCGAGTTTCTCAGCGGCTTGCTCGAGGTTTCCGCCATTGCCGGTGCCGATGATGAGGACGCGCCTGACCGTTCCGTTCTCATCGATGAAATGCTCCGAGGCGCTCGATGCTTCGCCCTCGAACCGCTGGCGATCAAGTGCGGCAGCGATGCTCTGCTGGGCAGGACCGAGAGATGCGATGCTCCTTCGGTCCTTGCCGGCTACCGGCAGCACCAGCGCATAGTCCCCCGAGTGCCGGCTGTCGGCGAAGCGAATTTTCATCTGCAGCTTTCCCTGAAAGGCGAACGTTCGCGCTGCCTTTAGGATGCAAGTCAAACCTTGGCAAAGTAGCGGCCCTCACTGCTTAGGCCGATTGTCGTTCCGCTAGAGAGGTGCGATAGGCCTTCCAGGGCAGCAGCATTCGATCGGGCGGACGAGACGGCGTTGGCGGCAAGATTTGTCTGGTGGTCGGCTCTCCCGATGCTGATGGCGGTAGCCGCAGGTGCGCAGGCGCAGGTCACCGCGCCCTCGCCTGCCACTGCTCCACAAGATCAGGTCATTGAGTTCAGCGCCGACCAGGTGAGCTATGACAGCGGAGCCGACGTCGTGACGGCGTCGGGCGAAGTCCGAATGAAACGTGATGGCAATTACATAGCCGCCGACAAGATTACCTGGGATCGCAAGAGCGGTCAGGTCTTTGCTCAGGGCAACGTCGTCCTCCTCACCCCGGAGGGTGACAAGCTGATCGGCGACACGGTCAAGCTCACCGACGCGCTCCAGGATGGCACGGTCGAAAACCTCCTCGTAGTCCTCGAAGACGGAGCGCGCATCGCCGCGACGCGGGGGTCGCGCGCAGGAAACATCACCACGCTCGAGAACGCGGTCTATTCACCCTGTCCGGTGACCTCCGACAGCGGCTGTCCGAAGCAGCCGAGCTGGTCGATCACAGCGGTTCGAGTGATCGATGATCCTTCGACGAACAGGGTGAAATTTGTCGGTGGCCGCCTGAAGATCTTCGGCGTCACGATGCCGCTTCTCCCGATTTTCAACGTATCGACGGGGAACGAAGGCGCAACCGGGTGGCTCGCTCCGGATTTCAGCATTTCGAGCGTAAAGGGGTTCGAGATTGCCGAGCCCTATCACTGGCAGATCGGGCCCAATCGCGATCTCACCGTAACACCTCATCTCTACACGGGAGTGCTCCCGGCGCTGGAGGCGGATTATCGCCAACTCGACCAATGGGGCGCATTCCAGCTTGGCGGTTTCCTGACCTACGGCACGATCGAGAGCATCGATCCCAACGTTACGTCCACGCGAAAGGGTTTCCGCGGCTATTTCGAAGCGAACGGCAAGGCGCAGCTCGACCCCCTCTGGAGCATCACCACGTCCTTGCGGGTCGCGACCGACAGGACGCTGACCAGAAGGTACGACATCACCAACGACGACCAGCTGCGCAACGTCGTGAAGGCGGAGCGGATCAGTCCCGATTCGTACATATCGATTGCCGGCTGGGCGTTCGAAGGATTGCGCGCCGGGGAAAATCAGAAGCAGATCCCGATTGTTCTGCCGGCGATCGACGCGCGATTCCGGAAGGAAGATGTTTTTGGCGGAACGCTTCAGATCCAGGGCAACAGCCTGTCTATCATCAGGATCGAAGGACAGGACACCCAGCGGGCTTTCGCGAGCGCAGAATGGGATCTCAGGCGGATAACTCCCTGGGGACAGGAGCTCACGCTCACCGCTTATGCGCGAGGCGACGTCTACCACACGGACGACGCCGAAAGCACGACCGTCGCGATCTACAGCGGTACGAACGGCTGGCACACGCGCGCGATCGGTGCGCTTGCGGCAGATGTCCAATGGCCGTTCATCGGTCCGCTCTTTGGCGGCGTCCAGCGGCTCGTTCCGAGAATTCAGCTGGTGCTCACTCCGCGAACACCCAACCTCGACATACCGAACGAGGACGCGCGTTCGATCGATCTTGAGGACAGCAACCTGTTCGCGCTCAATCGCTTCCCAGGATACGACCGGTGGGAAGACGCGTCGCGGATCACTTATGGCCTCGACTGGTCGCTGGATCGGCCCAACCTCTCGATCGAAAGCACGATCGGCCAGAGCTATCGGCTCGTCGACAGAGCGGACATCTTTCCGCAAGGGACCGGCCTCACCGACCGGGCCTCGGACATAGTTGGGCGAACGAGCATCCGCTACGGGCGTCTGCTCGAGCTCACGCACCGCTACCGCATCGACAAGAGCAGTTTCGCAGTCCGGCGCAATGAAGTCGACCTCACCGTCGGAACCACCCAGACCTACGCGCAGGTCGGCTATCTGAAGCTCAACCGAAACGTCGATCCGACGATCGAAGACCTGCGGGACGTCGAGGAGATCCAGGTTGCAGGGCGCATCCTGTTCAATCGCTACTGGTCGATCTTCGGGGCGGCCGTGGTCGATCTGACCAACAGCAGCGAGGACCCACTCTCGCTCGCCGACGGATGGCAGCCGGTCCGAGACCGCCTCGGCATCCAGTATGAGGATGATTGCCTGCAGATTGGACTTACATGGAAGCGGGACTATGAGCGCATTGGCACCTTCGTCGCTGGGAACACGATCGGAGTTCACTTGGCATTGAAGGGAATTGGCCGCTAAGGCTGCGTTCAGCGGGCCTGGATAAACGGCAGACTCAGCAGCAGGCTGGAAATCAAGGGAATTTTGAAAATCGTGGCACGAGCTTTCCGACTGAATTCCACGCGCGCTTTGTGCGCTGGTGCAGCCATCCTCGTCGGTGTTGCGACCGCCGCCGTCGCCCAGCAGGCCGACGAGCAGAATTTGCCGCCGATCAACAGTAGCCAATCGCTTCACCTGCCGGAAAACCCGGAAGTGTTCGGTACGGGCATGCCGCCCGTGATCAAGGCCACTGCGATCATCAACGGCGATGTCATCACTCAGACCGACGTCGACCAGCGGCTTGCGCTCCTGGCCATCGCCAACGGCAACGAGATTCCCGCCGACCAGGTCGATGCGCTTCGCCAGCAGGTGCTGAGGAACCTGATCGACGAGACGCTACAGATCCAGGCGGCCAAAACCGACAAGATCGAGATCAAGAAGGGGGACATCGACCGGACGGTCGAGCGTGTCGCATCGGGAGTGAAGCAGTCGCCGCAGCAGCTGGGCGATTATCTGCAGAACCACGGCTCATCGATCGAATCGCTTCGGCGCCAGATCCAAGGCGAAATCGCCTGGTCACGCCTCCAGCGCGACAAGATCGAGAGCGGGGTCAGCGTCGGTGACGACGAAGTGAAGTCAATCCTCCAGAAGCTGAACGCGTCAAAGGGCACCGAGGAATATCGGGTCGGGGAGATCTTCCTCACCTCGACGCCCTACACGCAGGAGCAGACGCTCCAAAGCGCGACCAAGATCCTGGCGCAGCTCAAGAACGGTGCCTCATTCGCAGGCTATGCCCGGCAATATTCCGAAGCTTCGACCGCCGCCGTCGGTGGAGACCTTGGGTGGGTCCGTCCCGAGCAGCTCCCGGCGCCGCTCGCCGCTGCCCTCAGGCAGATGGGTCCAGGAACGATCAGCGAACCCATCCCGGTTCAAGGCGGAGTTTCGATCATCGCCGTCCAGGATACGCGCAAGACCGGCACGCCGGATCCGCGAGACGCGATTCTCAGCCTCAAGCAGGTGTCGATCACCTTCCCGAAGGGCACGAGCCGGGAGGTGGCGGAACCGATCGTCGCCCGCTTTTCTGATGCCGCCAAGAATATCGGCGGATGCGGCGGTGCTGAGAAGATCGCGGGCGATTTCCACGGAGAAGTCGTGACGAGCGACCAGGTGAAGCTGCGCGACCTGCCAGTCACTCTTCAGCAGATGATGCTGCCGATGCAGGTCGGCCAGGCTACCCAGCCGTTCGGTTCGCTCGAGGAGGGTGTTCGTGTTCTGGTCATCTGCGGCCGGGACGAAGCGGATGCGAACACGCCGACTTATGACGACATCTACAGCCAGCTCAACGAAGAGCGGGTGAACATGCGCGCACGGCGATATCTTGCGGACCTTCGGCGCGACGCGGTGATCGAATTCCGCTGATCGAATATTTCCGATAAGGGCGGCATTGATGTCGGCAGTGCCGCCTAGCCCGCTTGCGGTTTCGCTCGGAGATCCCGCCGGCATCGGCCCCGAAGTGATCGCAAAATGCTGGGACTTCCGTGACGAGTTCCGCTTGCCGCCGTTCGTTGCGATCGGCGACCCGCGATCCGTCGCTGCAGTCTGGGATGGTCCGATCGAGCTGATCGACGATCCTCTCCAGGCCGATTCTGCATTCGATGTCGGACTTCCGCTTATTCAGCTCAATGCGCCGCACCCCGACATGCCGGGTCATCCAAGCGTTGCTGGCGCCCATTGTTCGCTCGATTCGCTGGAGATTGCAGTGGGGCTCGCTCGCTCGGGCTCGGCTGCTGCAGTCATCACGGGCCCGGTCGCGAAAGAACAGCTCTACTCCATAGGCTTCCAGCATCCAGGCCAGACGGAGTTCGTCGCCGAACGTTGCGGGGTCGCAGCGGCGAACGTCGTGATGATGCTCGCCGGCCCGACGCTTCGAACGGTACCGGTCACGACCCATCTGCCCCTCTCTCAGGTGCCGGAACATCTGACGAGCGCCCTCATCGAATCGCGCGGTCGTGCGGCAATCCGGGGACTGCAGCGAAATTTCGGAATCCCGGAGCCGAGACTTGCGGTGTCGGGTCTCAACCCTCATGCGGGCGAAGGCGGCCAGCTTGGCAAGGAGGAGATCGAGATCATCGCCCCCGCGATCGCAGCGCTCGCCGCCGAGGGCTGGCGGGTGAGCGGACCATATCCGGCCGACTCGATGTTTCATGAAAGTGCCCGCGCCAATTACGACGCCGCGCTTTGCATGTACCACGACCAGGCGCTGATCCCGATCAAGGCGCTCCATTTCGAGGACGCGGTCAATGTGACCCTCGGTCTTCCGATCGTTCGTACCGCGCCGGACCATGGCACTGCATTCGATATCGCCGGGAGGGACAGGGCCGATCCAAGGCCGATGGCCGCTGCAATCAGGATGGCTGCGGCGAGCGCGATGTACCGCGCCGACCGCCTTTGACCGGCAAGCCGGAGCCGCTCCGCGAGGTCATTGCACGGCACGGCCTCAGCGCAAGCAAGTCACTTGGACAGAATTTCATCCTCGATCGCCAGTTGCTGGCGCGGATCGCGGCGATTCCGGGCGATCTTTACGGGCAGCGTGTCTACGAAGTCGGCCCAGGGCCCGGAGGTCTCACACGTGCGCTCCTTGATGGCGGTGCCCTCGTTACCGCGGTCGAGCAAGATCGGCGCTGCCTGCCGGCGCTCGAGGAACTCCGGCAAGAGTTTCCCGGCAGACTTCGGCTCCTGAAGGCCGATGCGCTTCACGTCGACGAGCGAGAGCTCACTGGCGACGGGACGCATGTCGTCGCCAACCTTCCCTACAACGTCGGGACCGCGCTTCTATTGAAATGGCTGTCGGGCGATTGGCCGCCGTGGTGGCGTTCGCTGACGCTCATGTTCCAGAAGGAGGTCGCCGAACGGATCGTCGCCCAGCCCGGAAGCGAATCATACGGGCGCCTTTCGGTCGCCGCCCAGTGGCGCTCGAAACCTCGAATTGCGATGTCGGTCAATCGATCAGCCTTCGTGCCGCCGCCAAAAGTCACTTCTGCAGTCGTCCACATCGTGCCGGTGGCTGCTCCTGAAGGGGTCAACCCGCGGATCATCGAGCGGCTCACCCAGGCCGCCTTCGGTCAGCGGCGCAAGATGCTCCGTTCGAGCCTGAGGCAGGTCGCCGGGGCGCTCGAAGCAGCGAGCGCTCTAGATATCGACCTCGAACGCCGCGCCGAAACCCTCGGCCGCGACGAGTGGGTCGGGCTTGCGCGAGCTTTGAGCTAGTCTTTCTTCGGGCTCTCGGGAGCTTTGGCGGAAGCCACGGTCGGACCGCGGGTGATTGCCGCGGACAGCTGCGAGACCTGCGGGCAGCCTTTCGAACCGCAGATCGTCTGCAATTTCTGGAGGTTCTCCTGGGCCCGGGCGGTCGCGCCCATTTCGACCATTGCCTCTCCCTGGACGGCGATGGTCTCGGGATCGTTGGGCTCAATGAGAAGTGCCTTGTCCGTCATTCGGACGGCCTTGCCGAACAGATGCTGCATTTCAGCAACGCGCGCGAGGTCGACATAAGCCCAGCGGTTGCGGGGATCGACTGCCAGCGCGGTCTCGAGCGCGTTCTCGGCATCCTCCAGCTTGCCTGAAGCCATAAGCGTCTGGCCCTGGTGCATGAGCTCGACCGATTTCGGCTGGATCTGGTCGTCGGGACGCTGGCCCGCGACCGGCGCTGCAAGCGCGAGTGCGGCAATGCCGGCGAGCACAAGACGAGAAAAAGACTGCATCAAACTCTCCACTTCTCGAACGTTCCGCCTAGCATGGACGGCGGAGTCGCGCGACGAAAAAGCCGTCGGTACGATCGCGCGCCGGGGTCAACAGCCGCCCGGCGCCCTCTGAACGGCCAGATACAATGGCCATATCCTCACTAATCCACGATGAATGGCGCTCGCGGAAGTGCTGGATCTGGCCTGGCCCTTCGCGGGACAGGAGCGAACAGACTGCATAAACGAGCCGGCCACCCGGCCGCACAAGTTCCGCTCCGATCTCCACAAGCCGCGTCTGGACGGCGATCACACGATCGAGGCGATCGGGTGTGAGGCGCCAGCGTCCCTCCGGGTTGCGCCGCCAGGTACCGCTGCCGCTGCAGGGTGCGTCAATGAGAACGAGGTCGGCGTTAGCCCTCCATTCGGCGAGCTCTTCCAATTCGTTGGGCGGATTGAGAAGCCTTGTTTCGATTGCCGCTCCTGCCCTTTTCGCGCGCGGCGCAAGTTTCGAGAGTCGCGAACGATTGCTGTCGGTTGCAAGGATGTCCGCACCTGGTGCGGCTGATGCAAGCGCCAGGGACTTTCCTCCAGCCCCGGCGCAAAGATCGACGATCACTTCGCCGTCCGCAACGTCGCAGGCAAGCGCGATCAGCTGACTGCCTTCGTCCTGGACCTCGATCAGTCCCTCGCGAAAGGCCAGATGATCATCGACCCGGCTATCGGGCGGGAGGCGTATGCCCCAGGGACTGATCGGCGTCGGCATTCCTTCCGGAAACTCGTCCAGGACTTCGTCGCGAGAAGCTTTCGCGGCATTGACCCTGACATCGAGCGCGGCACGTTCGAGGAGCGCTGGCCATTCTTCGCAGCTCACCAGTCCGGAGATCTCCCCGGCGAGCCAGCCGGGTACCAGGCCAGCTGGAGTGGCTGGCTCATCAGGCTCGAGCGGCTCCGGCCCGCGTGGTTGCCCGAAGAGATCCAGCAGATCAGGATCCTCTCGGGCGAGGCCCACTATCGCGGCGCGTCCGCTCTTTGGCCGTTCGGCCGCGCGCCGGATCGCCCGGAACGCAAGCTCGCGAACTGCCCGGCGATCCTTCGATCCCGCGTAGCGCCTGTGTTTGAAATAGCGGGTGACGATCGCGTCCGCCGGAGGCCCGTCGTCGCGTGCCGAGGCAATGACCTCGTCGAGGATTTCGGCAGCCGCTTGGAGGCGTGCGGCCGGGGTCATCGCCTAGCGTGTCGGATAATTGGGCGCCTCGCGCGTGATCGTGACGTCGTGCACGTGGCTCTCCGACAGGCCGGCATTGGTGATCCTCACGAACCTCGCGCGCTTCTGAAGTTCAGCAACGGTCTGCGCGCCGGTATAGCCCATCGCAGCCTTCACGCCGCCGACCAGCTGGTGGATGATCTCGCGCACCGCGCCCTTGAAAGGCACCTGCCCTTCGATCCCCTCGGGCACCAACTTCAGGTGATCCTTGATGTCCTGCTGGAAGTAACGGTCGGCCGACCCGCGTGCCATTGCCCCAACCGAGCCCATGCCACGGTACGATTTGTACGAGCGGCCCTGGTAGAGGAAAATCTCGCCCGGGGCTTCCTCGGTGCCGGCGAGAAGCGAGCCCACCATCACCGCCGACGCACCGGCGGCGAGCGCCTTGGCGATGTCGCCGCTGGTGCGGATCCCGCCGTCGGC
>DATATH010000128.1:0-2699 GCA_036268895.1 Sphingomicrobium sp. | reverse complement strand
CCAATTCGCTTCTGTGAACGACGGCTCGCCGTTCGTTTGGGCATCGGAATCGCTGAAAACCACGGCTTTGTGGACGGCAACAAACGAACTGGCGCGGTCGCCATGATCGAGTTCCTCGCCCTCAACGGCGCTTGGCTGCATATGCCCAACGATTATCGCCTCGGCCGCCTCTTCCTGATGGCCCTTGGAAAGCAACTGACCGAGGCAGAATTTTGCGATCTGCTGTATGATTTCATTGCACTTTATTGAGCCAGTTAGACGGACCTAACTGATCCGTGTTCGTGAATCGTTCTCGTTCAGCGTATCGCTGGCGAATGCCCCTCAGTGTCAGCGCGATCCGCCAAAGTCTAAGTCTCGCGAGGGGCCAGTAGGACCGTGGGGATAGTTGAAGGTCAAAGTCCTCAATCGGCCTGCCACCTTCTTTCCAGCTCCTTGGCGGGCCAAAATAACTCCGAATTAACTCCTCTGCCGCATAGAAACCGACATGCCGGCTGCAGCAACCCGGTCGACGACTGCCGAGCGGCGCTGTCGGGCGGACAAGATGAGTGTCAGACCGCATCTCGCTGCGGACGATGCCGGCTTGCTCGACGCGCTGCCAATCGCTGCTGCAGTGCTCGAACGCGGCCAGGATGGTTCCTTTGAGGTCGCTGCCAACAACAGTCGATTCATCGACCTGGTTGAGCGATCGAATTGCAACGCGCTCGACTGGAACGACGCTCATTGCCTCAAGAGCGGTCCAATAGCGGACCTCCTGCGGGACTTCTTCGACGGAAAAGATCCTGCCGGCGAGCTCGACTTCACCGACGGGGACGGCGTCTCGGCGCAATTCTATCGAATCAAGCTTGCCCCCTTGCCGAGGAGAAATGGATCGGACGGTCGCTGCCTCCTCAGCGTCGTCGACCGAACCGTTGAGCTGCAGGCCGAGCGCACGCTTCGCGCCGAGATGCTCCGGGACAGTCTCACCGGCCTACCCAACCGCCTCGCTTTCACCGAAGCCATCGAAAGCGCCGGCGACAAGGTCGCGCGCGACCTCGAGCATGCCGTGCTTGTGGTCGACATGCTGCGCTTTTCCCGGATCAACGAATCGATGGGTAGTCTTGCCGGCGACGAGCTGCTGATCACTTTCGCCCGCCGGCTGATCCTCGCGCTTCGAGCCGGCGACGTGCTGGCACGAACCGGAGGCAACGAATTCGGCGTTTTGGTCTCGCTACGCCGCGGTGTCGAAGACGCGTTGAAGGCGGCTGAGAGGATCAAGTCGGTCATGGCTGCGCCTTTCAAGCTCTCGGAGCTCGAGATTCGCGTCGAATGCGCGATCGGCGTTTCTCTCATGAACGCCGGCCAAGAGCCTGAAGAGCTCTTCCGAAATGCTCAATTCGCGGTCAAGCAGGCGAAGATTGCCGGCAAACCACAAGTCTATGAGCCGAAGCAGGCGACGGAGGCGCGCCGCCGCTTCTCTATCGAGACGGAACTGCGCCGCGCGCTCGACAAGGACCAGCTGAAGCTCTTCTACCAGCCGCTGATCAACCTGAAGAGCGGCGAGGTTGCGGGCTTCGAGGCACTCGCTCGCTGGACCCATGAGGACCGGGGCGAGATCAGTCCCACCGAATTCATTCCGGTGGCCGAGGAATCTGGCCTTATCCTGCAGCTTGGCCGCTGGGCGATGGATACGGCAACTCAGACGCTTGCCGACTGGGACCGCATGTCCGGCGAGAAACTTCCGCTCTACGTAGGCGTCAATCTTTCCGCGATTCAGGTCGCTCGCGACGATATTGCCGCCGTCGTCGCGAGCGCCCTCAAGTCCAGCGGACTGACCGGCGATCGCCTGACCCTCGAGCTGACCGAAAGCGCGATCGTTCAGGACCCGGTACGGGCCACGAGGGTGTTCGACGCTCTAAAGGCGCTCGACGCGACCGTCGCAATGGATGATTTCGGCACCGGCTATTCGAGCCTTGCCTACCTGCAGCGACTGCCGATCGACGTTCTCAAGATCGACAAGAGCTTCGTCTCGGGAATGATGGTTGATCCTGATGCGGTTGCAATCGTTCGAGCCGTGCTCAGCCTTGCCGAGGCTCTAGGCATGTCGACAACCGCCGAAGGGATCGAAACTGTCGAGCTTGCGACCACGCTCGCGACACTTGGATGCGCGTCGGGTCAGGGTTTCTATTTCGCCAAGCCGCTCGAGGCTGGCGAAGCGTTTCAATATTGGAAGTCGCGCCGCCGCTGATTGCGGGCGAGGGCCTTGCCGGATGGCTCTGGAATTCTCGGTTCAAGCAAGTCGGGCGGTTCGCGATGGCTCGCGCGGGCCTGCCTCCCCTCCCATACTTTTGCTTCTAGCGGACGAGGAGGTCGCCATATCGCGCCACGCGGCGGCTTCGCGCGACCTTTCTGAATGTCCGGTCGATGCTTTGGACCAAAGATGGATGCCTGCAATCGGGCGGATGCACTCCGATACGAAGGACCTCGATGGGTGCGCGGCGTAGCGCCGCGGCTGCAAGTAGCGACGATGCAAGACGAAGCCGCGTGCGGCTTGCCCAGGTGATCACCGGCCCGCTCGCGAGCCTCGCTCCTGTCGACGGTGACCAGACGCTCAGATGGTCTTCTGCAATCGGGATTCCACATGCGGCGAGCGCGGCTCGGGCGCCTTCGCCATAGAGCCATGCCGGGGCGACGAAACCGTCGATTCGCCTGCCGATCACACC
>DATATH010000127.1:0-1921 GCA_036268895.1 Sphingomicrobium sp. | reverse complement strand
ACGGCACGGTCGATCACGACGAGCGGCTAAAAATCAAGGGGGTGGCGACTGGCGCCTACGACGTGCGACTCAAGCTCGCCGATGGACGCCAGTGCACGGTGAAGGGACTGCGAATCGAGACGGGCAAGGTGTTCGCCATCGAGGAAAAGGAGCTCGTCGGCTGCTCGCGGTAGGGCGCTCGCAACCCCAGCGCATAAGTTTACGCGCCCCAATTATCTCAATAGGTTGACTGCTCTTTTGCGCAACTGTGTAACTCCCAAGCCGGGGTGAGTCGAAAATGTCACATCTGGCTTGAAAGGGGTTTTGTTCAGTTGATCTTTCGAGACGGCGGGCTGCGAATCTGAATCAACGGGAGGATGGCTCTTCCTGCCGAAGTCGAGGACTTGATCGCCTCGCTGAAACGCCAGATCGCGGCGCTTCAGGCTGAAGTGGCGGACCTTCGCCGGCAATTGGGGCGGGATAGCTCGAACAGTTCCAAGCCCCCTTCGAGCGACGGGTTGAAAAAGAAGCCTCGGGTCGCCGGCAGCCTGCGCGGCCGTTCCGGCAAGGCGAGCGGCGGACAGAAGGGCCACAAGGGGAGTACGCTGCGGCAAGTCGGCGATCCGGATTGCGTGATTGGGCACACGGCGTGCGCCTGCCGCCATTGCGGTTCGCCTCTCGATCGGAAGTCGGCGATTGGGATCGACAAGCGCCAGGTGTTTGACCTTGCCGAGCGTCTGCTCATGGTCACGGAACATCAGGCCACGATCTATCGTTGCGCCCATTGCCGCGGCGAGACGAAAGCGGCGTTTCCCGACGGCGTGGCGTCGCCGACCCAGTATGGCGAGCGCCTCAGGGCCGCGGCGATCTATCTCAATGTCCAGCAACTCATCCCCGAGGATCGGGCCGCGCAGGCGCTGAGCGACCTCTTCGGCGCGCCGCTGATCTGCTCGGCCAGCATCGTCGCCTGGGTGGGAAAGAAGGCGCAGGAGCTGCGGCAAGTCTACCAGCACATCGGCGCCCGCGTGGCCGAGGCGAAGGTTCGCCATCTCGACGAAACCGGGTTTCGCATCGCAGGCTCGCTACACTGGCTGCACACGGCCTCGAGCCCGACCTTCACCTTCTATCGCGCGGATGAAAAACGCGGCGCCATCCCGGAAGATTTGCAAGGAGGCGTCGTCGTGCACGACCACTTCCTGCCTTATCGCCGGCTCGACACGGTCGATCACGCTTTCTGCAACGCCCATATCCTGCGCGAACTCAAGGGCCTGATTGAGTTCGATCACGAGCCCTGGGCCGAACTCATGCGCGACGTGCTGCTTGCGGCCAACCTTGCAGTGAACAAAGCCCGCCAGGCGGGCGCGGCGGCGCTCGCGCCCGATGAACTCAAGGCCTTCCTCGATCGCTATTGGGCGGCGGTCCGGCTCGGCCTTGCCTTCCATCGCGAATTGCCCAAACTGACGACAAAAGCCAACACGCGCGGGCGCACGAAGCATCGGCCCGGCTATAACCTGCTGCAAAGGCTGAAAACCTTCCAAACCGAAACCTTGCGTTTTCTCACCGACTTCGACGTGCCCTTCACCAACAACCTGGCCGAACAGGACCTCAGGATGATGAAGGTCAAAATGAAAATCTCAGGCTCGTTTCGAACCCTCGAAGGCGCTCAAATCTTCGCAATCCTTCGATCCGTCCTCTCAACCGCCCAAAAACACGCCTGCAATATCCTCCAAATCATCGCAGCTCCCGACCACCACGTCATGCTCGCTCTCGCCCCCTAGCCGACAGCTTGGGAGTTACCCGAGAAAAATTTCACGCGCCCTCTGGCCAATGAAGCCGCCCGGGCGGGCACCGGCACGAGCGTTTTGGGGCTCCGGAGGGGCGGAATCAATCATGGGGCGAGCTTAACGCCGTTTCTGCTTTCCCGCAAGAAATTGTGAGGGGC
>DATATH010000126.1:0-1742 GCA_036268895.1 Sphingomicrobium sp. | reverse complement strand
AACAAAAATCGGAAAGCGCCAAACGACGCGAGCCAATTTAATCTAGTTATATCTGATGGTTATGCGGGTGTAGCTCAATGGTAGAGCAACAGCCTTCCAAGCTGATGACGAGGGTTCGATTCCCTTCACCCGCTCCAACCGCCTCGCTCTCTGATGCGTCTGGGGCGTGCCATTGAGCCCACAGATATGAGCGGGCTCGCTTAGTAGGCCGATGCATTGATCCGATAGAAACATCAGATAGTTCCGTCAAATCTCTTCAATTCATCTTCAATCCGGTTCCTGGTTCCGGCCGAACCGCCGGCATGGCGTCCACGTTATCTCCGTACATCCCGTCGCATGCGGCGGCGTGGAGAAGACGCGCAACAAGCCTGAGAGGTGAACCATGCGAACGTTTATTCCGAAGACCTTGGCCACCCTCGCCTTCGTGGGCGCGATGGCGATTGGGACGGCCGCGCCGAGTATGGCGCAGGGCGTCAATGTCGAGGGGCCGGGCATCGAATTTGGTGTGGGGCCGCGGTGGCATCATCGGTATGACTATCGGCCGTATTACCATCACCACTATTGGCGGCACGACTATCACCACTGGGACCGGGACTGAGTGACGACGCGCCGGCGTCCCCAAGACGCCGCGGTAACGCGTAACGAAAAAAGGACAATCACTTTGGGCCGCGCAAGCGGCCCTTTTTTTGCCTGCGACGCGCTGATCCCGTGCGTGAAAATCTTTGCCGCATACTTAATCGAACCAGCCGCGTCGCTTGAACCAGAGCAGCGGGAGGAGGCCGCTGGCGATGATCGCCAGCCATGCGAGCGGATAGCCCAGAGTCCAATTCAGCTCGGGCATGTTCTTGAAGTTCATGCCCCAGATCCCGGCGAGAAGGGTCGGTGGAACGCCGACCACCGACACGATCGTCAGAATCTTGAAGAGATCGTTCTGCTGGATGTTGATGAAGCCGAGCGTGGCGTCGAGCAGCAGTTGAATCTTGTCCGACAGGCGGCTTTCGTAATCGCTCAGCGACGCGACGTCCTTGTGGACGGACTCGAGCCGTTTCTTCGAAGACTGGCTGATCCACTCGCTCCGGACGTCGCCGGCGAACGATCCGATCCTTTGCACGCCGAGGAGAACGTCGCGGGCGCGGGCCAACGTATCGGCCATCATGCCGATTTCCTCCAGCGCTTCGCGCATCCTTCGGCTGGACCGAACGGGGCGTTTCGAGCGGACGAGGCCTCCCTTGAATATCCGACGCGACAGCACGTCGCTGGTCGAACCAAGGTGCTCGAGCACGTCCGCTCCACGATCGACCATCGCTTCGAGCAAGGCGACGAACACGCACATCCCGTTCTCGAGTTCGTCATTCGCCTGGACGCGATCCCGGACGCTGTCGAAGATGGGCGACGCCGCGAAACGGATCGTCACCAGAACCCGCGGGCCAATGATGAAGCCGACGGGCGTCAGATGCGCTTCCCCTTGCGGGTCGACCCGCACGGCGGGGGAGCTCAGGTAGAGCAGATCGTGCCGCGAGATCAGGCGGCTGGAAGCCTCGATCTCGTTCAAGGACGCTTCGGTAGGAATCTTGATCGCGAGGACGCGCTCGACCGACGACTTCTCTTCGTCTGTCGGGTTCAACAGATCGACCCATATGACGTTGGGCGGGAGCACGGCGCCGATGCCCGCTGCGTCGCCGGCGACACGGTAAAGTCTGAGCAAGGGACATCCTGCCTGAGGTTGGTCGGTAGCGGCGTCC
>DATATH010000125.1:0-5409 GCA_036268895.1 Sphingomicrobium sp. | reverse complement strand
CGCCCCGCACAAGGATTTATAGCTCATGCACTCATGGTCGAAGTGGAGCTTGGCAAGATCGCTGAGGCTGTGGCCGAAACTCTTCCCGGCATCGAGGTCGAAGCTCATGATCATGGTGTCGTCGATTGGCGCGACGTTGATCCCCGCCTTGTCGAACATCACCCAGTCATATTTGAAATTGTGCCCAATCTTGAGGACTGCGGGATCTTCGAGCAGTGGCCTTAGCCTCTCGAGCACGAACGCTATCGGCAGTTGGTTCGGAGCGTCGGAATAAAGGTCGGCGCCGCTATGCCCGACAGGAATGTAGCAGGCGCGGTTGGGTCCGATCGCAAGGCTGATTCCTGCGAGCTTTGCGACGATGCAGTCGATACAGTCCGTCTCGGTATCGACGGCGACATGGCCTTGCGCTGCAGCGTCGGCGATCCAGCGATCGAGCGCTTCCTCGCTGGTCACCGTCTCATATTTCGACCGGTCGACCTCGATTGTCTCAGGCTCGGACGTTACCGGGCGCTTTGGCTCCATCGCCGCCATGACGTCATTTCGAACGGCCGCTCCACTCTGCTGTGCGCCGGCTCCATGCAACCGGTTAAGCAATGACTTAAAACCTTGATCTGCAAGGAAATGTTCAAGCGGCTCCTTGGGGATCCGCTTGAGCTCCAGCCCCTCGAGCGGCTCGGGCAGATTGGCATCGCACACCAGCCGCACGAGCTCCCTGCTCAGCCGCGCATCGGCAGCATGATCGATGAGCGACTGCTTGAGCTTGGGCTTGGTGATCTCTCCGACGCTCGCGAGCACTGTCTCCAAGTCGCCATAGGTCTGAATGAGCTGGCTCGCGGTCTTCGGACCGATGCCCGGCACGCCCGGCACGTTGTCGACGCTGTCGCCCATGAGGGCGAGCACGTCCCCGACCTTTTCAGGGGGAACGCCGAATTTCTCCAGCACCTCGCTGCGTCCGATCCGACGGTCGTTCATCGTGTCGAGCATGTCGATCCCGGCGTCCTCGTCGATGAGCTGCATCAGATCCTTGTCGGAGCTCACGATCGTCACTTTCCAGCCGGCCGACTTCGCCGCCGTCACGTAACAGGCGATGATGTCGTCGGCCTCAAGCCCCTCTTCCTCGATGCACGGGATGGAGAAGGCGCGGGTTGCGACACGGATCAGCGGGAATTGCGGAACCAGGTCTTCGGGAGGCGGTGGCCGATTTGCCTTATACTGGTCGTACATCTCGTTTCGGTGCGTATGCTCCGAAGCATCGAGGATTACCGCCATGTGCGTCGGCCCGTCCGCTTTGCTGAGGCCGTCGGCGAGCTTCCACAGCATCGTCGTATAGCCATAGACCGCCCCCGCCGGCTGGCCGTGGCGGTTCGTCAGCGGTGGAAGCCGGTGATAGGCGCGAAAGATGTAGCTCGACCCGTCGACCAGATAGAGGTGGTTCTGGGCACCAGGAGTGGAAGCGTCAGGCATGAGCGGCGGGGTTTAGCAGGGTGACGGCCGGAAGGAAGCTAATCGGAAATGTAGGGTGCGCTACGGCTGCTTTCGACCTATTGAAACGACAATGAGCGGACGGTCATTTATCCGCTGCCAGTCACGCGCTAGACCGGCGACCCGTTCCCGATAGAACCAAAACTTGGAGATGCTGCGTGAAACTTGTTGTCCCGGCGCTCGTCCTACTGGCCACCCCCGCAGCTGCCGCTGCGCCAATCCCGACCTACACACTCACCAAGAGCGTGTCGCTCGGATCGCCGGACCGCTGGGACTATGTCACTTATGACGCTCGGACCAACAGAGTCTTCGTCGCTCATGGCGATCGGCTTGCTGTGATTGACGCGGGAACTGGAAATCTCGTCGGCCAGGTTGAGGGCATTACCGGAGGCACACACGGGAGCGCCGTGTCATTCCCGACGGGCCAGGGGTTTACCGATGACGGTCGGAACGGAAAGGCCGTCGCATTCGACCTCCGCACGCTCAAGATAACTCACGAGATACCTGCCGCCGTTGACGCCGATGCCATCGCCCTGGATCCCGTGACGGGGAATGTCTTCATCATCGAGGGCGATCCCGCGGCAATCACCGTGATCGACCCGAAGACGGACGCTCGAGTTGCGACAATCAACGCCGGCGAAAAGCTCGAATATGGCGTCGCCGATGGAGATGGGTCGATCTATGTTTCGGGAGAAGGCGGCAAGGACGTGCTCAAGATCGACGCGCGTTCCGATTCTGTCGCCAAACGCTGGCCGACGCCCGATTGTAGCAGCCCGCACGGGATTGGCGTCGATCCTCGCCGGCACCGCGTTTTCATGGGCTGCGTGAACAAGTTGATGATGGTCGTCGACACAGTGAGCGGGCGCGTCGTTGCCGAGCTTCCGATCGGACAGGGAAATGACGCCGTTGCGTTCGATCCAGTTCGAAGGCGCGTGTTCAGCTCGAACGGGAAGGACGGAACAATCACCGCTTATCAGCAGGTATCGGCCGATCGATACGTAGCATTGCCCCTGATCCAGACCGCGATCAGCGCCCGAACCATGTCGGTTGACCCCAAGACAGGCCGACTCTTCGTTGCCGGTGCCGACACCGATCCGAGCCCGACGCCCGAGGGGCGTCCCCACGTGAAGCCGGGAACGCTTCGATTGATGATCTTTGCGCCTCGAGCCTGAGCCAGGACACGCAAGTTGGCCGATGCCCGGCCCGTTCACTGACCTTGCAGCGTCCGGATCCGCTGAGGCTCGTGTTTCAGCCCGCCAGCAAGGGCCAGATCACCATTGCCAGGCCGACGATGCTGATTGCCCATGTCAGCGTCCGCACCACCGGCACTCCTGCAGCATATAGCGGGATATAGGCCACTCTCGCGCCGAGCCAGATCCACCCGCCGAGCGCGGTCGAGGCGTTGGCCTTCCCAGCGAGCACGACCCCGAGCAAAGCGACGATGGCGATTGGGAAAGTCTCTTCGAAATTGGCTTGTGCTCGGATCAGCCGGCCGCAGACCGGCGACGGCGACGGGACGCCTTCGTCCCTGGCACCCATGTTCCACTTGGCGCCATATTGATTGGTCTTGAGCTGCGTTGCGATGAGGATGTGAACAACGAGGAGCACCGCGCCCAGTGCTGCGATTCTGATTTCGATCGGCATATTTTCCCCCTTTATTACGTCTCTACGGCACTAGAATCGTGTCCTTAGCCTCGCCGAGCGTCTTTGGATAATCGAGCGTGTAGTGCAGCCCGCGGCTCTCGCGCCGGCTAAGAGCGCTTCTGATGATGAGGTCGGCGACCTCGACGAGGTTGCGCAGTTCGATGAGATCGGGCGTTACTCTGAAGTGAGCGTAATAGTCCTTCACTTCCTGTCGAAGCATGTCGATTCGGTGCTTGGCGCGCTCGAGCCGCTTGGTCGTACGGACGATGCCGACATAGTTCCACATGAAGCGCCGGATCTCGCCCCAGGTCTGGGTGATCACGACTTCCTCGTCACTGTCGGTCACACGGCTTTCGTCCCAGGCGCGGATTGCCGGCAAGTCCGGGAGCAAATTCCAGTTGGCGATGATGTGCTTTGCTGCAGCTTCGCCGAACACCAGACATTCAAGAAGGCTGTTTGAGGCAAGGCGGTTGGCACCGTGCAGGCCGGACTGGGTGACCTCGCCGGCGGCGTAGAGGCCAGGCGCATCGGTGCGGCCGTCGAGATCAACGACAACTCCCCCGCACGTATAATGCTGGGCGGGCACAACCGGAATCGGCTCCTTGGTGATGTCGATCCCGAGCCCAATGAGCTTTTCGTAGATGTTTGGGAAATGTGCACGAACGAAGTCGGGCTCGCGATGCGAGATGTCGAGGAAGACATAGTCGAGGCCGTCGCGCTTGATCTCGTGATCGATCGCCCGCGCGACGATGTCGCGCGGAGCGAGCTCGCCCCGCTCATCATAGTCGGCCATGAAGCGATGGCCCGTTTCGGGGTGTTTGAGGATTCCGCCTTCCCCGCGCACCGCCTCGGTGATCAGGAAGTTCTTGACCTGCAGATTGTAGAGGCAGGTCGGGTGGAACTGCATGAACTCCATGTTGGAAACTCGGCAGCCCGCCCGCCATGCCATGGCGATCCCGTCGCCCGTCGCCCCTCGAGGCGCCGTTGAGTAGAGATAAGCGCGGCCCGCGCCGCCGGTTGCGAGGATTGTCGCCCGGGCGGTCAGCGTTTCCACCCGCTTCTTCTTGCGGTTGTAGGCGTAAAGTCCGTGAACCGCGCCACTCGTCGAGAAATGCGTCGCATGCCGACCGGTGACGAAGTCGATCGCGACCATGTCCGGAACGAGCGTGATGTTGGGATGCTTGGCGGCGGCACCCTCGAGCGCCTGGCTGATCGCATAGCCGGTGGCATCGGCGACATGGACGATCCGGCGGTGGCTGTGGCCGCCTTCGCGGGTCAGGTGCAGTGCATCCCCCTCCATGGCAAACGGCACGCCGAGATTGATGAGCCGTGCGATCGCCTCGGGGGCATGCTCGACCACATGTTCGACGACCTTCGGATCGTTGAGCCCTGCCCCCGCGATCATCGTGTCGTTGATGTGCGCCTCAAAGCTGTCGCCCTCCTCGAGCACAGCGGCGATGCCTCCCTGCGCCCGGGCGCTGGCGCTGTCATCAAGAGCGCCCTTGGCGATGACCGAGACCTTGTGATTTTCGGCGAGATTGAGGGCTGCAGTCAGCCCGGCAGCGCCCGAGCCGACGATCAATACGTCCGTCTTGATCGTCACGCCGCTCCCCGGTCGCTCGCGACCAGGCTCAGGAAAACGTCCTCGAGGTCCGGGTCTCGAGTCGACACGTCGATGATCCCGTGCCCGTCGGCGGTGAGCGCGCTCAGCACTTGCCCGGCATTGACCCTGTCCTTGCGGTACTTGATCTCGAGCGTGCGCTCGTCGATCAGCGTTATATCCTCAAAGCAGCTGTTCGTCGGCACCCGACCAATGTCGCGGTCGAAGGTGACTACCACCGCTTTTTCCTGAGCTTTCGATACCAGTTCGCGCGTCGGCTCATCGGCGATCACCCGGCCGTGGTGAATGATCGCGATCCGATCGCACAGCTCCTCGGCCTCTTCGAGATAATGGGTGGTAAGAACGATGGTGACACCCTGCGCGTGGAGCTTCCTCACATAGTCCCACAGCTGGCGGCGAAGCTCGACGTCGACCCCGGCGGTCGGCTCGTCAAGCACCAGGATAGGCGGTGAATGGACCATCGCCTTGGCGACCAGAAGGCGCCTCTTCATTCCGCCCGAAAGCGTTCGCGAATAGGCATTTGCTTTGTCGGTGAGGTGCATTGCGGAGAGCAGCTCGTCGGTTATCCGTTCCGAGGGTCGAACTCCGTAGAGCCCGGCCTGGATCTCGAGCGTCTCGCGCGGCGTGAAGAAGGGGTCAAAGATGATTTCCTGAGGAACGAC
>DATATH010000124.1:0-7500 GCA_036268895.1 Sphingomicrobium sp. | reverse complement strand
ACGGTTCTCGGTCCGCAGCGAATACATGTCCGCCTGGGCTTCGAGCGTCCGGCTGAAGGTGTTGAAGATCGGAAGGCTAATGAAGCCAAGCAGCGCAACGATGAACATCAGCACTGGAAGGCCTCTCGGGTCCGGCAGGCTCGCGGAGCTCCCGAAGCGCCGAGCGAACCAGCCAAAGGTGCGGTTGATAATCCAGAACAGGATTGCGGCGGCGATCGTGTTGAACAGGATTCCCCACCAGGTGTGCTTCAGCACATAATGGCCGATTTCGTGGCCGGTCACCGCCCGGACTTCATCCAGGGTCGCATTCTTGAAGGCGACATCGGAGATCGCGACGCGCGCGGTGCTCCCGACGCCGCCCGCATTGGCGGTGAAGTTGTTCGACTGGCGCGAGCCGTTGAACATGTAGACCTTGTTGGCCGGGATCCCCGCGCGCTGCGCCATCGCGACGACGGCGTCGCGTACCTGGCCGGGGGGAACCGGCGTGTAGTGGTTGAACAGCGGTTCGATGAAGATGGGTGCAAGTAGGATGACGAAGGTGAAGGCGACCGCCGCAAATCCACTCGACCAGATCCACCAGCGCTCCTTCGTCCGCCGCATCAGCCAATAGACCCCGGTGAAGAAAATCGCCGCCAATAGCGAGGTGACGATGGTCGCGATGCCGAGCTGAAGGAGCCAGTCCAGGAAAGGCTGGCTCGTTCTTCCGTAGTTCCTTTCGCGCCACCAGTCGGAATAGATGCTCCAGGGAAGGGTGAGGATCGTCGAAACAATGAAGTAGACGAGGGCGACGACGAACGCGCGGGCGTTCGCCCATTTTTCAGCGATCTTGGACTCGAGCCGGTCAAGGACCCCCGAGCGGACGATCAGCCAGGTAACCAGAGCCGCAATGATCAGTGACCAGAGCTCCATCCACTCCTTGCCGACGGTATAATCGTGTGCCTTCTGGAGGGCTGCGGGCCCGAGGCTGTCGATATAGCGCGCCGTCGCTGCGTTCGGATCGAATGTCATCCCAACCCCCACAATCAGACCGGCAGCGTAACAGCTGCGGGAACGACTGCAAGGTGTGGAGATTGTCCCATCATGCCCAAGCCGAGCTCCGTGCCCGCGCCGATGGAGGCGCTGCTCGCGGCCGAGCTTCCTGAAGGCAGCGGCTGGCAGTTCGAACCCAAGTGGGACGGCTTCAGATGCCTTGCACGCCGCGACGGCGCCGATGTGACTTTGACGTCAAAGTCAAGAAAGCCGCTCGGCCGTTATTTCCCTGACGTAGTCGAGATGCTCGGAAAGCTTGCAGCAGACGATTTCCTCCTCGACGGCGAGCTCATCATTCCGGTCGGCGACGCGCTCTCGTTCGATGCTCTCCAATTGAGACTGCACCCGGCGGAGAGTCGCGTGCGCGAACTGGTTTCAAAGCATCCAGCCGAGCTCATGCTGTTCGATGTGCTCGAGCTCGGGGGCAAAGACCTGACTCGCGAGCCGCTCGCAAAGCGCCGCCAGGCCCTCGAGAGATTCATCGCAAGGAACCAGGTCCCCCGCCTTCATCTCTCGCCCATGACTCTTAAGCGTGAAGTAGCGATGAAATGGCTCGAGGAGAGCGGCGGTGCACTCGACGGAGTGATCGCCAAGCAAACGGCCCTCGACTATCGCCCGGGTGAGCGGGCGATGGTTAAGGTGAAGCAGCGGCGCACCGCCGACTGCGTCGTCGGAGGCTTTCGCTATGCCGAGAGGGGGAGGGTCGTGGGCTCGCTCCTGCTCGGCCTCTATGACGATGAGGGTCGCCTCGACCATGTCGGCTTCACCTCGGCCATACCGGCGAATGAGCGGACGCAATTGACGAGGGACCTCGAGGCGCTGGTCGAGCCGCCGGGCTTCACCGGCTCTGCTCCGGGCGGGCCGAGCCGCTGGAACAGGGAGCGATCCACGGCGTGGGAGCCGTTGCGGCCGGTCCTCGTTCTCGAGGTGCGCTACGACCAGATCAGCGGGCGGCGCTTCCGCCACGGCACCGGCTTCGTGCGCTGGCACCCCGACAAGGAGCCAAGGAGCTGCACGTTCGAGCAGCTGGCCCCCAAGCTTCGTCCATCTGAGCTCGCCGAGCTGTTCGGTTCATGAGCCTGCTCTTCGATGCGCCGCTGATTGCCGGCCTCATCTATCGCGAGGAGGCGATCGCCAAAGCCGACGAGGAAGAGCTGATCGGGCATCTCGCTTCGATGGATCTGCCGCCATTCCGCTTCCACGGCTGGCTCGGCAACAGGAAGACGAAGAGCTTCGGCTGGCGCTACGATTTCGAGGAATCGAGCTTTTCGCCGACGGAAGCGATCCCCTTCTGGCTCCAGCCGCTTCGTGAAACGGCGGCGGCATTTGCCGGTCTCAAGCCGGAGGATTTCGTGGCCGTTCTTCTCGCGCGCTACGATCGAGGAGCGGGCATTGGCTGGCACCGTGACCGCGACGTGTTCGAGGAAGTTGTCGGCATTTCACTCGCAAGCTCCGCGATCTTGCGTTTCCGCCGCCGCCGGTCGGGCGGCTTTGATCGCGCAAGTCTCGAGCTCGCTCCAAGGTCTGCCTATCTTTTGTCAGATGCCGCCCGCTGGGAATTCGAGCACAGCATCGCCCCAGGCGACGACCTGCGCTTTTCGATCACCTTCCGAAGGCTGTCGGAGAAAGGGCGTCTGATCGCACGCGCAAAGTAGCGGAACGGCCCACCGGCGGGACGGTTCTTTCAAAGCTGTCGGGTTCGCTCGCGCCCGAATGGGCCCTCGAGCCCGAGCCGCCGAAGCCGAAGTCTAGCGGTTCTCGAAACCAGCAACGCACTCGGCGAGCCAGCGGCCCGCGGTCAAGGCGCTAAGGTCGGTCGGGTCGAGCGAAGGATCCCATTCTGTAAGATCGATCACGCGCACCCGGTGATCGCCGGCGATCCGCCGGACGGCCCAGAAGAAGTCGGCGACATCCATTCCACCGGGGCGAGCACCCGGAGCCCCGGGCATCTGCGAGCGGTCGATCACATCGATGTCGCAATCGAGAACGATCGCGTCGGCACGCGCCATATGCGCCATCGCCTGCTCGACCGCTTTCTCGATGGTACCTCGCCGGACCTCCTCGATGCTGACGACGAGGTTGCCTGCCTCGAGCGCGTCGCGGTGCATCTTGGCGGTATTGGCGAAACTCGCGAGGCCGATCTGGGCAATGTTCCTTCCGGGGAGTCCGTCCTTCATCAGAGCTCGAACCGGGTTGCCGTTGCTGAGGCCGTCCTCGAGTTCGCGCATGTCGAAATGCGCGTCGAGAGTGATGAGGCCGACTTTGTCGAGCGGAGTCCCGAGCGCGAGGACCGCGGGACGGGTGATGGCATTGTTTCCGCCCGCAAGAAGGGTCATCGCATGATCTTTGAGACTCGCTTCGACCGCCTCGCGGATCGGTCCGGTCGCCTGCTCGATGCCGAGTCCGCCAAGTTCGACGTCACCGCAATCGTGGATCGGGGTGAACAGCGAATCGCCCGCCTCGATATCGTAACGGCCGATCCGCTTCAGAACCTGCCGGAGGAGCCCCGGAGCCCGATCGCACGCGCCTGGGCTCACCGAGCCGGCGGCAAGCGGGGCGCCGATGAAACCAAGCGGCACATTAACGTCGTCGACCAATAGCTCGGAAAGGTTCGGCCAGGCGTTGCTCATGGCTTTGCCGTAGCAACCAGCCTCGCCTAAGGGCAAATCATGTGGGACCGGCTGCTCGTCGACTGCAACATTGCGACCTTCGAGGAGAGCCCCGGCAATCCGCTGGGCCTGATCGAAAATGGCGCAATCGGGATCACGGATGGAAAGATCGTCCGCGTCGGCAAGCGGACAGAGCTCGCGGGCTTTCGAGCGAAAGAGGTCGACGCGCTCGCCGGCGCTTGGGTCACCCCCGGCCTCATCGACTGCCACACCCATCTCGTCTTTGGCGGCACCCGCGCCGACGAGCACGCGATGCGCCGCGCCGGAGCGAGCTACGAGGAGATCGCGAAAGCCGGCGGCGGAATCGCCTCGACCGTCGAGCGAACTGCAGCAGCCTCGGACGAGCAGCTCATCGAGGAAAGTCGTCGGCGCCTCCACGCCCTGATGCACGGCGGCTGCACGACCGTCGAGGTGAAGTCCGGCTATGGTCTGGAGACGAAGAGCGAACTTCGATTGCTCGAAATCGCTGACAAGCTCGGCAAGAACGAAGCGGTTCGGATCGTCCCGACCTTGCTCGCCCTTCACGCGCTTCCCGCCGACAAGAGCGACCGCCGAGCGCACTATGTCAGCGAGATCGTCGACAAGCTCATTCCCGCGGCTGCCAAGCAGGGTATCGCAACCAGCGTCGATGCATTCTGCGAGACCATCGCCTTCGCTCCCCACGAGGTCGAGCGATTGTTCAAGGCGGCGGCGCACAACGGGCTTCGGGTGCGCCTTCACGCCGAGCAATTGTCGAACCAGCATGGAGCAGCGCTTGCGGCTCAGTATCGAGGCCTTTCGGCCGATCATCTCGAGCATCTCGACGAGGCCGGGGCCAAGGCGATGGCGGCGGCGGGAACGATCGCGGTTCTTCTCCCTGGCGCTTATTATGCGCTCCAGGAGAAGAAGAAGCCGCCGGTCGCGCTGCTGCGCAAGCACAAGGTGCCGATCGCGATTGCGACCGACTCCAATCCCGGAACCTCGCCGCTGCTCTCGCCAACCATCGCCATGAACATGGCATGCACGCTGTTTGGACTGACCCCCGAAGAGGCCCTTTCGGGAATGACGATCAATGCCGCGCGTGCACTAGGACTTGCGCACGCGATCGGAAGCATTGCTGCTGGCAAGGAGGCGGATCTTTGCGCCTGGCGCATCGAATCACTCGCCGAGCTCGGCTATTGGATCGGACTTCCAGGACCCGAGCGGAGGATCTTTGCCGGTCGCGATGCCTAAGGCTGCGGCAGCACTCGTCGCGATCGTCTGTTGGGCAGGGCTCGCAGTGCAATTCTCCGCGACCTACGGGGGCCGGCACGACGTCGCGAGCGCGCTGTGGATTCTCGCTCGTTTCTTCACGATCCTCACCAACCTTTTGGTTGCGATCACCATGACATGGGTCGCGATCGGGCGCCGCGCGTCGGCCTTCATTCTTGGCGGACTGACGCTTGCGATCCTCCTTGTCGGGGTCGTCTACGCGCTCCTTCTTGCGGGTCTGCACGAGCTTCGCGGTCCAGCGTTCGTCGCGGACATCCTGCTCCACAAGGCCTCGCCCGTTTTGATGGCGCTCTGGTGGTTGCTGTTCGCCCCGCGCGCGAAGCTGAAGTTGAGCGCACCCTTCTGGTGGGGCATCTATCCGCTCGCCTATTTCGTTTATGCGCTCGCGCGAGCCTCGATGGACGGCAGATATCCCTATCCGTTCATGGATGTCGGCAAGATCGGATGGCTCCAGACGGCGCTAAATGCGGGCGGCATCGCAATGGCCTTCATCCTCGCCGGCTTCCTCCTCGTTTGGGTCGACGGCTGGCGTCCCCTTGGGTCGCGCCGCTCCAGCCGCTAAGGCGCGCAATTGTGAACAACGACAGACGCGACAACAGCCGGCACATCCGGGCTCGCCGAGGGAGCGAGATCAAGGCGAAGCACTGGACCACCGAAGCCGCGGTTCGAATGCTGATGAACAATCTCGACGACGAGGTTGCCGAGGACCCGCACAGCCTGGTCGTCTATGGCGGAATTGGCCGCGCGGCGCGTAACTGGCAGTGCTTCGACAAGATCGTCGAGACGCTGGAGCGGCTCGAGGAAGACGAGACCCTGCTCGTCCAGTCGGGAAAGCCGGTCGGCGTGTTCCCTACCCACAGGAACGCTCCCCGAGTGCTCATCGCCAACTCGAACCTCGTTCCCAAATGGGCGAACTGGGAGGTCTTCAACGAGCTCGATCGCAGCGGACTGATGATGTACGGCCAAATGACAGCCGGCAGCTGGATCTACATCGGAACGCAAGGGATCGTCCAAGGAACTTACGAGACCTTCGCCGAAATGGGTCGCCAGCATTACGGCGGCGACCTCAAGGGCCGGTGGATACTCACTGCGGGCCTTGGCGGAATGGGCGGCGCGCAGCCGCTTGCTGCAGTGATGGCGGGCGCTCATTGCATCGCGATCGAATGCCAGGAGAGCCGGATCGAAAAGCGGCTCGAGACGCGATATCTCGATCGGCGAGCAACCAGCATCGAGGAGGCGCTCGAGATCATCGACAAAGCGGGCGAGCCGACCAGCGTCGGACTGCTCGGCAATGCCGCGGAGATCCTCCCTCAGATGCTGGAGCGCGGGATCCGGCCCGATGCGCTCACCGACCAGACCTCTGCCCATGATCCGGCGAACGGCTACTGCCCGATCGGTTGGAGCGTCGCAAAATGGCAGGAGATGCGCGAGAGCGATTCCGCGGCGGTTGCCGAAGCCGCTCGAATTTCCATTGCGCAGCACGTCGAGGCGATGCTCGCCTTTCGCGAGATGGGCGTTCCGACGTTCGACTATGGAAACAACATTCGGCAGGAAGCGAAGGACATGGGAGTCGCTCAAGCTTTCGATTTCCCAGGATTCGTCCCCGCCTACGTGCGGCCGCTTTTCTGCCGCGGCATCGGGCCCTTCCGCTGGGCCGCGCTTTCAGGCGATCCTGAGGACATCTACCGCACCGATCAGAGGGTCAAGGAGGTGATCCCCGACGATCCGCACCTCCACCGCTGGCTGGACATGGCTCGCGAACGGATCGCATTCCAGGGCCTTCCCGCACGCATCTGCTGGGTCGGTCTGGGCCAGCGCCATCGTCTCGGACTGGCCTTCAACGAAATGGTCAGGAATAAAGAAGTCTCCGCTCCGATCGTCATTGGCCGCGACCATCTCGACAGCGGCAGTGTCGCTTCGCCCAACCGGGAAACCGAAAGCATGAAAGACGGCAGTGATGTCGTTTCGGACTGGCCACTTCTGAATGCGCTTTTGAACACGGCATCGGGCGCGACCTGGGTGTCGTTCCACCACGGCGGCGGCGTCGGAATGGGCTATTCGCAGCATGCCGGGATGGTGATCGTCGCCGACGGCAGCGACGATGCCGCAGCACGACTGGAGCGGGTGCTCTGGAATGACCCCGGCACTGGCGTGATGCGCCATGCCGACGCGGGCTATGAGATCGCTGTCGATTGCGCTCGCGAGCAGGGGCTCGACCTGCCCATGGTGAACGGGTGAAGCTGGACCCCGAAAACATCTCGCTCGATCAGCTTCGAGACTTGTGGACGGGCGCAAAAGCTTCGCTCGATGACGTTTCAATGCAGCGCATCGATGGCTCTGCTGCGGCGATCGAGCGAATCGTCAGGCGTGGAGAGACGGTTTACGGGGTGAACACCGGCTTTGGTCTTCTTGCGAATACCCGAATCGAGGACGACCGCCTCGCGGAGCTCCAGACAAACCTCATCCTCTCGCACAGTGCGGGTCTTGGCGATCCCCTACCGCGTCATGTGACCCGGCTGATGATCGTTTTGAAATTGCTGGGGCTCGGCCG
>DATATH010000123.1:0-7155 GCA_036268895.1 Sphingomicrobium sp. | reverse complement strand
ACAGCTGGTTCGGGAAGGACTTTGGAATGCTCGGCTATTACGCCGACGAGAATGCCGAGGTGCTCGCCATGAAGGCTCGCGTGGAGGTGGTCTTCATGGGCGATTCGATCACCGAAAACTGGAAGGACAAGCGGCCCTCATTCTTCACTCGAGGCCGGTTCGATCGGGGGATCAGCGGCCAGACCACTTCGCAGATGGTGCTTCGGATGATGAGCGATGTCGTCGCTCTTGAACCCCGGGTGGTCCACATCATGGGCGGGACCAACGATATCGCCGGCAATACGGGCCCGATGACTGCGCAGATGAGCGAGGATAACGCCCGCGCGATGACGGATATTGCGCAGCGGCACGGGATCAAAGTGATCATCGCCTCGGTGCCGCCCGCGGCCTCGTTCCCATGGGCGCCGCAGGTCCAATCGAGACTGGCGATCGCGGGGCTGAACCGCCGTCTCGAACGGATGGCGCGCGAAACGCGCTCGACCTGGATCGATTATCATTCGGTGCTGGACGATGGCACCAATGCAATGAAGCCGGGTCTCGCGGTCGACGGGGTCCACCCGACGGAAGCCGGATATGACGCGATGCAGAAGCTCGTCGAGCCGCTGCTTGCAAGAGTTCTTGCACGCGCATGAAGCTTGAACCGAGCTACATCGAGAAACCGTGGGGACGGACAAAGCTTCCGCCAAGCTTCGACCCCCCTCCATCAGAGCGCATTGGAGAAGTCTGGTTCACCGGCGCCGACGACCAGCCGCTGCTGGTCAAATATCTCTTCACGAGTGAGCGCCTTTCGATCCAGGTTCATCCCGATGACGAACAGGCGCGCGCACGCGGCCGTGCCCGCGGCAAGAGCGAATGCTGGTACATCGTCGATGCGGAGCCCGAGGCGAGGCTTGGTCTAGGCCTCAAGACGCGCCTGTTTCCGGACCAGCTTCGCGAAGCTGCGCTCGACGGCTCGATCGTGGAACTGATGGACTGGCGACCGGTCCGTGCAGGCGATTTCTTCCTAGTTCCTCCCGGTACGATCCACGCGATCGGCGCCGGGATCAGCCTCATCGAGTTCCAGCAGAATTCGGACGTCACCTATCGCCTCTATGATTACGGCCGCCCGCGCGACCTACACCTCGAGGATGGAGTAGCCGTCGCCCGCGCCGAACCCTATCCCGGTGTCTATACCCAGCATCTCTTTGCAGCCGAGAACCGGATCCTCGTCGATGGGCCCGAATTCGTGCTGATCCATTCGAACCGCGACGCCCTTAAGGACCGCACACGCTGGATCATTCCCCTGGAAGGAAAGGTGCGCCACGGCGGCGAGAGCGCAGGACCGGGCGACTGCCTGCTCTTAGGAGCCGGCGACCGCATCGAAGCCGAAGCGGTCCGAATGCTGATCGGAGCTACCGCGTAGCGCTCATCGCGAGCGCGATGGCTCCGAGCGGCCCAGCATCGCGGCCGAGCTCGGGCGAACGAACATAAGGACCGTTTTCGGGAAGGGTCATGTACCCATTGATGCTGAGGACCAGCATCTTCTCGATGCGCATAAGAAGGTGCGGCTGGTTGTCGAGCACCCCGCCTCCCATAGCGATCGCCCGCGGAGCGGCCGCACAGACGATCGCATGGCAAAGCTGCGCGAGTGCCCATGCAACCGATTCCCACAAGGGATCCTCGCTCTTCAATTGCCCAACGTTTCCCTCGCCAACGCGCGCGATCAACGATGGACCTGCCGCGAGCCCCTCGACGCAGTCGTCGTGGAACGGGCATGAGCCGGCAAATTCATCGCCCTTTAGCCGGGCGATGCGGATGTGGCCCAGTTCGCAATGGGCAAAGCCTCGCATCGGAAGGCCATTGGCAATCAGTCCGACGCCAACGCCCGTGCCCACCGTCACGTAGGCGAAATCTGAAAAGCCGCGGCCCGAGCCCCAGCGCATCTCGGCGAGCGCGGCGCCATTCACGTCCGTGTCGAATGCCGCCGGAGCGCCGGCGGCACGGCGAAGCGGTCCAATGACATCGACGCCCGCCCAGCCAGGTTTGGGAGTGGCCGTGATGCGGCCGTAGTCCGGTGAGCGCGGGTCGAGATCGACGGGCCCGAAGCTCGCGATCCCGAGCGCTTCGATACCTTCCTCTAACCGCCACTTTTCAAGAACGCCTGCCAGGCTCCCGAGCGTCTCTTCGGGCGATCTCGTCGGCAGCGATTCCCGTGCGATGACTTCCCCGGGCCCGTGCGCAAGGAATGCGACGCATTTCGTCCCGCCAAGCTCGATTCCGGCGTAAGCCGAGGAAGCGGGACCGTGGATCTCTCCAGCCGCGAGACTTCGGGCAGCGCTGTTCGGCGAAAAGTTGAGGCGCCCGATCGCCTCGAGAACCGCGGCCCTCGTCGACTCGCGAACGTTCGCTCCGTGGTTGATCACCCGCGAAACCGTCATCGGCGAGACTCCGGCGGCCCGAGCGACATCTTTTATGGTGGTCGCTCCACGCCTTCGTCGGCTTGTCTTGGCCATCAGGGCATTGCTAGGTGAGGCCCTTGCTTCATGCAATTCAAAGACCCGAGAACTTGGGGGTTCGCTAGAGCTCGAGCTGGACCCACACCGGCGCATGGTCGCTGGTCTTTTCCCAGCCGCGCGGCGTCCGGTCGACGCCCGCGTCTTTCAGAGTCTTCGCAAGGGCCGGACTCAGAAGCGCGTGGTCGATCCTTATTCCGGCATCTCGCTCGAACGAATTCCGCCAGTACGGCCAGAAGGTATAGATGCGTTCTTCGGGAAAGAGCTTCCTGATCGCGTCGGTCCAGCCGGTTTCGACAAGCGATCGATATTTCTTGCGGGCCTCGGGAGCAAACAGAGCGTCCTTGGCCCAGCGCTCGGGCTTGTAGACGTCTTCATTTGTCGGGATCACATTATAATCACCGATGAGGACGACCGGCATGGAGCTCTCCAGAAGGTCCCCGGCATGAGCCGCAAGAGCATCGAGCCAGGCGAGCTTGTAGTCGAACTTGGGGCCAGGCCTTGGATTGCCGTTGGGCGCATACATGTTGCCGACAAGAATCCCGCAGATGGCGGCCTCGATGTAGCGGCTCTGCTCGAGCTTGGGGTCGGCGGGAAGCGCCCGGCGAGTCTCCACCGGCGCTCCAACGCGGCTCAATAGCGCTACTCCATTCCAGCTCTTCTGCCCGTGACATATGCTTGAATAGCCGAGCTCCTGGAGCGCCTCTCGGGGGAATTGCTCGTCGGTGCACTTGAGCTCCTGGAGGCCGACCACATCGGGCCCGAACTCCTCGAGCCAGCGCGTCAGGACATGAAGACGGCCGTTGATTCCGTTGATGTTGTAGCTCGCGATTCTGAGCTGCCGCTTTTTCGCCATGGATGAAGGAACCTAGATGTTTTGATCGGGTTCTACTTTCGTGCTTCGGTACCGTCGATTTGTGTCTCCGGGGCGGAACCCGGGCTGAAAGGCCTGTGGATCGGCTCCGTTTCGATGGCGCAGATCACTGGATCGGAAAAGCACGGGAGCCCCGCCAGGCGAAAGCCCGGCGGGGCTCTTCTTACGAGTCGGACCGAAACGCACAGGTTTATCCACCGATTCATCCACCATTTTATCGCTTGGATGACATTTTTGACTCGCACTGACGGCCGAATCGGCTATGGTTGCTTTGTGCTTCGGGAGTCGAAAGACAAACGCAGCATGGTGCCCCGGCAAGGTCAAACTTGCCGGGGCTACTCGTATGTGGGCTAGAGCGCCTCGGGCCTCGCCTCTTCCAGCTTTAGGCGCTTCGACCGGTCGGGAAGCGGGTATTTGTTCCCGTTGGCACAGTTGAAGAGAAGCACCTTCTCGTCGCGGCTGACCAGCCCGCGCTCCAGCGCCTGGTGCCAAGCCGCGAGCACCGCCCCCCCTTCCGGACAGAGAAGAAAGCCGTCGTCGCGAGCGGCGTCCTCGACCGCCTGGAGGATCGCCTCTTCGGAGACCGCAATCGCTGCCCCCTTACTCTCGCGCACCGCTCGCAGGATGAGGAAATCGCCGACTGCCTTGGGAACGCGGATCCCGGTCGCGACGGTCACGGCATTTTCCCAGCGCTCGGCGAACTCGTCGCCATTCTCGAACGCTCGGACCATCGGCGCGCAGCCCTCGGCCTGGACCGCGTACATGCGCGGCCGCTTCGAGCCGATAAGGCCGACGGCCTCCAGCTCGTCGAAACCCTTCCACATTCCGATGAGGCCGGTACCGCCCCCGGTCGGATAGAAAATCGCGTCGGGAAGCTCCCAGTCGAGCTGCTCGGCAAGCTCGAACCCCATCACCTTCTTGCCTTCGAGTCGATAGGGTTCCTTGAGCGTCGAGCAGTCGAACCAGAGTCCTTCCGCAGCCCCCTTCCCCACGAGCGCCCCGCATTCGTCGATCTGGCCGTCGGCGACATAGACGCGGGCTCCATAAGCCGCGGTTTCGGTGACGTTCGTCTCGGGCGTCTCGGCCGGGCAGATGACGATCGTCTCGATGCCAGCGCGAGCTCCGTAGGCGGCGAGCGCCGCGCCGGCATTGCCGTTGGTCGGCATTGCAATTCGGCCGATCCCGAACTCCTTCGCCATGGTCACGGCCATGGCAAGCCCGCGCGCCTTGAAGGAACCGGTCGGAAGCCGTCCCTCGTCCTTTACGAGGAGGTTCGCTGCGCCCTTCGCCGCAGCGGTGCTCGGAAGCGCGACGATTGGAGTCTCCGGCTCTCCCAGACTCACCGGTTCACGGTCGTTCGGAAGAAGCTCGCGCCATTTCCACATTCCAGGCTCGCGGCCTGCAAGGGTCTCTTTCGTCAGCGACGTCTTGGCCAGCTCGAGGTCATAGCGAACGAGGAGGGGCTTTCCGGCTTTGCTGAGGTTGTACACTCGACCGGCTTCGTAGCGCTCGCCGGTCAGCGAGCATTCGAGGTACGTGACGTTCATGGATCAACAATCACAATGGTGGGCGGGATGGTGGCTCTCGACCTGGATCGTACAATGCTCGATGTGGAAGCGGTCGTGAAGGAGGGTGCGCGCACTTTCGAGTAACGCATCGGGATAGTCCGCCCGGGCAGTGACGATGTGGGCCGTGAGTGCAGTTTCGGTCGTGCTGAGGGGCCAGATGTGAAGGTCGTGAACCGCTTCGACCCCGTCGATCGTGGCCAGGGTCACGGCGACCTCGTCGACGTCGATCCCCTTGGGAACTCCGGCGAGCGACATCCACATCGATTCCTTCAAAAGGTCGATACTGCTCCAGAGGATGACGACGGCGACGGCAAGGCTCATCGCCGGATCGATCCACTGCTGGCCGGTCCAGATGATCGCGAGGCCCGCGATGACGACCGCAACTGACACCAATGCATCGCCGACCATGTGCAGATAGGCCGCCCCGATATTGATGTCGGTTCGCCTTCCCCTCGCGAAGAGGAGCGCGGTGAGACCGTTGACCACGATCCCGGCAGCAGCAACCATCGTGACGATGCCGCCTTGGGCGATGGACGGATGAAAGAGCCTGCGGACCGCTTCGCCACCGATCGCACCGACAGCGATCAGGAGAATCAGGGAATTGGCGAGCGCGGCAAGGATCGGCGCCTTCTTGAGGCCATAGGTGAAACGCGGCGAGGCCGCGCGCCTCGCCATCATCGCGGCCGCCCAGGCAAGGACGAGCCCGAGGACGTCCGAGAAATTGTGGCCGGCGTCGGCAAGGAGCGACATCGAATTGGCGATGAAGCCGAAGACCACCTCGGCAACGACGAAGCCGACGTTCAGCGTGATGCCGATAGCGAATGCGTTTCCGAAGTTCGCCGGCCCGTGATCATATCCATGAGCGTGTGTCGCCATCGGTTCTGCGCCCTAATTGCCTTGGCTGACAACGCAAGCCGGCGCTTTGGTTACAGAAATGAAAGAGGCGGTCCAGGAAGGGGATCCGGACCGCCTCTGCTGCAGCGCGTCTGGGGAGCTTCAGATCGCGCTGGGAGCTGAAAGGTTCGTCAAAGATCGATGCCTGCGGCGATCACCTCGAGCTTGCGGACCCGTTCCCTCAAGTCCGCCATCTCGATCCGGCCGGTCGCGGGTGGAAGTCCGCGCTCGCCGGCGATCTGCGCCAGCTCCATCTTCTTGAGCTCGAGCCAGCCGTTCCAGGCCTTGAGACCCGCGAGCGCTGCTCCGGTCAGACCCAAGATGATGCTCGCGCTCAGCACTGCAATCGTGACGGGGTCCATCACTTCTCCTCCTGGCGGAGCGCCTCGATCTCGCGCGCCAGCTCATCATTCTGACTGTTGATGTGATGATCGATTGCCATCAGCCGGCGGTCGGTCTCGTCGAGGTCGTTGCGCATCGCGTGAACCGTCGGCTTTTTCTTCGAAACGAGGTCCATCCGGTCGAAGTCGCTCATGCGAGTCTCGCCGATCATCGAGCGCCTCTTCTTGACTGCAAGATAGACACCGATCACCGCGTAAGCGACGAGCGTCAGCTTGAAGCTGATGAAGATCGCTGCGGCGACAAAGCCGACTCGGATGAAGGTCGGATCGATGCCGGTGATCCCACCGAGGGTCGAGCAGACTCCGGCGATCTTCGCGTCCTTGCGATCGAGCGAGTAAGGATAAATCTTACGGGCCATCGTCACTTTTCCCTTCCCTTAATTCGCCCGCGCTTTGAGCGCGGCTTTCATGGCTTCCAGCTCGGCGTCGATCGAATCGGAGGCTTTCAGCTGATCGATCTCGTCTTCGAGGCTGGTGATCCCCAGCGCATCGCAGCGGCCCTCGGCGAAGTCGGCGCGGCACTCAAGCAGCTCGAACTTCGAAAAGGCATCGAGCGTCCGGCTGCCGTTCATCACCTCGCGGGCCCTGGCCCTGGTGAGTGCGCTCTCGAACCTGGCCGAGATCGCGTTCTGGCGGGCGCGGGCCTCGCGAAGCTTGGACTGGAGCCTGGCGATGTCGGCCTCGTAGCCGCGCAGCACCTGTTCCATCTGCCCAAGCTCGGAACTCAGGCTCTCGGCCATCTCTCCGGCCTTCTGCTTCTCGATGAGCGCTGCCTTGGCAAGATCGTCGCGGCTCTTGAACAGCGCGAGCTCGGCCTTGCCGGTCCAGTCGGACTGAAGCTCGCCGAGCCGGGTTACCGCGCGTCGCATCTCCTTGATGTCGGCGATCGAGCGGGCCGCCGTCGAGCGGATGTCGACCAGGGTCTC
>DATATH010000122.1:0-2925 GCA_036268895.1 Sphingomicrobium sp. | reverse complement strand
GGTCAACTTTCTGCTTACGACTCCGAGAGGATATCCCATGTATCCCGTATCTCCATCTTCCGACATCAAGGTTCTGTTTATCGCGGGTTTCGGCCCGATTGTCCGCGACAAGAATGAAAGCGCTGAACTCTACCGGCAAGTCTTCGGTATCGCCTTCAAGGAGGAGAATGGCGGTTATCTTCACACTGAGGACCTGAAAGGCGCAAAGACATTCGCTTTATGGCCTCTGTCTCTAGCGGCACAATCTTGCTTTGGAACTCCCGACTGGCCGGCCAACACTCCGGTCCCTCAGGCCTGGCTGGAGTTTGACGTCGAGGACATCAGCCACGCCACTACCGTGCTACGGGCCCAAGGTTATGAGTTGCTAGTGACTGAGCGGTTGGAGCCCTGGGGCCAGACCGTGACCCGGATGCTGAGCCCCGAGGGCTTGCTGGTGGGTGTCACGCACACTCCGTCTCTTCGCTAGGGCCGCCGCGCAGTAATCTGAAACAGTATAGGTGCAGCATGGAGATGGCATATCGAGAGCGGTGGCGGGCTGAGATTGCCGACCTGCGAAGGATCCTGTCCGAGTTCGATTTGCGAGAGGAGCGCAAGTGGGGAAAGCCCTGCTACACGATGGATGGAAAAAACGTCGTCATCATCCAGGGCTTCAAAGAATATTGCGCGTTGGGCTTCTTTCAGGGTGCGCTGCTGAAGGACCCGAAAAAGCTGCTGGTGCAGCTCGGGCAGGTTCAGGCAGCGCGAGTGATGAAATTCACCAGCGCCAAGGAGATTGCGACGCAGGCGGCTACCATCAAGGCCTATGCGCGGGAGGCCATCGCCGCCGAGAAGGCCGGAATGAAGGTCGAGACGAAGCCCCCAAAGTTGCCCGTGCCCGAGGAGTTGAAGGAGAAGTTCCGCAACGATCCGGGGTTCAAGCGGGCGTTCGAGGCGCTGACGCCGGGTCGGCAACGGGGATATCTGTTTCATTTCGCCGATGCGAAGCAGTCTGCGACACGGACGGCGCGGATCGAGAAGGCAATGCCGGCGATCTTCGAAGGACGAGGCTTCCTGGAGCGGCGATAGACGTGAAACCTCAGCACGTCGCCGGTACGGTGGCTCCAGCGTTTGGAGAGTTGTCCGAGCTTCTGTTGCCTTCACGGCGCTGCGTTTGCAGCGGCGGACTTTCGCGCGAACCGGGGGCGGTGTGATGTTTCAACAGACGCACGACGCGCTTTGGATCGCGGAGGGACAGATTGTCAGCTTCTTTGGGGCCCCCTATCCGACGCGCTCGGCGATCGTCCGATTGGAGAACGGCGACCTATGGGTATGGTCGCCCGTCAAGCTGACTGCGGATCTGGTCGCTGAGGTGAATCGGCTCGGGCCGGTTCGTCACCTCGTGAGCCCCAACAAGCTCCACCACCTCTATCTGCCGGAATGGAAAGTAGCCTTTCCTGGTGCGCAACTGTGGGGACCGCGATCGACAATCAAGAAATGTTCCGACTTATCCTTCCGCGAAGCGTTGACGGACAATCCGCCGCCCGAATGGCTGCCCGACATCGACCAGGCATGGTTTCGAGGTTCGTTCGCCATGGACGAGATTGTCTTCCTTCACCGCCCCTCCGCCACTGTTATCATCGCCGATCTGATGCAGACGTTCAGCGATCACTTCCTAAGAGAACATTGGGGGTTTTGGCGCGTCTTCGCGCGTCTCGATGGTCTCACTAAGGATCAAGCGCGTGCGCCCCTCGAATGGCGACTATCCTTTATCAACCGAGAACCAGCGCGGCGCGCACGCGACAAGATGCTCGGATGGAATTGCCGCCAAGTGATCGTCGCGCACGGCGAGTGCCTGCCTTCAAACGCCAGTACTCAACTGGTCAAGTCATTCAGTTGGCTGGGCTAACTGATCGCGCCACGGCGATGAGAAGTGTCCTCCGTCCTGTCTGGTGAGGTCACAGCGACTCGCCCGACGCTGTCCCTTTCGCTCTCTTCATGCGCTAGGCGTCCCAACTCCGTTGAACCGGGAAGCTGAGTTCGCACGCAGCAAGTCTTTTTTCTCTGCTCTACGCTCGCTCCCTACGCCAACTGAATACTTGTTGAAGCGCCCCATTTCTTACCTCTTCTAATCGTCCCCGTTGCTAGTCGCGTCTCGCGATTGGCCAATGACGGGGACGATCGTGGCGGTCACACCACTTCATTCCGAGGCCTTCTCCCGCGGTGCGCGCATGCTGCGCACCGCGCTCGGTCCCGCCATCGCCGCCTTCCTCGAAGACCCCTCGATCGTCGAGGTGATGCTCAACCCCGACGGCCGGCTCTGGATCGACCGGCTGTCGGGCGGCCTCGAAGATACTGGTCGCACCCTCTCCGCCGCTGACGGCGAGCGGATCGTGCGCCTGGTGGCGCACCACGTCGGCGCCGAGGTCCATGCGGAGCGGCCGCGCGTCTCGGCCGAGCTGCCCGAGACGGGAGAGCGGTTCGAGGGCCTGTTGCCGCCGGTGGTGGCCGCGCCGGCTTTTGCGATCCGCAAGCCCGCCGTCGCCGTCTTCACCCTCGACGACTATGTCGCCGCCGGCATCATGCTGGCCGGCCAGGCCGCGGTGCTCCGCACCGCCGTGGCTGATCGCAAGAACATCCTCGTCGCCGGCGGCACCTCGACCGGCAAGACCACGCTCACCAACGCCCTCCTGGCTGAGATCGCCGGCACCACCGACCGCGTGGTGTTGATCGAGGACACCCGCGAACTGCAATGCCGCGCGCCCAACCTTGTGGCGCTCCGCACCAAGGACGGCGTCGCCTCGCTCTCCGATCTGGTCCGCTCCTCGCTGCGCCTGCGCCCCGATCGCATCCCGATCGGCGAGGTGCGCGGCGCGGAGGCGCTGGACCTCTTGAAGGCCTGGGGCACCGGCCACCCCGGCGGCATCGGCACGATCCACGCCGGCACCG
>DATATH010000121.1:0-42247 GCA_036268895.1 Sphingomicrobium sp. | reverse complement strand
CAACGATGACCGGATTTGAGACGCCTTATCTGACCTACGACGTTCTCGACAAATGGGATTCGCCTTCGTGGGACGACCAGACCCGCGAGGCGATCCGGCAGCGGCTCGAAGCGGTGCCGCCGCGCCGGTTCCTGTCGAAGGAGCAATGGTCGCTGCTGGAAGCGATCGTCGCCCGGCTGATGCCTCAGCCGGACCGCGAAGACCCGGTGCCGATCGTTCCATGGATCGACGACATGCTGCACAACAACCGCGGGCCCGGCTACCGCTATGCCGATATGCCGCCGATGCGCGATGCGTGGCGACAGGGGCTCGATGCCATCGCCGCCGAGACCCGCAACCGGCACGGCAAATCATTCGAGGATCTTTCGGAAACCGAGCAGGACGACCTCCTTGGGGACGTGCAGCACGACCGCGTCGAGAGCCGCTACTGGGATGACCTGCCGGCTGGAGGATTCTTCCTTCACCATCTGCTGAAGGAGACGGTCGGATTCTATTATTCGCACCCGTCGGCCTGGAGCGAGATCGGCTTCGGCGGCCCAGCGTCCCCGCGCGGCTATGCCCGGCTCGGTTTCGACGAGCGCGATCCCTGGGAAGCGAAGGAACTCGATTTCGAGGCCGAGAGTGCTTGAGGTTCTTGAGCCAAGAGCAGGCCAGGGCCGGGCGCCCGATGTCTTCCGGCCGGCAGAATGGGTTCCGATGCGCACCTATGGCGAGGAGCAGGAAGTCGATTTCGCAATCGTCGGGACTGGCGCCGGCGGCGGGACGCTTGCCTGCAAGCTTGCCGAGGCGGGCTTTTCCGTCGTCGCCTTCGAGGCAGGCCCCTTCTGGCGACCGTTGGAAGATTTCGTCTCCGACGAGAGCTCGCAGGGCGGGCTGTACTGGACCGACGAGCGGATTACCGGAGGCGCAGATCCGGTCGAGCTCGGCTCGAACAACAGCGGCCGGGGCGTCGGCGGAAGCACCGTCCATTATACCATGATCGCCCTTCGCTGGCGGCCGGATTGGTTCAAGTCGAGGTCGGTTCTCGGCTACGGGCGCGACTGGCCGATCAGCTTCGATGAGCTCGAGCCTTATTACGAGGAGGCCGAAGAGGCGCTGAAGATTTCTGGCCCGATCCGTTATCCCTGGGGGAGACGGCGCAGGCGATATCCCTATCGCGAGCATGAGGTGAACGCCGCCGGCCTGGTTCTCGCGCGCGGGTGCGAGGCGATCGGGATCAAATGGTCACCTTTACCGCTAGCGACGCTGTCTGCTCCGCGCGGGATGGCCCATCCGTGCGTCTATCGCGGCTTTTGCGCTTACGGTTGCTCGACCAATGCCAAGCAGAGCGTCCTCGTCACCTTCATTCCGCGCGCGCTAAAGGCGGGCGCGGAGGTTCGCGACCTCGCGATGGTCGGCCGGATCGAGATGGGAAAGGACGGGCATGCATCGGGCCTGACCTATCACCGCAAGGGCGAGTGGCGGCACCAGAAAGCCCGAAACGTGGTCGTTGCCGGCTATTCGATCGAAACCCCGCGCCTCCTTTTGAATTCGAGGTGCGGCCGGTTCCCCGAAGGCCTCGCCAATGAGAATGGCCTCGTTGGAACGCATGTCATGATCCACTCGGGACCCGGCGTCTGGGGTGTCATGGACGAGGAGGTGCGCTGCTACAAAGCGCCGCCGTGCATGGCGGTCACCGAGCACTGGAATTACGACGATGATGAGAAGAAAGATTTCCACGGAGGCTATGCGTTCATGAGCCAGGGGCCGCTCCCCGTCGGTTGGGCTCAGGCGCAGGCGATCAACCGGGGAATGTGGGGCATGAAGCTGCGCCGGGAAATGACGCGCTACAACCATATTGCGGGCCTGAGGATCGTCGGCGAGACCGAGCCGCAGCGGCACAACCGCATCGAGGTCGCGGACGAGACAGACCAGTTCGGCCTTCCCATTCCGCGCATGACCTTCAGCTATTCCGAGAACGACCGGAGGCTGATGAAGCACTCAATCGGCTCGATGCGCCAGGTCCTCGAGGGCGCCGGCGCGAAGGAATTGTGGGTCGATGACGACACCTCGCACCTCATGGGCGGGTGCCGAATGGGCGAAGATCCGAAGGACAGCGTCGTCAACAAGGACGGGCGCAGCTGGTCGATCCCGAACCTCTGGATATGCGACGGGTCGCTTTTCCCGACGTCCGGCGGCGTCAATCCGTCGCTGACGATCCAGGCCCTCGCCTGCCGGATGGGCGAGCGGATCAGCGAAATGGCGAAGAAGGGCGAGCTTTGAGGAACCCTCCGGCCAATATCGCCAGCATCGACGACCTTCGAAGGCGCGCTCACGCCCGGGTTCCAAAGCCGTTCATGGATTATATGGAGTCAGGCTCGTTTGCCGAGATCACCCTGCGCGAAAACCGGCGCGACCTCGATTCGATCCGCTTTCGCGAACGCGTGATGTTCGACGTCTCGAACCGAAATCTCGAAACGACGATGCTTGGCGAGAAAGTTGCGATTCCAGTCGCGATCGCGCCGACCGGAATGTGCGGCGCGATCTGGTCCAACGGCGAGATCTTGTCATGCCGCGCGGCGCACGCCTTTGGTGTTCCTTTTTCGCTTTCCACCAACGCTCTCCTCTCGATCGAGGATGTCGCGAGCTCGGTCGACAAGCCCTTCTGGTTTCAGCTCTATCTCGAAAAGGACCGAGGCTTCTCCAAGGATCTCGTCGAACGCGCGGAAAAGGCGGGGTGTTCGGCCCTCATTCTGACCATGGACCTGCATGTCGAGGGCACGCGCTATTGCGACGTGCACAACGGCTTGGGGGTCCCGCCCAAGCTCACACCGGCAAACATCTGGAGCATCGTCTCGCACCCGAGCTGGGCACTGGCGATGCTTCACTCGAAGCGATGGAGCTTCGGCAATTATGCCGGGAAGATCAAATCCGGGAACGTCAAGGAGATGGCCCAGCTGGTCAAAAGCCAGCTCGATTCCTCGTTCGACATGAAGACCTTGGAATGGGTCCGCTCGCTCTGGCCGGGGAAGCTCATCGTCAAGGGAATCCTCGATGTCGAGGATGCGAAAATGGCGGTGGACTCCGGTGCGGATGCGATCCTCGTGTCGAACCATGGCGGGCGGCAGCTCGACAGCGCACCCTCGACTGCCTCGGTTCTGAGAGGAATCGTCGATGCCCTCGGCGACAGGACCGAGGTCTACGTCGATGGCGGCGTTCGCTCCGGGCTCGATGTGCTGAAGTTCCTCGGTCTCGGCGCGCGGGCCTGCTTTATCGGCCGGGCGTACCTTTATGGACTTGGCGCCTATGGGGAAGCCGGAGTCACCAAGGCGCTCGAGATCCTCAAGGATGAGCTCGACATCGCGATGGCCCTCACCTCGGTCAGGGATGCGTCGAACGTTCCGCGCGACGTCATCCTTCGTCCGCCGCCCGCCGCGAACAGGCCGGCAGCGGCAACGAGCGGGGGACCGTTTGGCGATGTGCGCGTTTACGAAGACAGCAATTAGGGAGAGTGACGATGGCGGCTAGCGGCGGCGATATCCTTGTCGAGACCCTGATCAAATGGGGCGTCGACACGATTTTCGGAATCCCGGGTGACGGCATCAACGGTGTATTCGAGGCGCTTCGGACCCGCCAGGACAAGATCCGCTTCGTTCAGGTTCGTCACGAGGAGGCGGCGGCCTTCGCGGCCTGCGCCTATGCGAAGTTCACCGGAAAGCTTGGAGTGTGCCTCGCAACTTCGGGTCCAGGTGGAATTCATCTGCTTAACGGCATCTATGACGCCAAGCTCGACAACCAGCCGGTGCTGGCGATCACGGGCGCGCAGCACCATGATTTGATCGAGACCCTCACACAGCAGGATGTCGCGCTCGACAAGTTGTTCATGGACGCGACGGCCTATTCGGCGCGAGTAATGGGTCCGGCCCATGTCGAACCCGTGGTCGAGCAGGCATGCCGGACTGCCCTCGCCTACCGCCAGCCAACTCACGTCATGATCCCCGTCGATTTCCAGTCGATGCCGGTCGAGAAGCGATCGGAGCGAAACGTCGAGCATCACGTCTCGAACATCATGGCGCGCGGCGGACAGCTCCCCGAGCCCGAGATGCTTCGACGAGCGGCAGACATTCTCAACAAAGCTCAAAAGCCGTTCATCCTCGCCGGCCGCGGATCGATCGGTGCGAGGGAGGAACTGATCGCCGTCGCCGAGAGGCTGCAGGCGCCGATCGGCAAGCCGCTCCTTGGCAAGGAGGCGGTACCCGATGATAGTCCATATACGACGGGCGGCGTTGGCCTGCTCGGGACCAAGCCGTCGCAGGAAGCGTTCGAGAGCTGCGACACCCTGCTGATCGTCGGCTCGAGCTTCCCTTACGTCGAATTCTATCCCAGGCCCGGCCAGGCAAGAGCGGTGCAGGTCGAGCTCGATCCCAAGCGCGTCGGGCTTCGCTGCCCGGTCGAGGTCGGGCTCGTCGGTGACAGCAAGCGCGTCCTTTTTGAACTGCTTCCGCTCCTGAAGAGGAACGAGAACGGCAAGTTCCTCGAATCGGCGCAGAAGAGCATGCAAGAGTGGCGCGAGCTGATGAACGAGCGTGGCACTCGCCGCGACACGCCGATGAAACCTCAGGTCGTCACCCACGAACTCAACAAGCTGCTCGGCGAGGATGCGATCGTCATCACCGACAGCGGCACGATCACCGCCTGGACCGCGCGTCACGTGGATATTCGCGGATCGATGCAGTTCAGCTGCTCGGGAACGCTCGCAAGCATGGCCTGCGGGCTTCCTTATGCGATCGGAGCGGCAACCGCCTTCCCCGGCCGCCAGGTCGTCGCCGTGATCGGCGACGGATCGGCGGCGATGCTGATGGGCGACCTCGTGACCTTGAGAAAATACAATCTCAACGCGAAGATCATCGTCATCAAGAACAACGCGCTCGGCCAGATCAAATGGGAGCAGATGGTGTTTCTCGGCAATCCGGAGTTCGGCTGCGAGCTCGAGCCGATAGACTTCGTGAAAGTGGCCGAAGGCTGCGGTATCGGTGCTGTCAGCATCGAGGATCCGGAAAAATGCGGCGAACAGCTTCGTGAAGCACTCGCCAGACCCGGCCCCTGCCTCATCGAAGCGGTTGTCGACCCCTTTGAGCCGCCGATGCCGCCCAAGGTCGAGGCGAAGCAGGCGTTGCACATGGCCGAAGCGCTCGCTCGCGGGACACCGCACGCGATGAAAACGGCGCTGACGCTCGCGTCCGACACGGTGCGCGAGCTGGTGTGATGCCCGGCGAGCCTCGGCTCGCCGCGCGCGCGCCCGATGGGCAGGTGCTGCGTGAATGGGACCGCTACTCGGTCGAGGCGGCGCGCGCGCTCCAGGCCGAACTGGAGCGGTCACTTGCCGCTTCGATCGATTTTTCTCCGCAGGCCAAGGCGCTTTATGCGACCGACGCCTCCAACTACCGGCAGGTGCCGATCGGGCTCGTCTATCCACGCACCCGCGACGAGACCATTGAAACCGTCCGCATCTGCCGTGCACATGATGCGCCAATCATCTGCCGCGGCGGAGGAACGAGCCTTGCCGGACAGAGCTGCAATGTCGCGGTGTGCATCGATTTTTCGCGCCACTTGCACAATGTCATCGAGATCGAACCCGGCGCCGGACGCGCGCGGGTTGAACCCGGCTGCATCCTCGACAAGCTCCGCGATGTCGCTGGCCTCCACGCCCTGACCTTCGGACCGGACCCCGCGACCCACGATCACAACACGCTCGGCGGAATGATCGGCAACGACAGCTGCGGGGTTCATTCGCTTAGGTGGGGACGCACGGCCGAGAATGTTCAGCGGCTTCAGATCTTGACCTATGACGGACTCCAGCTCGAGCTCGGCCCGACCCCGAGGCTCGATCGGCTGACCGACGAGATCGGCCGGCGCGGCGACATCTACCGCGGGCTGGTCGCGCTGCGCGATCGCTACGGCAAGCTGATCGAAGAGAGGTTCCCGAAGATCCCGCGGCTGGTTTCAGGCTTCGAGAATCTCGATGCCCTGCTTCCCGGCCGCGACTTCAATGTCGCGCGCTCGGTAACCGGAACCGAAGGGACGTGCGTCATCGTTCTCGAAGCCGAAGTCGCGCTCGTTCCGCGCCCGAATTGCAAGGCGATTGCCCTGCTCTCGTTCGACGACATCTATGCGGCAGCCGATGCCGTGCCGTCCCTCAACGAGCAGCGGCCAGATGCGCTCGAGGGCTTCGATGGAAAACTTTACGATGCGGTGCGCGAGAGCGGCGCAGGCCATGGCGGGCTCGCCGCATTCCCTCAGGGCCGCGGGTTCCTCATTGTGGAATCAGGTGGCGACAGCCGCGCTGAAGCCGAAGCCCGGGTCCGGCGGATCGTCGAGAAAGCCGATACGAGCGCGAGGACGCGCATCGTCTCCGATCCGAACCAGCAGAAGCGGATCTGGGAAGCGCGCGAGGCATCGCTTGGAGCGACGGCCTTCGTGCGCGGACAGCCGGAGCACTGGCCCGGGTGGGAAGACAGCGCCGTTCCTCCCGACAAGCTCGGAGCCTACCTTAGGGATCTTGAAAAACTGTTCGCCGAACATGGCTACACGGCCGCGCTCTACGGACATTTCGGAGATGGCGTCACTCACTGCAGAGTGAACTTCGACTTTCATTCAGAGCCAGGTCTTGCGAGCTACCGCCTGTTCATGCGCGAAGCGGCGCAGCTGGTGCACAGCTATGGCGGCTCGCTGTCGGGAGAGCATGGCGACGGCCAGTCGCGGGCCGAGCTCCTCAGCACGATGTATGGCGAGGAACTGGTGCAGTGCTTTCGCGAGTTCAAGGCAATCTGGGATCCAAACAACCGCCTCAATCCCGGCAAGGCGATCGATCCTTTCCCGATCGACTCCAATCTCCGGCTCGGTCTCGGCTACCAGCCAAAGCGCCTCGAAACCTGGTTCAAATATGCCGATGACTCCGGCTCCTTTGCTCATTCGACCACGCGCTGCGTCGGGGTTGGCAAATGCCGGCGCCGTTCGGTCGGAGACGAGGTGATGTGCCCGTCCTACCTCGCGACCGGCGAGGAAAAGCATTGCACTCGAGGACGAGCGCATTTGTTGCACGAGATGACGCGCGGAGAGGTGATCAGCGACGGGTGGGACAGCAGGGCGGTCGAGGATGCTCTCTCGCTCTGCCTCGCCTGCAAGGGCTGCAAGGCCGATTGCCCGGTCGGGGTCGACGTTGCGACCTGGAAATCCGAGTTCAATGCACACCATTATGCCCGGCGCCTGCGCCCGAGGGCGGCCTATTCGATGGGCCTCATCGCCAGCTGGGCACGACTCTCATCTCACGCCCCTATGCTCGCCAATCTCCTTGCCGGAACTCCGCTCGCAAAATGGGCGGCCGGAATCCACCGCGAGGCGCAGCTTCCGACGTTTTGTCCGCAGACCTTCCGGAGCCGGCTGCGCGAGCGGGGCGGCCGCGCAATGGGGAACGAGCGGGTTCTCCTCTGGCCCGACACCTTCAACAATCATTTTCGTCCCGAAACCCTGATCGCAGCGACCGAGCTTCTCGAGCGTTCCGGTTTCGAGGTTGCGGTACCGTCAGAGCCGCTCTGCTGTGGCCGGCCGCTTTACGACTTTGGCTTCCTCGACAAGGCCAGAAAACGGTTCGAACGCATCTTCGAAGTACTTCGGGAGGATATCGAGCGGGGAACTCCAATTGTCGTTCTCGAGCCGGCCTGCGCGTCGGTGTTCAAGGACGAATTGCTCAACCTCATGGGCGGCACTGCGGATGCCAGAAGTCTCTTCGCACAAGTCCATTACGTTGCGGACTTCGTTGCACAGCGGCCCGAGCGGTTTCCCAGGTTCCGGCGCGGCGGTTCGGCGCTGGTCCAGGCGCATTGCCATCACCACGCCGTGCTCGGGTTCGACAAGGAAGCCGAGCTGCTCGACCGGCTAGGTATCAATATCGAGCGTCCGCCACAGGGCTGCTGCGGAATGGCCGGTGCATTTGGAATGGCGAGAGAAACGTTCAAGATCGGGCGCTCGATCGGCGAGCGAGTACTCCTGCCACGCGTTCGTCAGATCGACGCTGAGACAATCATCCTCGCCGATGGATTCAGCTGCCGCGAACAGATCGAGCTGAACGCTGGACGCAAGACGGTTCACATCGTCGAGTTGCTCCGCGAGCGAATGCAAATGAGCGCTTCGACTTGACGAAAAATAAGAAATGCAACGCGGGTGGCCTGGGAAACATTCTTGCCAAGGCTCCATCCCTCGACACGCGTATGGAGCACGAGGGCTCCGGCTGCGTTTCCGGGAAGGACGCCCGAATGTAAGATGGTCTCTCGCCGTTCGACACCAGCGAGTGACCACCGTTTGCAAGCCGGCATCCCTTGGGAGGAGCGGATAGGCACTCACCCGGAACAGAAGGATCCAACGGCTTCGCTTGAGCAGGCATCGCGATACGAGCCGCTCGACGTTCCTTCACTTTTGCCGTTTTGGCTCGGGTGCATCCTCGCCGCCTTCGTGGGCGTAGTCCTCGTCATGGTCGGCTTGGGCTACCCGCAGGCTACGCACGCGGAATATCGGGGACCCCTCAAGGCGCTTCCTCCCGAGCCCCGCCTCCAGTCCGCGCCGAGACGCGACCTCGAGCGATATCAGGCCGCCAAGAGACTTGAGTTGCGCGGTTCGCGAGGAGCCGTTTCAATCGATGTTGCGATGCGCGAAACTGCAGCGGATGGCTGGGGCCCGTTGCGGTGAGGCTCGCGGGGCCCCTTGCCAGCCTGTTGCTCGTCGCGCTCCCCGCCGGCGCCGAGGTTGACCCGGCCAGCTTCCAGAGCTTTGCGTTCCACCAGCATCCAGGCGGCCGTCTTCCAGCCGACGCCCAATTGATCGATGCGTCAGGGCGGGCGGTTTCACTCGGCAGCGCCCTTGCCCACAGACCAACCATCCTCGTGCTCGAATATTTGCGTTGCAAGAACCTTTGCAGCCTGGTTTTGAGCGGTGCCGTCCACGCCGTTGCGGCCGCATCTCTGAGGCCTGGACGGGATCTCGATCTGGTCGCGATCAGCATCGACCCGCGCGAAAAGACAGCTGATGCCGCCGCGGCTCAGGCGATGTACGCGCGGCGTTTTCCCGATCCCGCCGCCGCGAGCAGCGGCATTCGCTTCTTCACGGGTTCACCAACCGAGGTCCGAAGGATCGCCGACGCCGTCGGCTTTCCCTACCGCTACGACAAGACATCCGACCAGTTCGTTCACCCGGCCGGGTTCATCGTGACGACGCCCGAGGGGCGAATCTCGCGTTACATGCTCGGCCTCAGCCCGCAATCGGCAGTCTTGAAGCAGGCCGTTGCCGAGGCGGAACTCGAAAAAGTAGAGCCGCCGGCGCACCCATTGCTCTGTCTGTGCTTCGGATACGATCCGGACGAAGGCTCGGTCGCGGCGCTGACGTGGCGCCTGGTGCGCATGGTGTCGTTTGGGCTCGTGCTCGCCTGTGCCGCGCTGATCGGGCTCCTCTCGCTCCGGCGCAAGTCGGTCTAGTGCCGAGCCTGCCGATCTGGCCGACGCGCGCGAGTGCATATGCAGGCCAGGTCGACTTCCTGTTCTTGTCCCTGATCGTGATTACCGTTCTTACGCTCGGGCTCGTCGTCTTCCTGCTCACCCTGTTTGCCGCGAAGTACCGGCATGGAAGCAATGCCGTTCGGCACGAGCCGACAAAGAAAACGTGGCGGTTCGAGATCGCCTGGACAGCGGTGACGCTGGTGATCTTCGTCGGGCTCGCGATCTGGGGCGCCGACCTCTACACCAAGCTCTACAACCCGCCGGCAAATGCCTTGCAGATCTTCGTGGTCGGCAAGCAGTGGATGTGGAAGGCGCAGCATCCGGGCGGTCAGCGCGAGATCAACGAGCTGCACGTACCTGTGGGCGAGGACGTGCGGCTGGTCATGGCGTCCCAGGACGTCATCCACAGCTTCTACATACCTGCGCTCAGGATCAAGCAGGACGTCGTCCCGGGGCGCTACGAGACCATGTGGTTCCGGGCCGACAAGGTCGGCCGCTATCACCTGTTCTGCGCCGAATATTGCGGAACCGACCATGCCAAGATGGGCGGCTGGGTGACGGTCATGAACCCGCGCGAGTTCGCCGATTGGCTCCAGGCACAGGGCGGACAGGAGACGCTTGCGGCTGAGGGTGAGCAATTGTTCCGCCGCTACGGCTGCAGCGGCTGCCACGAGCCGGGGAGCACGGTTCGAGCGCCGAACCTCTCCGGTGTGTTCGGAAGCCCCGTGCCGCTGTCCGACGGTAGCGTCGTCGTTGCCGACGAGCGCTACGTCAGAGATTCGATCCTCGATCCCAAGGCGCAGGTCGCCGCAGGCTATTCTCCTGTCATGCCGACCTTCAAGGGCGAGGTCAGCGAGGACGATCTTGCAAAGCTCGTTGCCTATATCGAATCGATCGGTCCCAACTCGAATGGGGACCGCTAGTGCAAGCGTCGGCGAACGAGACTTACCTAAATGCGACCGTCGGCATCCGGTCGTGGCTGCTGACGACCGATCACAAGCGAATCGCGCTGATGTTCTTCGCCGGCATCACCTTCTTTTTCTTCATCGGCGGAGTCGCGGCGACCCTGATCCGGTTCGAGCTCATTACGCCGGGCCCGACGCTCGGCAGTGCCGATTTCTACAACCGCCTCTTCACCATGCACGGCATCGTCATGGTGTGGTTCTTCCTCATCCCATCGATCCCGACAACCCTGGGCAATTTCATGCTGCCGCTGATGATCGGCGCGCGCGACCTCGCCTTCCCGAAGCTCAATCTCACCAGCTGGTACCTGTACATGGCCGGTGGGCTGCTCACGATCGCGGCGCTGATCCTGGGCGGGGTCGACACGGGCTGGACGTTCTACGAGCCCTATTCAACCTTCTACGCCACCGGCTACCTGATCCTTGCGATCACCGGAATCGTCGTTTCCGGTTTCTCCTCGATCCTGACCGGCCTCAACTTCATCGTCACGACGCACACGCTGCGCGCGCCCGGCATGACCTGGTACCGCCTGCCTGTGTTCGTATGGTCGCTCTACTCGACCAGCGTCATCCTCGTTCTTGCAACGCCCGTTCTTGCAATGACGCTGCTGATGCTGATCGCGGAGCGCGTCTTCCACGTCGGGATCTTCTCACCCCAGCTCGGCGGCGACCCCCTGCTCTTCCAGCACATGTTCTGGTTCTACAGCCATCCTGCCGTCTACATCATGATCCTGCCGTCCATGGGCGTGATCAGCGAGATCGTGCCCGCATTCTCGAGCAAGCCCCTGTTCGGTTACGGATTCGTGGTCTGGTGCAGCATCGCCATCGGCGGGATCGGCTTCCTCGTCTGGGGCCATCACATGTTCGTCGCGGGCCAGTCCCTGTACGCGAGCCTGGCCTTCTCCTTCCTCAGCTACCTCGTCGCAGTCCCCTCCGCGATCAAGGTCTTCAACTGGACCGCGACGATGCACGAGGGCTGGATTCGCTTCAGTGCGCCGATGCTCTACGCATTCGGGTTCATCGGACTATTCACGATCGGCGGACTGACCGGCCTCTTCCTCGCCGCGCTGCCGATCGACGTCCATGTGACGGACACCTATTTCGTCGTCGCGCATTTCCACTACATCATGGTCGGCGGCGCCGTGATGGGTTACTTCGCGGGCCTCCACTATTGGTGGCCGAAGATCACCGGACGGCTGTATCCGGATTATTGGGCGCGGTTCGCGGCGATCGTCGCATTTTTCGGATTCAACCTGACTTTCTTCCCGCAGTTCATCCTCGGCTATCTCGGCATGCCGAGACGCTACCAAGTCTACCCGCCCGAGTTTCAGGTGTGGCAGGTGCTTTCATCGACGGGCGCCAGCGTCCTGGCCGTCGGCTACGCCCTCCCGCTCTTCTATTTCGCCTGGTCCATCCTCAAGGGCCCGCGCGCTTCGGCCAATCCGTGGGGAGCGACCGGGCTCGAATGGACGGCGCGCTCTCCGCCGCCGCCCGAGAATTTCACGAAGGTGCCGACGGTCGTCCGGCCGGCCTACCAATATGTCCGCGGCAAGCCGTGCATGCAGGCCGGCGATGTCTGATCGCACCCTCGGCTTCCAGTATGCGACCCCGGCCCAACAGCGGGAAGCTTCAACGCTCGGCATGTGGACCTTCCTTGCGACCGAGGTGCTGTTCCTTGGCACTCTCGTCGCCGCCTACCTGAATTACCGAATCTATCACCCGCATGAAATCATCGAAGCCGCAAGACATACGAAGATCGTCCTGGGGACGGCCAACACCGGCGTCCTTCTCACGAGCAGCGCTTGCATGGCTATGGCTGTGAGGTCCGTGGACGATCAGGCGCGGCGCAGCGCGGTGTGGTGGCTGCTCGCCACGGCGCTGCTCGGAATCCTGTTCGTCGCGATCAAGGGCTACGAATATTTCGAGGAGTTTCAGGAGCATCTGGTTCCTGCGCTCAACTTCGACTTCACCCGCTACGGCCCTGTCGGAGAGCTCTTCTTCACCTGGTATTTCGCCGTCACGGGTTTCCATGCGGTCCATCTCGTGATCGGCATCGTCATCGTGCTGATCGCCGCCGGGTTGCTCGCCGCTGACCGCTTCCCGGACACGATGTCGGTGCGCATCATCGGGCTCTATTGGCACTTCGTGGACATCGTCTGGATCTTTCTTTTTCCGCTCATCTACCTCGCAGGGAGAGCCCATTGAGCAGGGCGACGATCTGGCGCTGCTGGCTCGCTTTGGTGCTGCTTCTCACCGCGACGACCGCAAGCGCGTTCGTTCCGCTCGGCGCGTTCAACCTCGTCGTCTCGCTCGTCATCGCCATCACAAAAGCGTTGATCGTGCTCCTCTTTTTCATGGAGCTGAGTGCCAGCCGAGCCCTCGTCCGAGCCTTCGCGGCGGCCGGCTTTTTCTGGCTTTTGATCATGATCGTCCTCACCGGTGCCGATTACTGGCATCGGACCGACGTACGCGCGCCGATCGATATGACGACGAGCTATTGACGCGGGCCCTGCTTTCGAATGGGACTGTTCTTGCGAGCCGCGGCATTCGGACCGAGCTCGGCGTGCTTCGATGCCGTCTCGATACTTTCATGGAGCGGACGATGAACGAACGGCACGAGAATTCCAACGGCGACGCCCCAGACGATCATCGCTAGCGCGACCCCGGCAGCAGCTTCGCCCGCCGGCGTCTGCCCGCCCCTTAAGAGCGGCAGGATCAGAACGGCACCGGCCGCCCAGAGCGCGAAGCTGAAGGACATTCCGAACAGCCAGCCCCCCCTTGGCGCATTGGCCGCGCGTCCAAAGAACCGCGCATAAGCCGCGCCGGCAATCGCCATCGCAACCCACCCGAAGACCAGTGTCGCCCCTTGCGACATGCCAAGGATTCGTGCCTCGACCTCGAGCGATCCGAAGAGGATCAGGACGCCGATTGCCGGCACCGTTGCAAGAATTCCGGAGATCGCGCCCGCAAGGAGCGGCCGCTGGCTCGGGCCGGGATCGTAGCCGTGCGCATCGAGGAAGCCACTGATCATTTCATGACCTCCCCAAGCGCCTTGCAGTCCCGATAGTCGGGCTGGTCGCGGTAGAGATCGATCAGTTGCTTGTAGGCCAGTCCGACGATCCGCGATTCACGGTTCAGATCGAACAGTCCAACGGGATAAACGAGACCGATCGGCTTAGCCATCGCGATGCTCCAGTCGATCTGGTCGGTCAGGCTGTACCAGGTGAAGCCAACCAGCGGGACGCCTGCCTTCGAGAGCAGCTGGACGTTATGCCACTGCCGCCAAAGCCACCTCGGAGCGCCTTGGGCGTCCATCTTGTTGGTTTCGGTGTGCATCATCGGACGGCGGTAGCGCTGCCAATATTGGTCGGCGATGACGTACCAGCCGAACAGCTCGCCAAGAGCTCGCGCCTGTCCGTTGCGATCGATCAGACGCTCATTCCATTCGTAATAGTCGACGCCGAGGATCGAGCGGCGGGGGACCCTGCGCCGACCGATCTTGCCGAGGTCGTCGTTTGAAATGCCCAGCGAGCACAAAAGATCGTGCATGCGATCGCTCAAGGGATGCGCAAAGATGAGATCGAGCGGAAGAAAGCGCCGTTCGTTGGCCGCATCGGCGATTTCCTCGATTTCGGGGTCGGGGCAGCAGGGCTGGTAGAATTCACTGCTCTCGCTGTTGATGAAGATGGCGTCCTTCCGGCGCTCGAGGATCGCCTCGCTCATTCGAACGCTCGCATTGGCGAGATTCCACGCGGCTCTTGCATAGGCGCCTTCATCGCGAAGCTGCTCGTTCCACAGGCCATCGAGCGCGCTCATCCGCGCCGAAACGTACATCTCGTTGACCGGCGTATAGAAGCGGACCCACGGGAATCGCTCGGCGAATGCTCCTGCATATTCCTCGAGCGCACGGCCAATATCGGGATTCTGGAAGTTGCCCAGCCACGAGGGCACGCCGAAATGACAAAGATCGATGATCGGCTCCGGACCAAGCTCGCGGAGCTCCTCCAACTGCGGCTCGATATAGTCCCAATCGTACCGGCCGGGCCCCCCGAAGATTAGGTGCAGGGGCGGACCGTAGCGGATGTGGGTAATCCCGACCTCGCGAGCGAGCTCGAAATCCTGCTGCCACATCTCGTAGTGGCGCGTGGAATCCATCTCGTCGCGGCGCCAGCGTCCGTTTTCGATCGTCGGATAGCTGCACTCGATTCCGGTTGCGAACATGAAGCCCGTCGAAGGCTCCCTCCGCCTTGCGCCGTCGTACCGGCGTCGGCGAGCGGCCGGCGGAGCGGGCTTGTTCGTTGTGCTGTAGCCGACCGGCCGCTTGTAGATCAGTCCGACGGTAAGGCCGAACAGCAGCTGGATGAGAAAGAGACTGACAATGATCGGCGGCGTCAGCGGGGAAAAGAAGCTGCCCAGCCCGATTTGCACCACGGGCGCCTCTGTTCGCATGAGAGCGAGCTCTGGATAGACAATCAAAGTTGCGAGCGTCGCAGGCAGAAGCGAGAAGAGAAGCCCCTGCACCGCCGGGCGGAGATTGAAACGGCCCCAGAAGAAGAAGGCATAGAATACGGCCCAGCTGACGCCGATTGCGAAGTGAGCGACGAGCGCCGCTGCCGAAGCAATCATGGGCACGTTGCGAAACTCGCTCGAGCTCAGCTCGGTGACGAGGTCGACCGTCGGCAAACCGGCTCTAGCGCCGAGAAAGGAGACAATCTCGACGACTGCCGCGCCGCACAGTCCGGCGGTGACTGCCTTTTGGAGGGCGACGACACGTATCATCTGCGGCTCGGAAGAGGATCAGGCTTCACCGGCTGAGGCGAAGGCTTCCTCAGCGGCTCGATCGCCGCTCGGACTGATCGGCCCGGCTGGGCGCCTTGTCCGAAGACTGCTCGGGCTTTGCCGGTAAGGCGCTTCCGTTCGGTCCACCGGCGCTGCCTGCCTGCATTCCGCCTTCCACGCCCCCAGCGCGCTCGAGCTCCTTGATCTGCTCGTCGTTGAGGCCCTTACGGCGTTGCCGCTCTGTCCTGTCGTCCGGGAATCCGGTATTCCTGTTCATCGGCCGGCTCTTCTTTAAGCGTTCGCGTTCCCCCGGAAGAACGAGCCGGCAGAAGCCCCGTTCCAGCGGAGCCGGGCCCCGGACCGGCTCAGCGACGGCGGCGCGGCGGCGGTGCAAGGCTCGAATTGCGGATGCAGCCGTTGAAGCCGACCCAATCGACGCGGGCGGGGCCGCGCCGGGCGTTTCGATTGCACAGGTGAATCCGCCACAAGGGCGGGTGCGTCGCAGCGATGAACTGCGCTGCGTGCAACATCGCGCTTCGCTGCCGTTGTTCGCAGCTTTGTTGCCACTGGCAGTTGATGCCGATGTTGAGGACCACCGGATCATAGAGGGGCGCCATTGCGGGGGCCTGCGGCCCTCCACCGATCAACACCAACAAGGCCAGAGCAACTTTCGCCCCCATGACGTCAAAACTGACACTGGCGTACGCAAACCACAAGTCACGTAAAATCAAGCCAAAAGAGGAGATAACCATTCTGATACATAGCCGACACATTGCTTGTCTTAACGACGAACCGACTGTATTCCACGATCAGTTGAGTGTGGTTGAGGAGCTATGCTACTGCAGCAGCTTGATTTTTTACCTTTTGCAGTCAGCATCGACGCTCCTTCAGATGTCTGGGAGGGGGTCCTTCAATGAGTTTACGCAAGTTGAGCGCGGTTGCGCTCGTGACGATTCTGGGTGTTGCTGGAACGTCACCCGCGTCGGCAACGACGCAACAGCTTGAACGCTTCGGCAACATCTTTGCGTTGTCCGTCTGCGGCAAGTTTTCGATGCCCGGCACGGCGCACTGCTTTGCCAAGGTCGTCACCGATGCCCGCGGCAACATCAGGGAATCGTTGGTCGGGGCGAGCCTGACGCGCAACGCTGTTCCGGCGGGCTACGGACCGTCGGACCTGCGCAGCGCATACAGGGTTACGGGCAGCGGAAGCTCGAGCTACACGATCGCGATCGTCGATGCCTATGGATATCCCAATGCCGAGGCCGACCTTGCAACCTATCGCTCGCAATATGGGCTCCCGGCCTGCACGACCGCCAATGGCTGCTTCAAGAAGGTCAATCAGAGCGGCGGGACCTCCTATCCCCGTGCCAATACCGGCTGGGACCAGGAGCAGGCGCTCGATCTCGACATGGCGAGCGCGATGTGCCCGAACTGCAAGATCACGCTGGTCCAGGCGACCAGCGCGACCTACGGCAACCTTGCCTCGGCTGAGAACTATGCCGCGACGCACGCCAACGCCGTGTCCAACAGCTATGGCGGTGGCGAAAGTGGCTCGAACAGCTACGAGAGCGCCTACAATCACTCGGGCGTGGCGATCACCGTCAGCTCGGGCGATAACGGCTATGGCGTCGAGTTCCCGGCCTCATCGCCGCACGTGACCGCAGTGGGCGGAACGAGCCTCAGCCACGCCGCGAACAGTCGCGGCTGGAACGAGGTCGTGTGGAGCGGCGCGGGCAGCGGATGCAGCGGGGTTTACGCAAAGCCCACCTGGCAGAATGACGGCAATTGCGCCCGTCGCACTGTTGCCGACGTGTCGGCGATCGCCGACCCGAACACCGGTGTCGCGGTTTACGGTCCGGTGACCACCCGCCGCTCTGGCTGGATGGTATTCGGCGGAACGAGCGTTGCCGCTCCGCTGGTCGCCGGCGTTTATGGCGCGAACGGTGGCTCGGCGGCCTACGGGTCGAATCCCTACGGGAACCTTAGCTCTCTGTTCGACGTGACGAGCGGCAGCAACGGCAGCTGTGGCGGTTCGTACCTCTGCACCGGTACGGCCGGTTACGACGGTCCGTCGGGACTCGGTACTCCGAACGGCACCACCGCTTTCTAACCATTTGAGAGTAAAAGATTGTGCGGGCGTCCCTGGGCGCCCGCACATTCATGTTTGGGTCACGTCATTTTCCTGTAAAGTCCGTATCTTGATGGGGTGGGGAAGAGTCTTGAAGGCCTTCGCAGTTGTCGTTTGCGGCTGGGTGCCTGCGCTCTGTGCGTTCCTGCTCTTCGCCGCGCTTGGCAGCCCATTAACGGCGGCTGCGGCACAGCTTAGACCACAACCTGTCCCGGTGCTTCTCACCGACGTCAAGTTGCTGAGCGAAAACCCCGACGAATCCCGCTTCGAGCTCAATTTCAGTCCCAAGGCGACGACCTACGCCCCGATGGCCACGCAGCAACCGACACAGCCCTCGATCGGCTTTGCCCTGGCGTCGCGAGGCCGCGGCGCCGTTCAGCCGCCGAACCTGAAAGGGCTCGTTCGTGGCCTTAGCTTCGAACAGGTCGACACGCTTCTCATCATGCGGTTCGCAACGGCCCGTCCGGCATCCTTGTCGGCCGTTCAGACGGGCGACAAGACGATTGAAGTCACCGTCAGCTCCGGACGCGCAGGAAAGAGCGCCGAGGTCGCCGAGGTCGGGCCAGGCGAGCTGCCGCCGGCGTATGAGCCGCCCGAGGCCTATGCGCTGGTTCTCCTGAAATATGCAGACGTGTCGGAAGTTGTCGGCCTCTTGACCGATGGCCTCACCGTCAAGTCGAACGATGTCTTCGTTCCGAGCGAGCCGGCGTTCGGTTCCAACAGCCTCACGGGCAGCAACTATACCCCGCAGCAGGTCACCCAGGCCCCCGGATCCAGCGACGAGCCGCTAGGTCAATCCGTCGATGCGTCGATCGGCGTCGACCGCAGGCTGAACGCGATCTGGCTCAAAGGTTCGCCCGACAAGATCGCGCAATTGAAGGCGATGATCACGGCCATCGACATCCCGGTCGACAGCGTCGTTCTCGAGACCCAGTTCGTCGAGCTGACCGAGCAGGGGCTAAAAGCGATCGGGATCGACTTCAACAATGCGAACGGCCAGCTCGGCGTCGTCACCTTCCAGTCGGGCCAGTTCATTCCTCCGGGCATCCCGGCCGGCGTGCACCTCACGAGCTCTCAATTCCAGGCCGCTCTCTATGCCCAGATCCAGAAGGGCAACGGGCGGATCGTCTCGCGGCCGCGGATCTCCGCGCAGAGCGGCTCGACCGCCAAGATCGTGACGGGCGACGCGCTCCCGATCCTCACGTCGATCGCGCTTTCGGGCGTCAACGGCGTCTCGCAGCAGGTCCAGTATGTGAACGTTGGAGTGACCCTGCAGATTGCCCCGCGAGTGAGCGGCGACGGTTTCGTCACAAGCCATGTCTTCGCTGTCGTCTCGAGTGTAACCGGGACCAGCCAGGGCTATCCGACGATCAGCCAGCGCGAGGCCGAAACCTCCGCCACGGTGTTCGACGGCGATTCGTTCGTGATCGGCGGCCTGACCCAGGACGAGACGATCAGCTCCAAGTCGAAGATCCCGCTTCTTGGCGACATACCGATCGTCGGCCAGGCATTCCGCAACGAGCGCACGACCCGGTCCAAGACCGAGCTCTATATCATCGTCACGCCGCACATCGTGCACCGCGTCGGAACACGTCCCGGTACGGTTCCGGCCAATGCGCCGCTCTATGCGCCGAGCACGACCACGGCCCCGCCGGTCAAGGCCGCCGAGCCCGCGGCGATTCCGTCACGGCGCTAGCTTAAAAGAAAAGCGGCGGCGCCCAAGGGCACCGCCGCCTCTCCCACCTCAACCCGAACGATTAGTTCAGGTTGTTCGAAACGTTATTGAATGTCGTGTTCAGCTTGTTGCCGATGCCCTGCATCGCGCCGATGGCAGCAACAGCAATAAGCGCGGCGATCAGGCCATATTCGATGGCCGTAGCGCCTTTGACGTTTTTGATCAGTTTCACAAACTTGGCCATCTCAAGGTCTCCCACATGGCTCTAGCAACGGGAAAAACTATCCCAGGCCTGCGCACACCAACCCGCGTAGGCTGCCGTTAATTTTCTGCAAAACTGGTTGAGGAAGGTTTAAATTCGGCGGCCCCAAGATGAAATCTTGGTAACTATCTTTCGTTTTTCGGGAAGATATCGTGAAGCCGTTCGGCAAGATCCCGAAGCGGCTTGGTGGAGTTGCTCCACTCGGGTGGCAGTGGGCTCTTGGCCCGGTGCTGCTGCCCTTTACCGAACTGGATTGAGAACTCTGGACCGCGCAGATTATCGACCGACAGCGCCGGGCTCATGAAGCTTCGCCAGATCTCGGCGGGGATGGTGCCGCCGCTGACCCGGCCGAGGGACCGGTTATCGTCGCGTCCGACCCACACCCCAACGACGAGGTCGCCGGCGAAGCCGATGAACAGGGCGTCGCGATTCTCCTGGGTGGTGCCGGTCTTGCCGAACGTCGGGATGGCAAGCGCGGCGCGGCGGCCGGTTCCCTCGTTCGCAGCCGCGTAGAGGAGGTCAAGCATCGGCGCCCGGTCGCGTAGCGGGTCGAGCGCACCGTCACGGTGGAAGAAAGCTGCCAGGCCCTCGGGCGCCGAGGCTGAAGGCAGGCCGCGCGCCACGACGGGATATTGACCGCTCGCGATCGCCGCATAGGCGGATGTCAGCTCCAACAGGCTGACGCCGGCGGTTCCAAGTGCAAGGCTCGGATTATCGGGAAGCGGAGTCGTGATGCCGAGGTCGCGTGCGGCGCGAATGACGTTGTTGCGGCCGACTTTCTCCGCGAGACGCACCGTCGCCGCGTTGCTCGACCGGGCAAAAGCCTCCCTCAATGTGATCTTGCCGCGATAGACGCGGTCGCTGTTTTCAGGGGTCCAGCCGCCGATCGTTATCGGCTTGTCCTCGATGATGCTGTCGGGCGTCCAGCCGGAGCGCAGCGCGGCCAGATAGACGAACAGCTTGAATGCGGAGCCCGGCTGCCGGCGTGCCTGGGTGACCCTGTTGAAGGGTGACTGGGCGTAACTCTCGCCGCCGACCATTGCGACCACCCGCCCGTCCGGACGCATCGCCACGAGCGCAACCTGCGCCCCTGAAGGAGCGCGGCTCACAGCCCGCTCGGCAATGCGCTGAAGCGTCCAGTCGAGCGTTGTCGAGACCTTCACCTCGCCGAAATCAGGGTCTTGCGTCTGCTGGGCGGACGGCGTGACCCAGTCGGCGAAATAGGAGCCGGTCGGAACGCTCGAGGCGCGGATGACGGGCCGCGCCGGGTGCACCGATGCCGCGCGCGAGCCGCTGATGACTCCGGTCGACGCCATCGCCTGGAGCACGAGCTCACTCCTTTTCTGGGCAGCAGCGAGGTTGTGCGTCGGGGCAAGGCGCGAGGGCGCCTGGACCATCCCGGCGAGCATCGCCGATTGGGCGAGGTTCAAATCCTCGGGATTGCGGTTGAAATAGTGATGGGCAGCAGCTCGAAGCCCGTAGACGCCATCCCCGAAATAGACGCTCGAGAGGTAACGCGAGAGGATCTGTTGCTTGGTCAGCCAGGCTTCGAGCCAGAAGGCGATGATGACTTCCTGCGCCTTGCGCTTGATCGTCCGGTCGCCGGAAAGGAAGTTCGTCTTCGCCAGCTGCTGGGTGATCGTGCTTCCTCCCTCGCGAACTCCGCCGCCTCGAAGGTCGGCGACCATCGCGCGCGCGATCCCGCGCGGGTCGATGCCCCAATGGCGGTAGAAACGTCGATCCTCGATCGCGACGAAGGCGGCCGGAGTGAGCGGGTCGAGCCTGGTGACATCGACCGGCGCCTCCTTGACCGCGCCGCGCAAGGCGATCGCGTGCCCGTCGTCAGAGAGCAAGAGGAGCGCTGGGTCCTGAAGCGGCTCGAGCGCCCGCGACAGCGGGGCGGTGAGAACCAGCCAGACGAGCGTGACAAGGATGAGCGCCGAAACCGAGTAGAGATAGATCGGCCAGCGCCGTCGCCTCCTTCGCTGCTCGGGCAAAGGAATATCGGGCCGAGTTTCCGGCCATGACGTGAAGGGATCGGGCAGGTCCTCGACCGGTATGCCGCGCTGGCTCCAGACTCCGTCCCTCTCTGCCACGCTCATCTTTCCAACTGCTTTACTTAACTAATACAGTTCGACCGATATATCCAGAGGCTTGCTGAATGGTCGCTTGCGGGTAAACCGCTCCGATGCGTCGCCTCGCCGCATTTGTCGCGCTCGCCGTGCTGGCGATGGCCCCCGGCGCGTGCCGCAAGCGCCCCGAGGGCGCTCTCAAGGTCCTGGTGATCGGCAATGCGCCGGTGCTTTTCGATCCCTACCAAGGGCCGCTCTTGCAACCTGACCAGGTGCTCGTCGCGAACGTTGCACAGGGCCTTGTCAGCTTCGACGCGTCTGGAAACATCGTCACCGGGCTTGCCGAGCGCTGGACGGTCACCGACGACGGCCTAAGCTACATCTTCCGCCTCGCGTCGGCCAACTGGCCCGACGGGCGCAAGATCAACGCAAAGGACGTCGCGCGGCTGCTGAAGCGCGAGATCGCGGGAAAGAGCAGGAACAGCCTCAAGGATGCGTTCGGCGCGGTCGAGGACATCGTTCCGATGACGGACCGGGTGCTCGAGATCAACCTGATCGCGCCCCGGCCCGACCTTTTGTCTCTTCTTGCACAGCCGCAAATGGCGATTCTCCGCAACGGCGAGGGAACCGGCCCGTTCATCGGCACGGCCGCTCCTCGCGGACAGGTCAAGCTCACCAGAGCCATCGTCTCGCTCGAGGACGAGACCACCACCCGGGAGGAGCTTTTCCTCGGCGGCGCTCCCGCCGTCGCCGCCATCCAGGCATTTGCAGCAGCGGACATCGACCTGGTGCTCGGGGGCACCTTTACCGACCTGCCGCTCGCTGCTCGAGTGAAGCTTCCGCGCAACAGCCTTCGTTTCGATCCGGCGTCCGGCCTGTTCGGCCTCGTTCCGACCCGTTCGGGAGGGCCGCTCGGAAAGACCGAGGTGCGGCAACTGCTCAGCCAGGCGATCGACCGCGACTCGTTCGTCGCTGCCCTTGGAGTGCCGGGTCTCGTGCCTCGAGCCACTGTCCTCGAACCGGGCCTCGATGGGCTCTCCGTGCCGACCGCGCCGGCGTGGACAGCCACGGCCTATTCCGATCGGATCGCTGGTCTCAAGGCGCAGGCGAACAGGCTGTTCAGCAAGGGAGCGAAGCCGACGATCCGCCTCGCTTTGCCCGATGGCCCTGGAGCGGACCTGCTGCTCGAGCTTCTGAAGCGGGACTGGGGGCAGCTTGGCTTCACTGTCGAGCGCACTTCAACCGGGAGCGCGGCGGATTTCGTTCTCATGGACGAGGTCGCCCCCTCGACCGGACCTTCCTGGTTCGTTCGGCATTTCCGCTGCGAGCGCGTTTCGGTTTGCGACCCGCAAGCCGACGAGCTGATGGATGGTGCCCGCCAGTCGCCGGTGCCGGCACAGCGCTATGCGCTGCTCAGCCAGGCCGCGGCGCTGATCGACGGCGGCGAGCTGTTCCTGCCGATTACGGCGCCGGTTCGATGGTCGCTCGTTTCCGCGAGCATCCAGAACTTTGCCGGGAACCGTTACGCCCGCCACACGCTCAGCGAGCTCGGAACCGGACCCTCGAGCGGAGGCTGAGGCATGCGGATCGATGAACGTATTTCCTTCCCGTCGATCGGAACCGACCCGCAGTCGGTCCGGCAGCGGGTCGAGGCAATGGAGAAGCTGCTCGAAAGGCTGGTCGTGATTCCCGGAATAAACCGGCCGGTCGGGCTCGATGTGATCCTCGATGTCGTCCCGGTGCTCGGCGACATCGCCGCAGCAGTGCTTGGCGCCTATATCGTGTGGGAAGCCAAGAACCTTGGAATGTCCAAGTGGCAGATGGCCCGCATGAGCGGTAACGTCGGCCTCAACTGGCTGCTCGGGCTTTTCTCGGTCGTTCCGGTGGTCGGCCTGCTGCCGACCTTCCTGTTCCGTTCGAACAGCCGCAACCTCAAGATCATCAAGCGGCACCTCGAGAAGAGACATCCCGGGACCCGAACGATCGAGACCGAGGCCAAACGGGTTTAGCCGCTTGAGGCAACCCAATCGTGTTCGCCTTCCACCTCGTCGGCTATGGGCCGGCCGTAGCGGTCGGTACTCGGGCGATAGCGGAAGCGCTGCTGGATCAGCCGGCACGTCAGCGCGTCGAGTTCGGGCACTCCACTTGAGCGAGTGACCATACAGCTGGTCACCCGTCCATTGGCACCGACGGTAAAGACGATTCCGACACGCCCGCCGATGCCTCGCTCGCGAAGATCGCGCGGGTAGTCCGAAGGAAGGATCTCACCGGCGATCTGGACGAGGTCGGTCCCGCCTTCGTCACCGCTTCCATAGCCCTCCCCGCCGCTGCCGCCGCCGGCGCCGCTTCCAACAGCAGGACCCGTTCCACTGCCTCCGCCCGAGGCTGGAGATGAGGGGCGAACCGCGACAATCGGGGCCGGCACCGGCGGTGCGTGCGTGGGAACCGGTCCCCTGGATCCGCCGATCGGCTTCTGCTGCGCCTTTGGAGCCGCTGGTGCCGAGCGCTTGGCGGCGCGAGGGTGGCTAGCCTTCATACTGGGCGGAGGCGGCGGCCTTGGAAGAGCAACGTCGATGAGCCGCGAGACGAGCTCGCCGCCGGGCAGAATATCAACTCGAAGTCCAATGAGGAGGGCCGCGCCAAGGCCGAGCTGCACCAGCGCCACCGCAACGAGCGCGATCAGGCGCTCGCGCGGCTGCACCGGCGCCGGAGCGGGCATCGGGGCCCGCTTTCAAACCTTAGCGTGTGTAATAGCAGCGACGGCGCGCGGTCATGCTGCGATCAACCGCTCCGCCCGCGACCGCACCGCCAACCGCTCCGGCCGCAGTGCCGAGCAGCCCGTGGCCAAGAATGCTGTGACCAACGACCGCGCCGGCAACTCCGCCGACAACCGTTCCAGCGGTCGCTGACGAGCGGCGGCAGACGCGGTGCCGATAGGCGGTTCGGCCGTAATAATGGTGGCGATGATGGTGGGTCGCGGCGGCCGCAGGGACCGTCAGCGACGATGCTGCGGCAAACGCAAGAGCGGCGCCAGTCGCGAGTTTGGACAGGATTTTCATCGTCAAATTTCCTCCGTTTCGGCTCATCAACGATTGTGCACGCAGCATGTTTCAAGAGGCAAGCGGATTACGGCAATACGTTGTTCGCCAGGGACGCAATGTGCGTGTTAATATCCTTTTCATGGCCGACCATGTCGTCGCGATGCAGCTCGACCGTCCAGGCGAGCCTCTTCATGTCGTCGAGCGGCCCCTGATCGAGCCATCAGGGCCGGACCTGCTGATCAAGATCTCAGCCTGCGGTGTTTGCCGAACCGACCTCCACATCGTCGATGGCGAGATTCACGGGAAATTGCCGATCGTTCCGGGACACGAGATTGTCGGGCGAGTGGTTGCCATGGGTCCCGCCGTCCGGGGATTCTCGCCAGGCGACCGGGTCGGCACGCCCTGGCTCGGCGGGACCGACGGCACATGCTTCTACTGCATGAATGGGATGGAAAATCTGTGCGATTCACCGACGTTCACGGGTTTCACGCGCGACGGTGGCTACGCGAGCCACGTCCTCGCGGATTCGCGCTTCTGCCTCAATATTCCAGACAGTTTCGAGGACATCGAGGCGGCACCGCTGCTGTGTGCCGGCCTGATCGGCTATCGCTCGTTGAAAATCGCGGGAAGCGGTTCGAAGATCGCCTTCTATGGTTTTGGAGCGGCTGCCCATATCATTGCCCAGATCGCGGTCCTGGAAGGCCGCGATGTCTTCGCCTTCACGCGCGACGGCGATCTCGAGACCCAGGCGTTCGCGCGATCGCTCGGATGCGCATGGGCCGGCGGCTCGAGCGAGTCCCCGGGCGTTGAGTTCAACTCGGCAATCATCTTCGCACCGGTCGGCGCTCTCGTGCCAAAAGCGTTGAAGCAGGTGCGAAAAGGAGGCCGGGTGGTCTGCGCGGGAATCTACATGAGCGAGATTCCCGCATTTTCTTATGAGGATCTGTGGGGCGAGCGCGCGATCATGTCGGTCGCGAATCTGACGCGCGCAGACGGGCGCGAGTTCATGGATATCGTTGCAAGAATGCCCGTGAAGACAAAGGTGACGACCTATCCCCTCGAAAAGGCCAATGACGCGCTAGCGGACCTGCGATCGGGGGCGGTCGAAGGTGCTGCGGTGTTGGTGCCCTAGCTATGGCTAGGGGACGCGACGTCCGTCGATGTTTCCGGCCGAGGCATAGCGGCAAATGAGGAAATCGGTGGTTTTATTGGAGACGAGAGCGCAGCCGATGCGGGTCGTGGTCGGCCAAACCATCTGGGTATAGTGGCCGACATCCTGCCAATTACCGCTTCGGCTGACAGCCGGGAAAACGCCGGGAACGAAATTGCGCCGCTCGGACGACCAGCTACCGACCATCGCCTCGTAACTGTAGGCGCCGCGCGTTCCCATCCAGAGATTCTCGCCGGTGCCCTGCCGGGCGTTACGATCCGAATGGTGGAAGCTGTTCGTCAGGGCGAGTTCCGTCGCATAGCTGGCGGCTTGCTGCCCAAGCGCTGGATCCCAGCTGAGCGGCGGGACGCCGGCCTGAGCTCGGACCACATTGTGCAGGGACAGAATGCGCGCCGGGAACTGGCTCGCCAACGAAGCGGCTTCGCCCTTTGCAGGCGCCTGAGCGGAAAAAGCGATGAGCAGCGCTGCACGCGCTGCCCTGATCAGCCATGACACCTTCGTTCGCACTCCCTTCGTACAAGATGAGCAATTACCATTGGATCACAAGATCTAGAATCGCCGCTCGACCCGGCACGTCGACCAGATCAGCCGCCACGACGCAAATTTCCGGATCGAGCGGATTCAACAGGTTCGTCGGTAGGTTCGCTTGGGAAGATTATTATTCGAGCGACAGAAAACGGACTTTGCAGGCTTTCACTTTCCTGCTCTAAGCACGGTCTTTCCTACATCGGGAGCGAATGATGTCTAAGGCTTTGGTCGTGCTTATGACCCTCGGCACGATGAGTATTCCAGCAGCAGCCCAGACCGCGGCGACGACGCCGAGCGCATCGACGGCGAACCAGGCGCAGGCAGCCAAGCCGCAGATGGTCAAGAAGCAGATCTGCGAGGATACTGAGGACAATCCCTATTCGACCATCAGGCGCCGCGTTTGCAGGACGATCGAGGTCCCGGCGCAGAGCGGGGCTTCAGGCGGTCAGCAGGCCTCCGCGCCTTCCTCCTCGCCGAACTCCGCCAACCGATAAGAAGCCGCCCCGCTCGATCAGTCTCCACTGATCTGCGGGTCGATGTCCTGGGGGCGATCGATGATCGGCGTACCGACATCGCCCCTTCCGAGCGTGCGCCCGGCCATTTCGAGCATGCGTTCGAGCGGGACTCGCGCCCGGCTCAGCATTTCGCCTGAGAGTTCGATCCTTGGCTCAAGGTCGCGCAAGGCGAGATAGAGCTTCTCGAGAGTATTGAGGGCCATGTAGGGGCACATGTTGCAATTGCACGCCCCGTCGCCGCCCGGAGCGCCGATGAAGGTTTTGTCCGGCGCCGCCTTTTGCATCTGGTGAATGATATGAGGTTCGGTCGCGACGAGGATCGTCTCGGCGGGGGAAGACAGCGCAAAATCGAGGATCGACTTGGTCGAACCGACATGGTCGGCATGGTCGATGATGTGCGGCGGACATTCCGGATGAGCCGCAACGGGAGCTTCCGGATGCTCGGCCTTGAGCTTCAAGAGCTCGGTCTCGCTGAAGGCCTGGTGGACGATGCAGATGCCGGGCCACAGAAGCATATCGCGCCCGGTCTTCCTCGCGAGATAGCCGCCGAGGTGGCGGTCGGGACCGAAGATGATCTTCTGATCTTTCGGGATCTGGTCGAGGATGATCTTGGCTGATGAGCTGGTGACGATGATATCGCTGAGCGCTTTCACCGCCGCCGAGCAGTTGATGTAGGTCAGCGCGATGTGGTCCGGGTGCGCCGCCCTGAATGCGGCGAACTGGTCGGGCGGGCAGCTGTCCTCGAGACTGCACCCGGCATCCATGTCGGGCAGGATCACGGTCTTTTCGGGCGAGAGGATCTTCGCCGTCTCGGCCATGAAGCGCACTCCGCAAAAGGCGATCACCTCTGCGTCGGTCGCCGCCGCTTTGCGCGACAAATCGAGGCTGTCGCCGACGAAATCCGCAAGGTCCTGGATCTCCGGCTTTTGATAATAATGGGCAAGAATGACCGCGTTGCGCTCGGTTTTGAGCCGCTTGATCTCGCCAAGCAGATCGAGTCCTTTGAGGCTTTGCGTCTGAATGGTCATTTCTGGACTTCAGCAGCCCTTCGGCGTTCCGCTTCCTTGATTGCCTGCTCATATGGGGTTGAAAGATCGATGTAGCTAGGGACGGAATTGCCGTCCGTCGGGAAGCGAGCAACGACCTTCACGTCTCTAAAACCGGCAGCAAGCAAAGGCATTGCGAAGCTGCGTTCGATGGCCGCCCGCCCGGCCTCGCGCGCGAGCTGCATCGGAACCGCCGCCGTCGCCTGCTTCCGAAGGTCCTGAACGGCCCGGTCCCGATTGGCCTGGTCGAGCTGCTCGTTGGCATTGGTAAGTGCCGAAAGCACTCCTCCGCCGCCATATTCCTTGACCGAATTGATATCGACATCGGGCCCGGCGACGTCGATCGTCGGCAGCCGGACGGTGAGCGTATGATTTGCACCGTCCCAGCTGACATCATCTGGCTGGAGGTTCGACAGGTCGAGATCGTAGCGGACGTCTCCTGGAAGGATCAGCGTCCGCTCGGAACTGACGAGACCGCCGAGACGCTGCTGCTCACTGGTAACCACCGAGACATAGCGCGCCGCAAAGACGGTGAGCCTGTTCTCCGCCCGCATCGATTGAAGGCTCGCGGTGGCGATCGTCTTCGGGCTCGGACCACCGAAGATCCGATCGGCGATGCCGGTCGAGACGCCGATCAGTACACCAAGGATCAGAGCAACGGCAATCGCGGCCAGCGCAACCAGGGTCCTCAGGCGGTTGTCCATTCCTCCCCCTGCTGTTCTACCAGGCCGCGGCGTTCGAGGTCCAACAAATGCGCAAGGACCGAGCCGCCGGCCGCGGTCACGAGCCGTGGATCCAGCCCTGGATAGGCGTTGGCGACGATGTCCGGGATGGCCCTCGCCCGCTCCCGGATCAGCCTCAGGATCTGCTTCTCGCGCTGCAGCCTGTGGCCGATCAGGAGACGCACATATTGCTGCGGCTTGGTCACCGCGGGTCCATGCGCTGGATAATAGATCCGGTCGTCGCGCCAGCGGAGCCTTTCGAGACTGTGCATATAGGCCGCCATGTCGCCGTCGGGCGGAACGATGACCGTCGTCGACCAGCCCATGACGTGATCGCCTGTGAACAAGGCGTCGCGATAGGCGAAACAAAGGTGGTTCGACGTGTGGCCGGGCGTTGCGACGGCAACGACCCGCATCTCCTCAACCTCGATCCCCTCGCCGTGATTGAGCACCTGGTCCGGTGAATAATCGCCGTCGAACGATGCATCGGCGCGGGGCCCCACGGTCTCAAGAGCGAGCGGCGCGCAGCCGATGATCGGCGCGCCGGTGCGCTCGGCGAGCGGCCGAGCGGCGGGACTGTGGTCACGGTGGGTGTGGGTGCACATGATCGCAACGAGCCGACGCTCGCCGATGGCCTTTTCAAGCGCGTCGATATGCTCGGGGATGTCCGGGCCCGGATCGATGACCGCGACTTCCTCTTCGCCCACCAGATAGGTCTGAGTCCCGAAATAGGTGAACGCGGACGGATTGTGGGCGAGCAGGCGCCCGATGCCGGGGTCTAGCTGCTCGAGCTTGGCATAAGGTGCGTCCACCGCGCTGCCTCTCGCACGAGGCGCCCGCTCTTGGCTAGCACTCGAGGTCGTAAGGCCCGTCAGTGCCGACTTCCTGTCCGGCACGAACGATTCGAAGCTCGAGCTCGCCGCCAACTGCGTGGCGGCACACATCGCCAGGCATTGCAAAGCGCATCGACCTGCCCTTCTTGACCTGCGCGAGCTGAACATCGGCCCGTGGATCGCCGTCGCGAACGAACCGCAGGCTCGTATCGGGCGGAAGGTCCTCGCCAGCCTGGACGGTGATCAGAGTGTAGCGGGTAAAGCCGGTACAGGGCCCTTCGGTACCGCCGGGGTTGTAGCAGCTTAACCTCATCTTCGGCCTTGGAAGCAGCGGCGTCGAAGCGCTGACGCCGCCGATAAGGACGTGCGTCGGGGCGACCGGCGCCGTCGGCAGCGGCGGGAGTTCGGCGTAGTCGCGACGGGGGATTGCCGGGGGCGTTTCGTGCGGAGCGCGCGAGGAAGCCTCGAACTGGCCCGATTGCGGAAGAGGCGGCAGCGGCGAAATGCCGTCAAGTGCAGTCGTCTTCGACGCCGACGGGGAGGTCAGAGTCGCGGCGCCATGGATCTCCAGGCGGGCTATCTCGGAATCGAGCGCCGCTACGATCTGATTGCGTTCGGGCTCCGGCATGTCCTGATTCGCATCGAGCTTCGTGACAGCGTCCTTGAGGGTGCCGATCCACTCCGCCTCGCTCTGCCCTTCCTTGCCGCACAATTTCACCTTGGACTGCTCTGGCTGTCCATCGACAACGGTCTTCACCACCGTCTCGAATTTGTGAGCGGCGCAATTCTGCATGAGCTGCTCGGCCCGGACAGACGGCGGATTCGCAGCCGGAACCTGCTTCTTCGCCGGAGCCGCCGAAGCCGCGAAGGCCAGGCCCAGCCCCAGGCTCGTGCTCACAAGGATGATGCGCCTCTTCACGATTGTCCTTCTTCCGTCGCGGCGCTGAATGCCCCTTGAACCGGTCAGGCTGCAAGGGCCGCGGCGGCGGGAGCCTCGCTTAATTGACCTGCGCGGTGCGCAAAGGCAGTCGGATAGACCCGGCCGAAGAGCGCTTCCATGCTGCTGTCCCAGCTGAACTGGAGGGCGCATGCGCGGGCCTGCGCGACGATCGTGTGACGATCTCCGTTCCAGATGTCCATGATATTGGCAGCCATCGCGGCGGCATTGCCGACTGGACCCAGACGACCCTCGGCGGAAGTCACCCGGTCGATCATTGCACCGGCCGCAACTCCGACGACGGGCAGTCCCGAAGCCTGTGCTTCGACAATCGAGATTCCGAACGTTTCGTCCGCCATGCCTGAGACGTAGATGTCGGAACTCGCGAGCCAGCGGGCCAGCTCGGCTCGGTCGTTCATATAGCCGGGCAGAATGATGCGATCGTCGCAGAGCGCCGCGATTTCGGCCTTCAACGGCCCCTCGCCGATCAGCGCCAGCTTTGCACCGAGCGAAGGGGGAAGGCGGCGAAACGCGTCGACGACGAGATCGGGTTTCTTCTCCCCGTCGAGACGACCGACATAGACGAGGAGCGGCTGGTGCGCCGACAGTGCAAGTTGCTGGCGAAGTTTTTCATCGCGGCGATCGGGTCCGAACTCGCCGAGCTCGACTCCGAGCGGTACCACGTCCACTTCCGGGATGCCGAGGCTCCTGAGTTTCGTTGCCCCGCCATTCTCGCTGAGTGCGAACATCGCGTCGAAGCGGCGATAGAGGAGGCCGCAATAGCTGTAGCAGATCCGCCCCAGCACAGCGGCGACGGGCCTGGACAGGAACTTCGATAACGGCCGCTCGACATAGACGGTCGGAAAATCGGTCATGTAGGCGGCGACGAGCGCGGTTCCCCGGCGGCGCCTTCTGTAGCCGATCGCCGACCACGGCAGGTTATAGGCGTCCTGGCACTCGATCAGGTCCGGCCGGAACTGCTCCAGCGCCTCAAGGACAGCTCGATTGCGCAGCATCAGCCGGTAATGCGGGCTTCCAGGAACCCGCGGCGAGGCGATCATCACCGTCACCGCCCGATCCTCCTCGAGAATCTCGTCGCGCCGGCCGGGGACGATCATCAAATGACTGTGCGGCGTCGATTGAAGGATGTGGCGGCGCTTGTGGAGAAGATAAGTGCGCACTCCCCCACCGACGTCGGACCAGCTCTGCGTGACGTCGCAGAACAGCTTGGCCCCGGGCGCTCGATCGAAGTGAGGATCATAATAGTTCACTTCAAACATCAATCCCGGACGGCCATTTCAACGTTGCCCACGGCATCGAATGGCCGATGCTGTCGGAAATCTTTACGCAATGGTCGTCCGCCCTTTCCCTGTTCCAACAAAAAACGGCAGAAATTAGCTACTTTTTCAATTTGGCACGCGGGTTGCTACTATAATTCCGTCCACTTGGTTCCACGCCACGAAGGGGCGGTTGCAGCGGTTCTCTGGTCCCCTGCACCCGCCCCTTCCTCCATTCAGGCTTCCGCGCCGAGCAGCTCCTGGAGCTCGCCGCTTTCGAACATCTCCATCATGATGTCGGAACCGCCGACGAACTCGCCTTTCACGTAGAGCTGGGGGACCGTCGGCCAATCCGAATATTGCTTGATGCCCTGGCGGATTTCGGAGTCCTGAAGCACATCGACGGTCTCGTATTTGGTTCCGAGCCGATCGAGGATCGCGATGGCGCGGCTCGAGAAACCGCATTGGGGGAACAGCGCAGTTCCCTTCATGAAGAGTACGACCTCATTGTTCTTGACGACCTCGTTGATCCGGGATTGCGCGTCACTCACTGTTAGTCTCCGTTTCGGGCACCGCGGTTTCGAGCTGCAGTGCATGAAGCTCTCCCCCTACTCGCCCCCCGAGCGCCAAATAGACAGCCTGGTGCTGCCTGATCCGGCTCAGTCCTGCAAAGCTGTGACTGACAATGCGCGCGGCGTAATGATCGCCGTCGCCGGCAAGGTCGCGAATGGTCACCTCGGCGTCGGGAATGGCCTGCTTGATCAGCCGCTCGATCTCGTTCGCCGACATCGGCATCAGAGGTTGGTGCTTTCGATGATCTGGCGTCTGGCGTCGATCTCCTTGTTCCGGAGCGCCTCTCGCACCTTGTCCTCGTCGCACTCGACACCTGCAGACGTAAGGTCGCCCAGCACCTTGCGCACGACGTCATGCTCACCGGCTTCCTCGAAGTCGGAGCGGACGACGTCCTTGGCATAGCTCTCCTTCTCGGCTTCCGAGAGGCCCATCTGCCTTGCCGCCCATTCGCCGAGCAGCCGATTGCGCCTGGCGGTGATACGGAACTTCATCTCCTCGTCGTGCGCGAACTTGGATTCGAACGCCCGCTCGCGATCGTCAAACTGGGTCATGCCGTCCCCTTGGTCATCTGCCGTGGCAGATAGGAGGAGCGGCGGCACGACGCAACGCGCTAACGCTTGCGCGCCTCCCACCAGCGCAGCGCCAGAATGATGACGAGGCAGGCGGCGGTGTCCGCGAGCCAGTCGAGCGGATCGCTGTCGCGGTGGATCACGGGAATTGCCTGCGCGATCTCGATCAGGGCTCCGAACAGAGAAAGTGCCGCGACCAGGCGGAGTGCGGAGAGCCGCGGATAGGCATAGAAACCGAGCAGCCCCAGGGTGGCGAAGGCTGCTATGTGCTGGATCTTGTCCGAGGGGTTGCCCGGGAGCTGGGGCGGATGGGGAAGCAGCGCCATGACGAGTGCAAACAGCGCGGCTGCCCAGAACAGCCCCCTAATCAGCCGCGAGCCCGCCTGCTCTCGAAGATAGTTCACTCGTCGTATTGCGCGGTCGTTTTCTCGCGGACTTCCTCGGCACTAACTCCTGGCGCGAGTTCGATCAGCTTGAAGGGGCTGTCGTGATCCGGCCGCCGGAACACGGCAAGATCGGTAATGATCATGTCGACCACATTCTTCCCGGTCAGGGGAAGCGTGCATTCGGGAATGAACTTGGGATCGCCGTTCTTCGAGACATGCTCCATGACGACGATGATCTTCCTCACTCCGGCAACGAGGTCCATGGCCCCGCCCATGCCCTTGATCATCTTGCCCGGCACCATCCAGTTGGCGAGGTCGCCCCTCTCGCTCACTTCCATGCCGCCGAGAACGGCAAGGTCGATGTGACCGCCGCGGATCATGGAAAAGCTCATCGCGCTGTCGAAAAAACTCGTCTGGGGCAGTTCGCTGACCGTCTGCTTGCCGGCGTTGATGAGGTCGGGATCGACCTCGTCATCGTATGGAAACGGACCGATGCCGAGCATACCGTTCTCGCTCTGAAGCGTGACGGTCATGCCCTTGGGCACATGATTGGCGACAAGCGTCGGAATTCCGATCCCGAGATTGACATAATAACCGTCGCGCAGCTCGCTTGCCGCACGCTGCGCCATTTGGTCGCGGCTCCAGCCCATTGTCAGCGTTTCAGTGCTCATTTCGTGGATCCTTGAATGAGTTGGGCGGGCAGCGGGTTTTGCGGCGTCTCCTCCTGCCAGAGAATGGCGGCCACCAGCCACTTCCCCTCGATCTTCACCAGCTGAAAGCTGTTGATTCCACGCTCGTGGAAACTGCCGTTCGCAGTGCGCCCGTCATAAGCGGACCATGCGGTTGCAAGACCGCCCCAGATCTCGAGGCGACGCCCGAGCTCGCGCTCGGTGAAGCCTTCGTGCTCAAGCACATCCTTGTTGCGCGAGATATAGTCTTCGAGCGAGCCCCCGCGCAGACCCTTGGGGCCGGTCGCCTTCAGCGTGGCGCCCGGTGCAAAGAGGCTCCGCATCCGATCGAAATCGCGCTTCTGGCCGGGGGGGCCCGAGATGACGTCATAGACCGCGCTGATCGCCCGATCGATTTCGATCCGGTCGGCCGGGCTCGGCCGCTGTGACGCGGCACTGGCGGCCAAAGCGAGAGCGGAAATCCCGATCACGCCGGCTCGCGCTCGCGAACCGTTCGGAACTCGATCCTTTTCTCATAGGGCGAACCGTCGATGAGGCGGTTCACGAATATCGAAGGAAGATGGATGCAGTCGGGATCGAGGCTGCCGACCGCGACGATTTCCTCGACCTCAGCGACGCACGTCCTGCCGCAGGTCGCCGCCGGCAGGTTGAAGTTTCGGGCGGTCTTTCGGAAGATGAGATTGCCCGTTTCGTCTGCCTTCCAGCCCTTGACGATGCTGAGGTCGGCTCGAATTCCACGCTCGAGGACGTAAGTCTCGCCTTCGAACTCCTTGAGCTCCTTGCCCTCCGCGACCTGAGTGCCGACACCGGTCCTGGTATAGAAGCCCGGGATTCCCGCACCGCCGGCCCTCATCCGTTCGGCAAGTGTACCTTGCGGAGTGAACTCGACCTCGATCTCGCCAGCGAGGAATTGGCGCTCGAACTCCTTGTTCTCGCCGACATAGGAGGAGATCATCTTCTTTACCTGCCGCGTTCGCAGCAGTTTGCCCAACCCTTCATTGTCGATCCCGGCATTGTTGGACGCGATCGTCAGGTTCTTGACCCCGCTTTCAACGACGGCATCGATCAGTCGCTCTGGAATGCCGCACAGACCGAAGCCCCCGGCCGCGATTGTCATTCCGTCGAACAGCAGTCCGTCGAGAGCGCTTTTGGCATTGGGATGGATTTTCTGCATGCGCCGCCCATAGAAAAGCAGCGGCACTTGCTCAAGCGAGGCTCAACCTTTCAGCTTCGAAAGCACCCCCTGCAGCTGCATCGCGTTCGACATGTCGCCCTCGATCCTCAGCTTGCCCATCATGAACGCAGTCATCCCGTCGAGCTGCCCGGAGGCAAGCTGCTGCCAGTCGTCCCAGCCGACCTTGATCGTGGTGTCGGCAGCACCATCATCCTCGCTGACCCTTTGTGCCGACCCGTCGAGCATGACTGTGCCCTGATCGCCCCCGAAGTCGATCATCACGCGCTTGCCCTGCACCCACGCCCGGGCCTGCTGCATTCGCTCGACGAGTTCCTGCTTGGTCATCGCTTGGCGTCTCCTTTGTCAACAGCGCTAGCGGGCGGTCGAAGCCGGTTCAATGGCCGTCCGCTCGTCCAATCATTTATCCGTTCGTCGAATGCGGGTTGGAAAAATCGCGCGATGTTCGTTAGTCCGCGCTGCGGTGAGTCAGATCCCACAACTCGCCCGAATCGCGATCGAGCATGCGCGCAGAGGTGACTTCGCCCGTGCGCTGGACGTCGCGAGGCAGGCCGTTGCCAGCCATCCGAACGATCACGGCCTCATGTTGTTCGTTGGCATGCTGCAAGTGCGCAAGATGGATCTTGATTCTGCGGCCGTTGCGTTCAAGTCCGCGCTCCGGCTCAAGCCTTCGGACCCGCTGACGACGCTTCCCGGCAATTCGAGGGCGTCGTTGCTGCGGATCCGCGCGATTTTGAAAGCTGGGGCAACCTTGGCGTTGCGCGGCTCGCTGCGCAGCGATGCGTCGGGAGCCGCGGACGCGCTCCAGACCTCGCTGCGCCTGCGCCGCAACCAGCAAGGATTTTGCGACAAATGGGCCGATGCACATATTGCCGCAGGCCGGTGGGAGATGTCGCGAGCAGATGAAGTCAGTGCTTCGCGTTCTCGAACCGTGGGCGAAGCGCATGGGCTACGAAGTCTAGCCACTTGGCGGCGCTCGCGCCGAAGCCTATCTGGCCGCGCATGGGATACGAAACCGACCTCAAGCTCTTCATCGACGGCGTCTGGAAAGGCTCGGACTCGGGCCACACCGTCGTCAACCCGGTCGACGCAAAGCCGATCGCCGAAGTCCCCTACGCCACCAGGGCCGACCTCGACGAGGCGCTCGCCGCGTCGGACCGGGCGTGGCCGCAGTGGCGCGCGCTTGATGTCGAAAAGCGGGGCGCGATCCTGCACAAGACCGCATTGCTCCTGCGCGAGCGGGTCGAGCAGGTCGCTGCCACTCTGACCCAGGAGCAAGGCAAGATTTTGCCGGAAGCCAAAGCCGAAGTCCTCGCCTCGGCGCAGCTGTTCGACTGGTATGCCGAGGATGCCAAGAGGGACTATGGCCGTACCCTCGTCCGGCCTGGAGGCCAGCTTAGCCGAGTGATCCGCCAGCCGATCGGGCCGACCGCGACCTTCAGTCCGTGGAATTTCCCGATCTATCTATTGGCAAAGAAGGTCAGTGCCGCGCTGGCCGCCGGCTGCACCGTCATTTCGCGTCCGCCACATGAAACTCCAGGCTGCGCAACGGAGCTGTTCCTTGCCCTTGCCGATGCCGGAATCCCCAGCGGCGTCGCCCAGCTTGTCCACGGCGACGCGAACCTCATCAGCGAGACGCTGATCGCCAGCCGGGTGATCCGCAAGGTCAGCTTCACTGGCTCGACCGGAGTAGGCAAGCATTTGATGCGCCTTTGCGCCGACAGCATGACTCGAGTGACGATGGAGCTGGGAGGCCACGCTCCGGTTCTGATCTTCGACGATTGCGATCTCGAGAAGACACTCGACATGGTCGTTCCGCAAAAATTCCGGAACGCCGGCCAGGTCTGCGTCTCTCCGACCCGCTTCTACGTCCAGCGCGGTATCTACGATGCCTTCGTGAAGGGCTTCGCCGAACGAACCGCCAAGGTGACGGTCGGGAACGGACTCGAGGATGGCACGCGGATGGGTCCGCTCGCCAACGCGCGGCGCCCGGACGCGATCGAAGCGCTGGTGAAGGACGCGAAATCCAAGGGCGCGCGGGTCCTCGCCGGCGGAGAGCGCGGTGACCAGGGATTCTTCTTCCAGCCGACTCTGCTGGCCGATGTCCCGAACGACGCGAACATCATGAACGACGAGCCGTTCGGTCCGGTCGCCGTATCGCGCCCGTTCGACACGTTCGAGGAAGTGATCGAACAGGCCAACCGGCTTCCTTACGGCCTTGCAGCCTTCGCCTTCACCGAGAACGGGCGCCGGGCGAACCTCATCGGCGATCTGGTCGAGAGCGGAATGGTCGGGATCAACACCTTTGCAATCAGTGGGGCCGATACGCCGTTTGGCGGCGTCAAGGATTCAGGCTTTGGGTCCGAAGGCGGAAAAGAGGGCCTCGAGAGCTACCAGGTCGTAAAGGCGATACATCAGGCGTAACCAGCTAAGGTCGCGCAAGAAAGGTCTCGGGCGCGGCCGGAGAGGTTTCAACGCACTGACGATTGCTCAATCGCTCCAATCGTGCTCGTCGTCGTCACGACACCTCCGAGATGGTCGGCGCGCTCTGGCGATACCCCTTAGTTTTTAAGCGCTTAACCTTCGCTTCTCGCGTGCGACACTCTGCCATTGGGCGGCCGCGTCGCCCTTGGGAGCGCCCTACTGTCGTCCCGCATTGGAACTCAAATCCGCACAGGCCGACCCGCCTTAACCTTTTCTAAGAACCACGCGGGCGAAAGTTGCGACTCCAAACTAGGGGAAGGTGAGAATGGGCGTGCCCGTTCCGGAAATGACTCCTGAGGCCGTCGACGAAGCTTCGGCCGAGACATTGCTGAGCTCGCTCAGGACCATTGCCGCGGCCGAGCGGCGCAAACATGCCAGCGTCTACAACTACTGGCTATCCATCCGCGGAAATCGCGAATTTCCGCCCATTCATGACCTTGATCCGCTCGAAATCTCCGATGCGGGAGCGTTCAGCATCCTTTTGGAGATGGTCGGCGGCGGCGAAGATGCGGAAATCCGCCACTTCGGCCGCGCCATCTCGGGCGGGTTGAACGTGCAAAATGTCAGCGAAGCGCCCAATCCGTCGCTTCTGTCCTGCATTGCGACCCGTCTTCCCGTCGTGGCTGCCTGCCGCGACGCCTTCGCGTTCGAGGACGAATTTAAGACCCAGGACGGAAAAACACGGTGCTGGGTCAGCCTGCTGCCATTCAGCGCGACCGGGACGTGGATCGATTTCGTCTATGGCTTCGTCAGCCTCGATCCGGGCTCCGTTGCCGGGCAATCGCCAGAAACAGAAGTACCGGCCATCGAACCAGCCGAAGAGCGAGGAGAGACCCTCGAGGTACCGGTCGCTGAAGAATCCATGGTCGGGCCCGAAGAAATTGCAGAAGCCGACCCCGGCGAGCAATCGTTCGAAGATGAATTGACGGCGGAGGTCGCACCCATCGCCATCGAGGATCTCATCGAACCGATTCCCATCGAGGACATCGTCGAGCCGATCCCGTTCGAGGAGATCGCCGGACTTGGAACCCGCGAAGAGCCGGTCGGCGGGGTTCACGAACCTGTCGAAACGTCGGTGCCCGACTCGATCGACGAGATTGCCGGGTTAGAAGCCCTCCAGGAGCCGCCCGAGCGGGCTGAAGAGCCTATAGAGACGCTGACGGCCGACCCGACCGAGGAGTTTGTCGAGGTTGGCTTGATCGAAGTCCCGCCAGGCCCTGGGTTGATGGACGAGCCTGCCGAGGCCGCTCCGGTCCCCACGGTCAAACCCGGCTTTTCCAAGAAATTTCTCGAGACGCTCGCAAGCGTGAAGGGCTTCTACGGCAATCCTGTCGAGGTCGAACTCGATCCGGACACTGTTGCCTTCGAGTGCGGGGAAGCCGCCGAAATCGTACCGTCAGACCCACCCGGTCCAACGTTGGAGGGAACCTTGCAGATCAAACTGACCGATGTTCGCGCCAAGGCCGACGAAGCGCGTCAGGCCAAGCTGCGGGCCAACGCTGCTCTCTATGAAGGCTTGAGCGCAGCTTATGACTTCGCGCTCGACGCCGAGGATAGTCCCGAGGAATATCTGAGGCTCGTCCAGGCGGAGGGCCTGAAAATCCAGCTGCGCTCGCCGATGAAGCCGGTTGCCAAGCTTGCCTTTGATGGCATGTGCGACGATTTGACGATCAAGCAGCTCGAGGCGGTCCTGTCGTGGGCGTTCGAGGAAGAGCTGCCCCGCGGCACTCTTGCAGAGCGCATCGAGGCAGAGGGTGGAATTGGGCAGATCCTGAACCGGGAGTCGAAGGCCGCGTAAGAGCGGCGCCCGACTAGGACTTCGACTGCTTGGATTCTCCGAGGCGCAGGCCCCCGACCACGGCATCGACCGCACATTTTCGCGAAAGCTCGGACAGGGTGCGGCGCTCGCTTTCCTCCTGAGTGGAGAGCCGATGCGCCCGGGTCGCGATCGACCGAAGCTCGCCGATCGCGCTCTCCGAAAGTGCCCCGTGATCCTCCAACAGGCGGTCGAGCACGGCTTCAGCGAGAGGAGCCGCGAACTCGACCCCGGCGAATTCGTGGCAGCTCCAGACCACCCGGCAATATTGGGTATCAAGACCAGCGATGCTCAACAGGATGTACGTGTCCGCAGTCGCTCCGGGCAGGGCCTCAATTCGGCAACCGCGCGTGGAAATGTCGATGACCCGCGCTCCCATTCTGCTTCGGCCCGGTTCCCGGACCGTTGCATTGAGCTTCAGTGCGGACCGCGGAGCGCGTCGCCGCTCGGGTTGATCATCGGGTCTGATGTCAGAATCGCTCATATCGCGCCTTCCCTTGAGGAAAGATGCGCGCCGATTCCTCAACAAATGGTTCCCAGCGCGACGGGGTGACGAGACAGCAGCTTCCCGCTAACGCGCCGCCCATGACCAAGCGCACCGGCGGCCGGATCCTCGTCGACCAGCTGAGGATGCAGGGCTGCGATCGCATCTTCACCGTGCCCGGCGAGAGCTTCCTTGCGGTGCTCGATGCGCTTTACGACACGAGCGAGATCGAGACGATCGTCTGCCGTCAGGAAGGCGGTGTTGCCTACATGGCCGATGCCGACGGCAAGATGACCGGGCGTCCGGGTGTCGCTTTCGTTACCCGCGGCCCCGGGGCGACCAACGCCAGCGCCGGAGTGCATGTCGCTTTCCAGGACTCAACGCCGATGATCGTCTTCATCGGCGACGTCGCTCGCGAAGACCGCGAACGCGAAGGATTCCAGGAGATCGACTTTCCGGCCTTCTTCGCCCCCATCGCCAAGTGGGCCGCGCGGATCGAGGACGCCAGGAGGATCCCCGAGTTCGTCTATCGTGCATATCGTGTCGCGACCGCAGGTCGCCCTGGTCCTGTCGTGCTCGCTCTTCCCGAAGACATGCTTCGTGACGAAGTGGAGGTCGCCGACCGGCCGTGCGTTCCGCCGCTTGCCGAAGAACCCGATCCCGGAGCGGTGCAGGCGCTGTTCGAACTGCTGAAGGAGGCCGCCTCGCCGATCGCAATTGTCGGCGGCGCGGACTGGAGTCCGCGGGCCGCGCACCATTTTGCCAATTTCGCTTTCCGCTACGGCATTCCCGTTGCGGCCGCCTTCCGCCGCCAGGACGCGATCGACAACAGCTGCGCGGTTTATGCCGGCCAGCTTGGCTATGGACCGAACCCCAAGCTCCAGCAGCGCGTTCGCGACGCCGACCTGATCCTCGCGGCCGGCCCCCGCATCGGGGAAGCGACGACCGACGGCTACACGCTCATCACTCCCGACCATCCCGGCCAGACGCTCGTCCACGTCCACCCCGATCCGAACGAACTTGGCCGGGTCTACCACGCGGACCTGCCGATTTGCGCCGATATGGGCGAATTCGCCGAGATGATCGACGAGTGGATCGACCCGGACCTCGTGCGATTTTCCTGCGGTGACGATGCTCACCGGGAATGGCTCTCATGGTCGGAGCCGAGCCCGCGTCAGGGCGTGAAGCTTGACCTCGGGCCCTGCGTCGCAGCGATGCGCGAGCGGCTCCCCGAAAAGACCATCATCTGCAATGGCGCGGGCAATTTCTCGGGATGGTGGCACCGCTACTGGCGGTACGGCGCAATGCCGACTCAGCTGGCGCCGACCAGTGGCACCATGGGCTACGGACTCCCGGCGGCGGTCGCCGCAGCACTGCGCTTCAAGGACCGACCCGTCGTCTGCGTCGCGGGCGACGGCGATTTTCTCATGAACGGCCAGGAACTGGCGACGGCTGCCCAGTTTGGAGCCGACCTTCTGATCGTGCTTATCGACAATGGCAGCTACGGGACCATCCGCATGCACCAGGAGCGGGATTACCCGAAGCGGATCTCGGCGACTGAGCTTATCAATCCCGACTTCGCCGCGCTTGCACGGGCCTACGGCGGCTGGGCGAGAACCGTCGAGACAACCAAGGATTTTGCCCCGGCGCTCGAAGCTGCGCTGCAGCTGAAGGGCATCCGCCTCATCCATTGCAGGACCGACGTCGAGGAGATCAGCAACCAGACGACGATCTCGAAGCTCCGCGCAAGGACCGCAAAAAAATAGAGCAGCCTTGCGGCCCTCGTTTGGCCTTGCCTCTAGGCTTCGGGGCTTTTTACCCCTTTGTGCCTCCAGGCCGTTTCGAACAGGCGGTCGTGGATGTTGCGCTCTTCCTTCGGGGCGCTTTCGTCCGTCCCTTTGGCCCTGGAAAGGTGCTCGGGGAAATGCTTCACAAGGTCATCGAAATGACTGCCGAAGCTGTTCTTCTTGACTCGCCGCCGCTGCGGCATGGTCTCCCTCCGCCTCACCAAATGCACCGAGCTCCAGGCAGCATACGCCTGGCGGGGAGACTTTGCTCCAAATTAATAATCACCGATTTGGTTGTGTTTCAAACCGCTACAGCCCGAAGGGATAGGTTTCTTCGACCTCGCGATGCTCGCCCGGCCGAAGCTCGCCAGGGAGCGGCGTGACGGCACTGGTCTCGTCGAACCAGATCCAGCTGTCGAACTGTCTTGGAAGTATGGCCTCGCTGTAATGGCTCCAGCGCTCGGTCTCCGGGCGGTAGATGACGCCGATGAATCGCTCGAGGCGCGGCTCCGCGAGAGCCTCGCGAAGCTCGCGGCCAATTTCGCCCTCGCGAAGGTCGAGGATGAAGCGCGGGATCGCGCTCTGGTGGCTCATCCATTCATGGCTCTTTGGAAGCGACGGACGTACGCGCTTGACCTTCATCGGCTCGTCCCAGTCGTCTGCGGCCGCGACCGTGCCGGAGTGCGTTCCAAAGCCGACCAGCCGTGCCCGGGCGTCCCATTTCTCCTTCACCAGCTGACCGACGTTCAGCTCCTCGCGATGCATTCCCATGTCGGTGAACGCCGCATTGCCGAC
>DATATH010000120.1:0-3704 GCA_036268895.1 Sphingomicrobium sp. | reverse complement strand
CGGCAGTTCCGTCGACGACCACTCCGCCCTGCTTCAGCTCGCCACGGCGGATCGCGTCCTGGATGATGAAGAGCGCCGCCCGGTCCTTGACCGACTGGCCGGGGTTGAGGAACTCGCACTTGCCAAGAATGGTGCAGCCGGACGCCTCCGAGGCGCGCCTCAGTTTCACAAGCGGCGTATTGCCGATCAGTTCGAGGACGTTCCCGAAAGCCTGCATCGCGGAGCGCCATAGCACCGCGAAAGCAGCAGGTCAGCGGCAGTTAGGCGTCTGCTCGTTGAAGAAACCTGGCGCCGGCGCTTCCCGGAAGCGCCCAGCGGATCTGAGCATTCAGTTGACCAATGCTGGGAATGGCAATCTGCAAACGTTCGCCGATTCGAAAGTCGCCATCGGACTCGATCCGGCAGCCATCGGGGGAGAGGTTGCTCAAGATGACGCCCTGCTTGGAGCCGTCATCGCGATGGACAACAGCATCGATCGCAACCTCGTCGCGATCCTTGCGTCCGATCCATCCATGCATCCGATGCATGATTTCTGCTCTCCCGACAGAAGCTTCTGTGTGACAGCCAGCTGTAAATTAAGGATGAATTCCCTAATCCGGGTGAATAGCCGGGCTCAGGCTGCGATATCGTACGGCTGGATTTCGCCTGACAGGTAGAGATTGCGCGCCTTGGTGCGCGACAGCTTGCCCGAGCTGGTGCGCGGAAGCGTTCGCGGCGGAACGAGCTCGACCACCGGCGTGATTCCGGTGATCGCGCGAACCCGCTCCCGAATTTCGTCACGCAGGCGCCCGCGCTCCTTTGCATCGGAGACCCTGCAGTGGACGAGGACGGCTGGGGTTTCCTCGCCGGAGGGACCGGTGATCGCAAAGGCGGCGATGTCGCCCGACTTGAAGCCCGGGAGCTGCTCGACCGCCCATTCGATGTCCTGCGGCCAGTGGTTGCGCCCGTTGATGATGATCATGTCTTTGGCGCGGCCGACGATGAAGATGTAGCCCCTCGACATGTAACCCATGTCGCCGGTGTCCAGCCAACCATCGTCGCTGAGCACGGCACGGGTCGCTTCCTCGTCGCGAAAATAGCTGTGCATGACGCTCGTTCCGCGGACGAACACCTGGCCGATCCCGCGCTCGTCGAGAAGCTCACCGTCGGGACCCCGGACTTCGATCTCCATGCCGGTTACGGGCCTGCCGCAGTTGACGACCGCGCGGTAGCGGCGTGGCTGGTCTTCCTCGCCCGAGGCGCATCCGGAGAGCTCATTCTCCTCGACGAGCTCGAGGCGGATGCCCTCGCCGGGCGGCATCAGCGAAACAGCGAGCGTCGCTTCTGCGAGCCCGTAGCTTGGGCAGAACGCAGCGGCCTTGAAACCGGCCGCAGCAAAACAGTCGACGAATGACTGCATGACGTCGGGGCGGATCATGTCGGCGCCGTTTCCGGCGACCCGCCAGCGCGAAAGGTCGAAACGGTCCTCGGCGCGGGTCTGCGAGCTCATCCGCCGCGAGCAGATGTCGTAGCCAAAGGTCGGGGAATAGCTGACGGTCGTCCCGGGATTTCGGGTAATCATGTCGAGCCAGGCGAGCGGCCGGCGAGCGAAATCCTCGGTCTTGAGATAATCCGCCGAGAATTGCTGGGACAGGGGCGAGAGGAAGCAGCCGACGAGGCCCATGTCATGGTACCAGGGCAGCCAGGAGATCATCCGGTCGGTGCTTTCGACCTGGAGTCCGATTGCGTGGGCGTGAAGATTGCCAAGAAGGGCTCGGTGGGTGACTGCGACACCATGCGGGAAGCGCGTCGAACCGCTCGAATATTGAAGGTAGCAGATGCCGTCCGGATCGGCCTTTGGGAGCTCGCCGGACGCAGGCTCGACGTTCGCGAGGGATTCCCAGTCGCGCGCACTGACGCTGGCTCGTTCAGCCGCCCCTTCGCAAAAGCCGGCAAGCTCTTTCGGGTAGAGGAGGAGTTCGGGATCGCTGCTGTTCAACTGGACCGAGAGCTGGTCGACATACGCATCGCGCCCGCCGAAGCTCGTCGGAAGGGGAAGCGGCACCGGCCAGGCACCGGCATAGACTGCTCCAAAAAAGCAGGCGGCGAATTCCGCGCCGGTCTCGGCAATCAGTGCAATGCGGTCCCCCGGCTTGATTCCAAGCGCGATGAACCGGCCGGCATGAGCGAGCGAATCCTCGCGCAGCTCACTATAGGGATAGGCGCGCGTCAGGCTGCCGCGCGCATCGTGGAAGTTGAGCCCGCGGCGCCCCTCGGCCGCATAGTCGAGCGCCTCGCCGATCGTTTCGAAGTCGGCGATGCGGCGTGGGAGCGTGTCGATGGTCGGTGTCGCGCCCGGAGGGGCAAGCTCGTTCTTCAAAGAGGCGTTGCGTTCGAGCACGCCGTCCCTTCCTTGCCTGTTGATCTCTTTGTCGCCCGCGCTTTTCCGCTGCAAGCTTGTTCCTGATGTGAGGCGAGTGTGGCACAAAAAAGACGCAATGGCACGTCCCCGATCCCTTAAGTCCCCCGCACCGCTCGATCACAAGCAACTGGAGGAGATGGCGCTCCGCTATGTCGGCAGATTTGCAACGACCCGGGCGAAGCTGACGGCCTATCTCTGGCGCAAGGTTCGTGAACGAGGCTGGAACGACAAGGTGGAACCGGATTTCGACGCGCTCGCACAGCGATTTTGCGAGTTCGGCTACCTCGACGATGCCGCTTATGCCCTCGCCAAATCGCGCTCGCTGAGCAGCCGCGGCTATGGCAGGCACCGCCTCGAACAGAAGCTTCGCCTCGCCGGGATAAGCGAGGAGGACGGCGCCGCCGCGCGCGAGGAGGCGCAAGTCGAGGCGCTCGATGCGGCCCTTCGCTATGCCGAGCGGCGGAGAATCGGCCCATGGAGTTCGGGCAAATCCGATCCCAAGCTAAGGGAGAAAGTGATCGCCGCGATGGTTCGAGCGGGTCACCCGATCGGGCTCGCAATAGCCATCGCTTCCCTCGCGCCGGGAGCTGAAATTAACCGGGAGCAATTAACCGGACAAAGACGGATTACCCCTTAGCTAAAGTCGGTTTCCCGACACTCGCACGCATGTTAATGAGACCCGATGGTTAGCGCGTTCGCCAGTCTGGCCGAGGGAGGGGCACGGCCCATCGTGGAGTCCAACAACGAGGCGCCCGAGACGGAAATGCCACCCGTCGTTGGGCGCGTGAAATGGTTTGATGCGACGCGCGGATTCGGTTTCCTGGTTACCGATGAGCTCGATGGCGATGTACTACTGCATTTCAGCGTGCTTCGCGAACACGGGCGGCGAAGCGTGCCCGAGGGCGCGATCATCGAGTGCATTCCGGTTCGGCTCGAGCGCGGGCTTCAGGCGAAGCGCATCCTGTCGATCGATCTCAGCTCGGCCTTGCCCCAGCAACAACGCTCGTCCATTCCGGCGTCGGAACGCGCCGACCGCAAGGCTCTTGCGGACGCAGCCGGCGAGTTCGAGCCGGTGGAGGTCAAATGGTTCAACCGCGTTCGCGGCTATGGCTTCGTCAAGCGACCCGACGAATTGGGCGGCGAGGACGTATTCGTGCACATGGAGACGGTGCGCAGCGCCCATCTCGGCGAGCTCCAGCCGGGGCAGAATCTCGAGGCCCGGATCGCTCCGAGCTCAAAGGGCCTGACCGCGATCGAGCTTCGCGTCTGCGGATCGCTGGACTAGCGCTCGCGTTCGTCGCCT
>DATATH010000119.1:0-1965 GCA_036268895.1 Sphingomicrobium sp. | reverse complement strand
GACGTGACGAGCAAGCCGCCGGGCACGATTGAGTGGGAGTAAACGAGCACCTATGCTTCCGCAACTTTCCGCTACGGACCAAACGCCATGCCCCGCTTCCTCGCTGTCTATACCATGAAACCCGAAGACCTCGCCCGCTTCCGTGCGCTGCCCGAGGCCGAGCAGAAGGCGGTTGATGTGGCCGGCCTGAAACAATGGGCGGACTGGGAAAAGGCGAACGCCGCGTCATTCCCGGACACGGGCGGCATGGTCGGCAAGACGAAGCGGGTGACCAAAGACGGCATCAGCGATGCGCAGAACGTGTTCTGTGGCTACATCGTCGTCCAGGCCGAAACCATCGACGCCGCTGCGCGCCTCTTCGAGAACCATCCCCATTTCATGATCTTCCCCGGCGACGGCGTCGACATCATGCCGTTTATGACCGGTCCTTCGGGCTAGCCGGATATCGCGGCGCTTATTAAGTTGGAGTCGCCACCTTATCCTGTGTCTTCGTGTCGAAGTCGCTCGCGTCGTGGCGTTCGTGCAGCCGATCTGACAGCTCGCCGCGGATGCGATTGACCTTGCGGCCGCGCACGACCGCCGGGCGCTTCAGCAACTGGTCGGCCCAGCGCAAGATGTTCTTGTATTCGTGGACGCTGAGGAATTCGGCCGCGTCGCGACCCGCATCATCAACGAGGTCAAAGGCGTCAACCGCGTTGTGTATGGCGTGACCTCAAAGCAGCCGGGAACGATTGAGTGGGAGTGAAGGGGAGTACCGTGGAGTAGTATCGGATAGCAGAGGACACTCGAGCGAATCCTAGGCCATCGATAACAGTCGATAGATTCTAGGCGACCCACAGATCTGCCGCTCTGTCGGGCGTCTCCCCGCTCTTCGAACGGCGCCCATACGCCGTCAGGCCCACCCCCAACCTTCGCGACTTTGCGGCCTTCAAATATTCGGTCGCGCGCTGCTCGAAGAAGTTAGCGCGCGCGACCAGTTCTCGGCGTCGATCACACGGTCGTAGATCGATTACTGCTCCTTCTTGAACAAATCCTGGAAGATGAGCTGGCCCCAAGTGCGGCCGCGTGCGTGCACCAGCGCGCCACCCTCTTTGAGCTTTCCCAGCTTGACGGGTGCGAACCCAAGTTGTTTGGCCAAGGCCGCCACGGGAGCGGTCGCGTCCTCGTCGTCGCTCGACAGAAAGACGACCCGGTGGCCGCCTTCGACGATCGGATCGGCAGCCGGGGTGGCCGCAATCAAGTGATTGAAACCTTTCACGAACTTGGCGCCGGTGAACGCCTTCGCGACGAAGGCGGAGGACGGGAGACCGTCCAGCTCCTCAAGGGGAATCAACGCGTTCATCGCGTCGATGACCGTCTTGCCTTTCCAGCTCGGCAGGGCCTTCGCAACCTCGCGATGCTCCCCGAACGGGACCGCCAAGATGATTGTGTCGGCCTCGAGCGCATCCCGCAGCGATTTGGCGACGACCGTGGGTCCAATCGCCCGAGCCTGCGGCGCCAACGCCTCGGGCGGCCGGCGGCTCGCGACGGCCACCTCGATGTTCTTACGAGCGAAGGCGCGGGCGAGGGCCTGGCCTACCGCACCGAATCCTACAATCGCATAGCTCATAATACTTCTCCGATCCGTGTTGATATTGATTCTCCGGCCCTCAACGGCGCTCGGTTATCCGTTTCGCTGCATGGCGACCTTCGCGAGATCTTCGGACCGCCACCCCAAGCGATGGGCGTCATCGGTTCGAATTCCTGAATTGACGCGTGGACGTCCTGCCGTGAACGACTTCCGCGCGGCCGGACGGTCAGCCACTTCCCGCGATCCGGCGCGATTTCAGATGGCCGAGAAGCCGCCGTCGACAGACAACTCCACCCCATTCACGAAGCTCGAATCGTCTGAAGCAAGAAACAGCGCGACCGCCGCAATTTCCTCAGGACGACCCATCTTTCCCCGCGGGATCAGGGATTCGAACA
>DATATH010000118.1:0-10839 GCA_036268895.1 Sphingomicrobium sp. | reverse complement strand
CGCAGGCTGAGGTTCGTAGATCGGCTCAGGCCCCGTCCCCCGGTCGAGGCTGATCCGCGCGAGCCCGCAGCCCGACCCAAAGGACGTCAGCTGCTCCATTGCTCTGAGACCCGAAGCCTCAACACCCCGCAGAAGCACGTCGGCACCTTGGTCGACAAGCGTAATCTGCACGTCGGAGGCGCGGTTGGGCTGAAGAAGATCCCCGAGCAGTCTTCGAAGCGGAGCGACGAGCGCGAACAGCTCGGGCCTCAGGACGTGGCACTCGCGCATGTCGACGATTTGGTGGGATCTCACCGCGTTGAAACCGAGGACAGTGCCACCTTTGACCTTCAGAGCCCTGAGGGTCGCCCGGCGCCGGCTCTTGGGCGGCGAAAGGTGCGGCTCGCGTATCTCTGTCCCCAGGCCGTGCTGGGCCAGTGCGGTTTCGATCCGCGATACGAGATAGCCGCGATAGGCTTCATCGTCGGCGTGCTGAAGCTGGCAACCGCCGCATTCCGGAAAGTGGGGGCACGGCGGTTCCTGGTGATGCGGCCCTGGGGCGAGCGCCCCGTCGTCGAGCAGCGCATCGCCTGGCACGCCGAACCGGACGTGGCGGCCGCTTAGCGTCACGCCGTCGCCGCGCGCCGCGATGCGGACGATCAGCTCGTGCACGCTCGAAGAGCGTTTGGAACTGCCTCGACAAGGTCGTCAGCGATCATCTCGGGTCCGGCGATGATTGCCGCCTCGCCTTGCAGCCAGACTCCGGCAGAGGCCGCCTCGAATGCGGGCAGGCCACGCGCCCGCATCGCCGCGATGATCCCCGCGAGCACATCGCCGGTTCCTGCCGTTGCAAGCCACGCCGGCGCCGGCGGACGAAAGCCGAGACGCCCGTCGGGCGAAGCGACGAGCGTGTCCGCTCCCTTGTAGACGACCACCGCGCCGGACCGTCGCGCCGCTTCGAGCGCACGCTCGGCCTTGTTCCCGTCGATCTTGCCGAACAGGCGCCGGAACTCGCCTTCGTGCGGCGTCAGCACGGCGTCCTGGCCCTTCAGGCGTTCAGGCTCGCCAAGGTGCGTGATCGCATCGGCATCGATGACCTTGGGTGCCTTGGACGTCAGCGCCACGGTCAGAACCTGGGGGATGTCACCCATTCCGGGGCCAACGAGCAGACAGCCGATCCGTTCGTCATTGACGCTCGCAGTGTCGGTCTGAACGATCGACGAAGGGAGTCCGTCGATACTCCGAGACGTGCTCACCCGCACGTAGCCGGCGCCGGCCTTTGCAGCGGCAATCGCTGAAAGCGCGATAGCTCCCGGCATTTTGCCCGCCAGGGCGTGAACGAGACCGCGATCATATTTGTGGCCGCCGGGGTCCAGCGGCAAAATGTCGGGCGGAGCGATCTCGTGCCAGTCGGAATGTACGGCGATGCCGATATCGCCAAGGACGACCCGACCGCATTTGTGAATTGCCGGAAAGAGCCGATGTGCCGGTTTGAGAGCGGCGAAGGTAACGGTCATGTCGAAGGAAGGAACCGGGCTGAGTTCGGCTCCACTGTCGCTCTCGGTCCCGCTCGGGAGATCGCACGCGACCTTCACGACTGCCTGGTCGCAAAGACTCGAAAGTCGAGCTGAAAGAGCATCTTCCAGCCCGCGCTTGAGACCGGTACCAAACAGGCAATCGACGACGATCGGAGCCGACGGCGTCGAAGCGGTCAGAGTTTCCGCTTCGCCGCCCCATTCGCTGAGCGCCCGCTTGGCTGCTTCGGTCGTGGGTTCCGACATCGCCGCTACTCGAACGGCGACGCCGCGCGCTGCGAGGCACCTCGCCGCTGCATAGCCATCGCCGCCATTGTTCCCCGGTCCGCAAATCACCAGCGCCGGCATTGGACCGGCAAAGCGATAGATGGCCTCGGCGAGCGCCGCCCCTGCCCGGTCCATCAGCTGCTCGACACTTGCGCCAGCATCGATCGCTGCCTGTTCGGCTCTGCGCATCGCATCGGCTGTGATGATTGGCCGCCCTCTCATGGCCGGCTCCCCTAGCGCAGGAAGGTTCCCAGATGCCACCATTCACGCGGGACCGCGATAGCCGCCGAGTCGCGCGCTTCTTCGCTCCCGAACAATGCGAAACAGGTCGCGCCCGAGCCCGACATGCGCACGAGGCGGGCGCCCGGCTGAGCCGAAAGCCATGCGAGTAGGGAGCCGATTTGCGGGACGAGCGCTGTTGCGGGCTCCTCGAGGTCATTCCTGCCTTCGCGCCATTCGCCGAGCGGGCCCCGGTCCTTCCCATCCCACGCAGCGAACACTTGGGAAGTCGAGAGGGGGACCCGGGGGTTCACGAGCAGCACTGGATTTCCGGAGAGATCGGAAAGATCCATCGGCGTCAGCCGGTCACCTGCCCCACTTCCCCTGGCGGAACGGCTTAAGAGGCAGGCAGGCACGTCGCTCCCGAGGTTCGGGGCAACCTCTTGCGCGTACTTTTTGTCGATCCGCCACAATGACGTCAGGAGCCTAAGCGTGGCAGCCGCATCGGCAGAGCCTCCGCCGATTCCCGATGCGACCGGAAGGCGCTTCTCGAGCCTCAGTGCCGCTCCGCTGCTCACGCCCGCGGCCCGCGCCAGCGCGCGAGCGGCCTTGAGCACCAGATTGTCGTCATTATCGGCAAGATCTACCGCGAAGGGACCTGCTATCTCGAGGGAGATTTCCTCGGAATCCTCCCCGGTCAACCGATCGCCATCCGTGCAGAAGGCGAAGATCGTCTCGATCGAATGCCTCCCGTCGCGCAGTCTTCCCCTGACATGGAGCGCAAGGTTGAGCTTCGCCGCCGCGATCTCAGCTACTGCGGTCAAGGCGCCGCGTTGTCTGCGGTGAGGCCCGAGGCGAGCTTCGCCTTAACACGGGCCGCGATCTTGTCCTCGGCCGTAGCCAGCGCTGCATGCCAGGCGAAGCGCGCCTCGTAGCGGCGGCCCGACTTGTACAGCGCGTCACCGAGATGCTCCTGGATCTCGGCCTGATCCGGGTCCTTTTCCGCTGCGCGCTGGAGCGTCTCGATCGCATCGTCCGTCTTGCCGCGCTTGAACTGAGCCCAGCCAAGCGAATCCGTGATCGACGCATCTTCTGGCGCTAGCTCGCTCGCCTTGCGGATCATCGCTTCCGCTGCGTCCATGTCCTCGCCATGCTCGAGCTTCGCATAGCCCATGAAGTTAAGCAGCAGCGGCTGATCCGGCGCGAGCGAGAGTCCCTGTTGGAGAGCCACTTTCGCCTCCGGCCACCGGTTTGCTTCCTCGAGCGCACTCGCCTGGAGGAGGAGCAGCGTCCAGAGCTCACTCTTCAAATTCTCCTGGTTTGCAATCGCAATGGCATGGCCGAAAGCGTCTGCGGCCTCCGCGTGGCGGTCCATCGCCTCGAGCACATCCCCCAATCGCGAATAGTCGCTCATCCCTGCTCCGGGTTCCCTGGTTGCGGTCGCGGCAACCGCATAGGCCTCGTTGAAGCGCTTGTTGTTGTCGAGGATCCGCACCTGAACATCGCGCACCTGCGAGATGAGGGCATTGTTCGGTGGAATCGTTCCAAGGAGAGCCAGCGCTTCGTCACCGCGATCGGCCGAATCGAGAAGCAAGGCAAGAAGCGCCGTCGCGCCGCTGTTGGTCGGATCGGCGTAACGGGCGACCTGCACGAGGCCTATGGGCGGCGCTGCGCGCTGAAGTCGCGCGAGCTCGGCTCCAAACGCGGTCAGCACCGAGCTCAGGGCCTTGGCGCCGCTGTCGATCATCTCGCCGCTCGGCCTGCCAGCCAGGACCCTCTGAACTGCGACGGATGATTCGCTGGTCATCCCATCGACCATGGCCGCAGCTCGGGTGCGGTCCCCGGCGGCCAGGAAGCCATCGGCAAGCGCCAACCTCACTCGAGCCTCGCGCGCCCCGGCCGAGCCTATCGCTCTTCGGGCGAACGGCTCCGCTTCAGCAGCACGGCGAAATTTGAGCAGGATCAGCGCCTGCTCCTCGTCGTGAAGCGGACCCAGGAGGCTGTTGGCCTCGATCTGGTCGAGGCTTGAAAGCGCGCGCTTCTGGTCGCCCCGTTCAGCCGCATCCCAGGCGTTGAGGAGCGGCGCAAGGAATTCGAGGCTGCCATTTCCCCCGCTCGCTGCGAGCCACGGCAGGGCGCGTTCGACATGATGCTGCTTCACTGCGTCCGTCACGAGCAGAAGCCGGGCATCGGTAGACAGCTTTGCTGCCGGAACCTTGGCTGCGAGACCCAGCGCGAGGTCCATCTGGCCTGCACCGATTGCCTCGGTGAGCGCCTGCTGTGCGAACTCGATTTCACCTGGCTGCGCGTCAGCGAGCGTTGCAAGAAGCTCGGCCGCGCGGCCATGATCGCCATTGATCGCAGCTGCGCGCGCCTCGACATAGGTCAGGGATGGATCGTCGGCTGAAATCCGGGCTGCCGCTGGAGCCGGGGCGAGGAGTAACGCGGCGAGCGCGGCGCCGCCAAGGAACTTACATGTTCGGGTAATTGGGTCCTCCGCCGCCTTCGGGTGTGACCCAGTTGATGTTCTGGGTCGGATCCTTGATGTCGCAGGTCTTGCAGTGGACACAGTTCTGAGCGTTGATCTGAAGCTTGGGTTCACCGTTTTCGCCATCGACAAATTCATAGACTCCTGCCGGGCAATAGCGTTGCTCCGGACCCGCATAGATCGGCAGGTTGATGGCCGTGGGTATGTCGGCGTCCTTGAGCGTCAGATGAACCGGCTGGTCTTCCTCGTGATTGGTGTTCGAAACGAACACCGAGGACAATCTATCGAAGGTCAGCGCTCCGTCGGGTTTCGGATAGTCAATGGGCCGGACCTGGTCCTTGGCCCGTAGAGCCGCGTGGTCCGGCCTTAGCTTGAGCGTCCAGGGGACTCCAATGCCGAGCTGGTTGAGCCAGAGATCAAGTCCCGCGTAAAGGGTTCCTGCAGTTGCGCCCCAATGAGCGACTGCCGGCTGCGCGTTGCGGACCTTCCTGAGTTCCTTTGCCACCCAGCTCTTGTGAAGAGCGGAGGGATAGGCTTCGAGAAGATCGCTCGAACGATCCGCCGTGATGGCCTCGAACGCAGCGTCTGCTGCAAGCATCGCCGACTTCATTGCAGTGTGCGTACCCTTGATCCGCGGCACGTTCACAAAGCCCGCCGAGCAGCCGATCAATGCTCCCCCCGGAAAGACGAGCTCTGGAATTGCCTGGTACCCGCCCTCGTTGATCGCCCGCGCCCCATATGAAACGCGCCGGCCGCCCTCGATCTCGGCCCGGATAGCCGGATGGGTCTTCCAGCGCTGCATTTCTTCGAAGGGCGAGAGATAGGGGTTCGCGTAATCGAGCGAGACCACGAAGCCGAGTGCTACCTGATTGTTGTCCTGGTGATATAGGAACCCGCCGCCCCAGGCATCGGAGAGAGGCCAGCCTTGCGTGTGGATCACTCGGCCCGGCTTATGCTTCTCGGCAGGAATGTCCCATAATTCCTTGATTCCAAGTCCGTAAACCTGGGGACCGCTCTCGTCACGAAGGCCGAAAATTTCGCTGAGGCGCTTGGTCAGGTGCCCGCGCGCTCCTTCGGCGAAGAAGGTGTATCGGGCATGGAGTTCCATCCCCGGCTGGTAATCGGGGCGGTGGCTTCCGTCCCTTGCAATGCCCATGTCGCCGGTTGCAACGCCCTTTATCGATCCATCCTCGTTGAACAGGATTTCCGCCGCCGGGAACCCGGGGAAGATCTCGACTCCGAGCTCCTCGGCCTGGGCCGCCAGCCAGCGGCAGAAATTGCCGAGGCTGAGCGTGTACGTGCCTTTGTTGTTCATGAGCGGCGGCATCAGGAAGTGTGGGAACTGCCACTTCTTGCCTTCGCCGAGCAGCCAATGGTGGTTCTCGGTCACCGGTATGGTGAGGGGCGATCCTTTCTCCTTCCAGTTCGGGATCAGTTCATCGAGCGCGATGGGATCGATGACGGCGCCCGAAAGGATATGCGCACCGACCTCGCTTCCTTTCTCGAGAATGCAGACCGAAAGCTCGCCGCCGGCATCGTTCGCTAGCTGCTTGAGGCGGATTGCAGCGCTCAGACCCGCCGGACCGGCACCGACAATCACCACGTCATATTGCATGGATTCGCGCCCGCTCATGGTCCCTTCGTCGCGTCCTCCACACAATTCGACTCGTCTGACCTGTGCATTCCTTGACCGCGGCGTCAATGGCAGGCGAGGAGGAAGGCGTGGGCGGGGAAGTGGAATCGATCGGCATTGCCGAGGCGCGCACCGCGCTGGGCTGGTGGCTCGACGCCGGGGTCGATTGCGTGATTCAGGAAGAGCCGCGCAACTGGCTGAAGCCGACTTTCGAGCGCCCTCCGATCGTCGAAGCCGCAGCACCCTCAAATGTCACTCCGCCGAGCCACGAAACGCTTTCGCAGCTGAAGGAGTGGCTTGCGAGCAGCGCTCACCTGCCTCTCGCCTCCGCCTCGGCGCGGCGGATCCTTCCGCATGGGCCGGAAAATGCTGCGGTCATGATGCTGAGCGATGCTCCGGCGCTCGAGGATTATACGGCGGGGCAGCCGATCGGCGGTGAAGCCTGGGCTCTAACTCAGAGGATGCTGCACGCGATCGGAATCAAGCCTGATGAGGCCTACAGCGCCTCTTTGTCCCCGATGCACGCGCCCGGATCGCGCCTCAGCGAGAAAGATCGTGAGGATTATGCCAAGATCGCTCGGCAGCACATCCGTCTTGTCGCTCCCAAAAGGCTTCTCTTGTTCGGCGACGGTCCCTCGCAGGCACTTCTCGGAAAACGGCTGGTCGATGCCCGCGGACACATCCACAAACTCGAGGGAGTACGCGCCGTCGCCACGTTCCACCCGCGGCACCTGATTAAGCGGCCGTTAGATAAATCATTGGCATGGCAGGATCTTCTGCTTTTGATGGAGGACGAATCTTGAAGGCTGGGCTGGTTGCGTTCGGAACGCTGGTCTGCGCCTCGCCGCTTTTGGGGCAGCCGACTCGCGATCCGCTCGCGCCATTACCGACGACGCCATCCTCAACCCAGCAGCCAGCCCCTCCTGCCATTCAGGAATCGCCGGCCGCTCAGCCATCCTGGGGGCCTTCCGTCCAGGTGCCGAGGGACTGGCGCGGAGTGTTCGATGCCATCGACGCAGGCAATTGGTCATCGGCTTCGGCAGGGATTGCAACGCTGCCGGCGAGCGTCCTCACGCCGGTCGCAAAGGCTGAGCTCTACACCGCCAAGGGCTCTCCCGTCGTCGACCTTGGCTCATTGCAAGCGCTGATCGCCCAGGCTCCCGAGCTTCCCGAGGCCAACCAGCTCGGACTTATGGCCGAGAGGCGCGGCGCGGCCACTCCACCGATGATCATCCCCGAACGGCCAACGGTGGTGCTCGGCTCCGCTCCGGTCCGCTACAAAGCCCATCCGGTCCATGAACCCGCGGCGGACCAGCTTCGGGCCGGACTCGATCCTCTGGTGAAGAACGATGATGCGGGCGGCGCCGAAGCTCTGCTCATCACTCAGGGTCCGGCTCTTTCCGCTGAAGCGCGGGCCGAAGCGGGAACCCGGATTGCCTTCATCTACTATGTACTCGGCCTCGATATGGACGCGCGCCGGGTCGCCGATACGTGGCGGCAAGGCTCAAGCGGCGAATGGGCGAGCCAGGCCGCCTGGGTCTCGGCCCTCGCATCGTGGCGTCTCGGCGACTACAATTCGGCTTCGGCCGACTTCAAGCAGGCGGCGCAATTCGCCGACCAGCGCGAGCTTCAGGCAGGCGGCTATTATTGGGCTGCCCGTTCGGAGCAGGCGGCTGGGCGGCCCGCAGCCGTCGAGGGGCTGGTCAGGGCGGCCGCATCGACCGCCGAGGGCCTCGACAGCTTCTACGGCCTCCTTGCACGCGAGACGCTCGGAATGTCGACGACTCTCGGCCCCGACCCGCTCAGCGGCTACGACCCGGCAATCGATCAATATCCGAACGTCAAGCGCGCGATCGAGCTTGTGAAGATCGGCGAGCCGGCACTTGCCGAACAAATGGTGATCCACCAGGCGAAGATCGGAGCGCCGTCGGAACATCACGCATTGATCCAGCTCGCCAAGCGGCTCGATCTTCCGGCCGCCCAGCTCTATCTTGCCAAGTACGGCCAGTACGGAGCTCAAGCTGACGCGACCGACCGCTACCCCAACCCGAACTGGATGCCGCTCAATGGCTGGCGCGTCGATCCTGCGCTCGCCTTTGGTCACATCGTTCAGGAATCCGCATTTAGGCGAACCGCCGTGAGCACCGCCGGAGCGGTCGGGCTGATGCAGGTGCTCCCAATCACCGCGCAGCAGATGTCGCAGAGAACAGGCGTCCCCTACACCCGCGCGAGCCTCACCGATCCCCGTTACAATCTTGAGTTTGGACAAAGCTTCCTCGAGCGGATGCGCGGCGACTCGTCGACGGCCGGCCAGCTCCCGCGGGTGATCGCTTCCTACAACGCGGGTCCGCTGCCTGTCGCCAAATGGGCAGGTATCAACGACAAGGGCGACCCGCTGCTGTGGATCGAATCGATTCCCTATTGGGAGACCCGCTATTATGTTCCGGCGGTGATGCGGAACATGTGGGTCTACCAGGGGCTCGATCGCGAGGGCACGCCCACCCTGAAAGCGATGGCGGAGCACCGCTGGCCTTCCTTCCCAGGATCGATTGACCACTACCGGAGCACGGCTGAAGCTACGCCCACCTCGGGTCAGGGCAGCGAGAAATGATAATGAAACCGCGGCGGCGGCCCGCTATGTTCTTGTTTTGTTCTTGCATCAGGGCTAGGCCCGTCAAATGCCGGTCGAGTCCAGTCACGGGCGCGGAGCAACACGCAATCCGACGCCGACCCGCTTCAACCTGAAAGAGCGGATCGAGGACGGTGAGTGGCTGGATCAGGTCGAAGCGCTCGATGGAGTGGCCAAGCGCCGGACAACCGTCACCATTGAGCGACCGAAGTCGATTCTGACGCGCAACGGCTCGCCGGACATCGGATTCGATCGCTCGATCAACGCCTTTCGCGGCTGCGAACATGGCTGCATCTACTGCTTTGCACGTCCGACCCATGCCTATCACGACCTCTCGCCGGGAGTGGACTTCGAGTCCCGCCTGTTCGTGAAGCCAGCTGCAGCGCAGTTGCTGCATGCGGCGCTCTCGCGGCCGGGCTACGAATGCCGGCCGATCGCAATGGGCACAAACACCGACCCCTATCAGCCGATCGAGGAACGCTGGCGGATCACTCGCTCCTTGGTCGAGCTTCTGCTTGAAACTCGCCACCCGTTCACGATCACCACCAAATCCGATCGGGTGCTTCGCGATCTGGATCTCCTGAAGGCAGCCGCGGACCTGCGGATTGCGTCTGTCGCGATTTCGGTGACATCGCTCGAGCCAAAGGTTGCGCGGACGCTGGAGCCACGCGCGCCTCACCCTCGCAAGCGCCTCGCCGCGATCAAGGCACTCAACGAGGCCGGTGTCCCCTGCTACGTCGCCATCGCTCCGGTCGTGCCGCAGATAACCGATCACGAGCTCGAGCATATCATTGAGGCCGCAGTCGAGGCTGGAGTTCCCGGCGGCTTCTACCTTCCGGTGCGCCTTCCCCACGAGGTCGCGCCCCTGTTCCGGGCCTGGCTCGACGAACATTATCCCGACAGGGCGGCGAAGGTGATGGCAACGATTCGTTCGCTTCGCGGCGGACGCGACAACGATCCCAATTTCTTCAGCCGAATGCGGGGTCAGGGGCCGTGGGCCGAACTGCTCAAGACGCGTTTTGATATTGCGGCGAAGAAATATGGCCTGAGGCAGGCGAAGTTCCCACTGCGCACCGATCTCTTCCGGCCGCCTGAGGGTGACCAGATGCGTCTGCTCTAGCGCACAGCAATTAATCTGGAGCCGGAACGGCGGAGCAGCGTTGGATCCCAAAAGGAGATTCCTCATGCGCATCGCAATTGCTGCAATCCCGCTTCTGCTGCTCGGTGCTTGCCAGGTCAGCAAGGACAATGGCAACGGCACGGTCAGCGTCACCTACAACAGTGACGCCGCTGAAAATGCGGCGGCCGCGGCCGGCAACACCGCCCAGGACATCGCGAACGACATTGGTAGCGATGTGAAGAACACAGGGCAAAAGATTGAAAACAAGATTGGAAATACGAACATTAGCGTGAACGTCAACAAGGACGTCAAGACCGATAACAAGACGGAGAACAAGTCGGAGAAATAAGAGTTCGAGACGAGTTCGCATGCGTCGAACTGTTCCCGTGGTGAGCGATGGTCGGGGAGACAGGATTCGAACCTGCGACCCTCTGCTCCCAAATCATCTGCGAACGCTATCAAAAAATGGCTGTTTTCCGCCACGTAATTGAGATCATTGCAGAACTGCAGTTACGCGGAAAAGGACTGTGGAGACTGGATCCGACACGCCGTCGGCTTTCCTTCGGAATCGACGTCCACGTCGAATGTGACGGATCCCCCGATGCCCTTCTTTATGGCCTCGATCGGGTAATTGCTTGCACTGAACCATGAAGCCGGGTCGATCGCCGTTGCCGTGGGAACCGTTGCCGCAGCCGCTGTTAGAAACGCTATGAACATTGTTATTGCCCGCTCCCCGAAAGTGGAGGGTAACAGAAGTGCTTACGTCCGCAACGGGTGGAGGCTGTGTGAAAACTCAGCTTAAGGTCGATTTTCGCGTCTTTGACGGCCGGTCTTGGATTCCGCAGTTCTTCCAAGTCGTTGAATTCATTAGCTGCGATTTTTCTGCGATCTGCACGAAAACCGCCGTACCGAGCCTCGGCCCGAGTTTCACACAGCCTCCACCCACTTCGGACATCATCGATCCGTAGC
>DATATH010000117.1:0-2068 GCA_036268895.1 Sphingomicrobium sp. | reverse complement strand
TTCAGCTTCTTTGGCGGCGTTCCGCAGTCCATCCTTTATGACAACACCAAGATCGCAGTGGCCCGCATTTTTGGCGACGGGAAGCGGCAGCGGACGCGCATTTTCGCCGAGTTGCAATCACACTACCTCTTCCGGGATCGTTTTGGCCGGCCTGGCAAGGGCAACGACAAGGGCAAAGTTGAGGGGCTGGTCGGTTACGCGCGACGGAACTTCCTCGTTCCGCTTCCGGTCTTCGAGAGCTTCGAAGCGTTGAACGCTTTTCTTGTGGACTGCTGTCGTCGACGGATGGCGGACCGTTTGCGCGGCCATAACGAGACGATCGCCCAGAGATTGGAGCGCGATCTTGCCGCGTTCCAGAGGCCCCTGCCGCCAGCCTACGACGCCTGCGAGAAGGTCGCGACACGAGTCTCGTCTCTGTCGCTGGTTCGCTATCGGCTCAACGACTACTCGGTCCCGACGACGTACGGTCATCGCGACGTGCTTGTTCGCGGTTACGTCCATGACGTGGTGATCTCATGCGGCGCGGAAGTGATTGCGCGTCATCCCCGTTCCTACGAGCGCCACGACTTCATATTCGATCCGCTGCACTACCTGGCGTTGATCGAACAGAAGATCAACGCGCTCGATCAGGCGGCGCCGTTGGCCGGCTGGCGGTTGCCGGAAGAGTTCATGACACTCCGGCGTCTTCTGGAAGCCCGGATGGGCAAGCAGGGCAAGCGCGAGTTCGTGCAGGTTCTGCGATTGATGGAAGTGTTCCCTCTCGACGACGTCGCTGCCGCGGCGCGCGACGCCATCGCGCGCGGAGCAATCGGCTTCGACGCCGTGAAGCACCTGATCCTGTGCCACATCGAACGGCGACCGCCACGCCTCGACATGACGATCTATCCCTATCTGCCGCGGGCGCAGGTCACGATGACGTCGGCTAGAACCTACATGAGTTTGCTGACGGGGGCGTCATCATGACCGATACGCCCCAACTTCTGCTTGCTCATCACCTGAAGGCGCTCAAGCTGCCGACGTTCTTGCGCGAGTATGAGAAGCTTGCTCGGCAATGCGCTGCCGAAGGTCTCGACCATGTCCGCTTTCTCCTGCGCCTCGTCGAACTGGAGCTGATCGATCGAGAACGACGCATGGTGGAGCGTCGGATCAAGGAAGCGCGGTTCCCGGCCGTCAAGAGCCTCGACAGCTTCGACTTCGCGGCGATTCCTTCGCTAAACAAAACCCTCGTCCTGGAACTCGCCCGTTCCGAGTACGCGACCCGCCGCGAAAACGTCATCGCAGTCGGCAACAGCGGAACCGGCAAGACGCACATCGCTCTCGGGATCGGTCTCGCGGCCTGCCAGAAAGGGCTATCGGTCGGGTTCTATACGGCCGCGGCCCTTGTTCATGAATTGCTGGAGGCTCGCGATGAGAAGCGGTTGCTTCGTCTGCAGCGGCAGGTCGCCGGATACAAGCTCCTGATCATCGACGAGCTCGGGTATGTGCCTCTCTCGCAGACCGGGGCCGAGCTGCTGTTCGAGATATTCAGCCAGCGCTACGAGCGCGGTTCAACCATCGTCACATCGAACCTACCATTCGACGAATGGACCAACGTGTTCGGGTCCGAGCGTCTGACCGGCGCGCTGCTCGATCGCCTCACTCATCACGTCCATATCCTCGAAATGAACGGTGATAGCTACAGGCTCAATCAGAGCAAGCGGCGCTCACGCCGCAACAACGCCGACACGCCCAAAGACGATCTGACCCCAACCTGACGCCCACGAGGCAAGCCCGGCTCGAGGGCATTCTCGTCGGCATCATTGATGCATCTTTGCTCCGGAAAGCGATGCAATCTTGCTCCGGCGTTGACACCCTCGCCGCCACCGGCCCCGAGACCTGGAGCTTGATGGATTTCTTGCCACTGGTGAGATGCCATTCCGCCTCGTTGTTGCGCGCGTGCAGGAGGACGCATTGATGCTGGCGTAGGTCCTCCGGCCGCGATGGCGGAAGCCGACCGCGCAGATAATCCGGCGCAGCGACGACGTAGCGCACGCTCTTTCCGATGCGCTGGGCGATCAGGCTCGAATCC
>DATATH010000116.1:0-9161 GCA_036268895.1 Sphingomicrobium sp. | reverse complement strand
GCGTAGCTGTTGCTGTAATAGTCCATGTAATGCCAGCCGAGCAGCATCTGCCGCGGCGGGCCGCCATGAACGAAGATGACGGCTGGCTTCCTTGTCCCCCGGTCATTGTCGAAGAGCTGTCCATGAATGGTCCAGCCGTCCGCGGCCTTGAACTGGACGGCGCGGGGGCTGACGAGCGCAGCCTGCGGAAATTCCTTTGGCACCTCGCCTGCGCGAAGATCTCGAAGGCCGCTCCCGTCGACGTCGATCGCGGACATGGAGGGGGGCGCCTCGGCGTCCGCGCTGATGAACGCAATCTTCGTTGCGCTCGCCGCAACCGGCGACCATTCGAGCCTTGTCCCACTCGTTAGTTCGGCCGGTTCAGGCGCATCGACCGGAACTCGGAAAAGATGACGGCGCTCGCCGTCGTCTTTGGTCGTTCCGGTGTTCGCGTCGTAGATCAGGTATTTGCGGTCTCGGCTGATTGCGACGTGCTCGACCATGAAGTTGCCTGGTGTCAGCAGCAGCGGCTCTCCGCCTTGAGCCGGGATCGAATAAAGATGCGGCCAATTGTCGAGATCCACGAGAAATACAAGCCGATCGCCCGCCGCCCAGTTCAGGTTCACTTCTCCAGCGGTTTCGGGGAATGAGCCAAGAAGCGTATCCGGACTTTGCCACACGCGGCCCGCGCGTCCGCTTGCGACATCGGCTATCCAGATCGAAAAGGGATTTGGGGTCTGTTTCAGAAGTGGTTTTGGGGCTCCGCCTTTGCCCTGCCGGCGCGCAAAAGCGATGCGCGTTCCGTCGGGCGACCATGTCGGATAATCGTCCAAGTCCGTGGAGGGAGAGAGATAGGTCAGCGTCGCCGACTTTAGCTCGTACACTCCGATGAAGCTGTGGTCGCCGTCACGATTGGAAACGAAGGCGAGCTTCGTCCCGCTCGGCGACCATCTCAGAGCGCCGTCGTCGCCGCGGTCGAAGAACAGGCGCTTGGGCTTGCCCTTGCCATTGAGCGCCGCCGTCCAAACCTGATTGTCTTTCAGGTACGCAAGTTCGCCGCGCGAAGAGATCGCAGGGCCATCGCCCTCGGCCACCTTTACGGGCGAGCCGCCCGACAGCTGCGCTGCCCATATCGTGACCTTGGGTTCCACTGGCGAGGAAGCCGGATCGGGCGGCAGCTTCTCTTCCCAATTCGCATCGTGATCGCCGCCGCGCACATATACGAGATGCCTGCCGTCGGGTGCGAAGGTAAGCTGGGTGATTTCTTGCCCGTCGTCACGCGCATATTGGGTCACTTGCCGCGGCCGGAAGGCGGGCCCCTTCGCTACCCACACGTTGCGCACGCCCTTGAGCACGCGCACAAAAGCGATCACGTCTCCTTTTTCCGCAGCGTCGAGCTCCGGAACGAAAGGATAAGCGAGAACCTGTTCCATCGTGAATGCGCCGCTATTGGCGGGCGCCTCGGCTGATGCAGGCTGAGCCAAGAGCGCGCTGCACGCGAGCAGTGGCCCACACCACTGCCGCCACTGCACCTGGATCGATTTGTTGGTCTCGACGCCGCATTCAAACTCCACGGGCCCCTCCTTGTATGTGCGCCAGCACCACCGCCGCGTCCCGCTGCTATTTGTGTCCGACGGATCTTGTGTCTGCAATGGTTGGGAAAGAAGGCATTGGTCGCCCCCGGCGGTCCCTGCGGGCGCCTTCTCTTTGCGAGCCGCCTGATCACGAGTTGAGCGGAACACTTAGTCCAGCTGGCCGATGAATAGTTCGAGTGCCAGGTTGAACTCGGCCGGCTTCTCGAGATTGGAGATGTGGCCGGCATCTTCGATCACTTGCACTTGCGCATTCGCAATGAAGCCGGCGAGTTCATCTGAGAGATCGGGCGGCGTGATGAGGTCCTGGTCGCCGACAAGGATCAGTGTTGGAACGCGAATCTGCTTCGCGCGCTCGCTTTGGTCGGCAAGCCAGACGGCTTCGGCGCCGATGCAATAGGCAGCAGGATCGATTCGGGCCATGGTCTCGACAACCTCGCGTCGAATGCGGGGAGCAGCTGGCTGTGCGAGCAACATATCGACTCGGGCTTCCGCCATCGCGCGCAGATTTTCGCTAGCCGTCGTTGCCCGCTCGTAGATCGCCTCGCCCTGAGGATGGACAACGAATGTGTCGGCGAGAATCAGCGAGGCGCACCGCTTCTCGTCCGCATGATGCATGGCGATTGCAACCACTCCGCCGAGCGAAAGACCGCAGATGTGCGCGCGATCAATTCCGAGCTCATGCATGGCCGAGATGATGGCCGCCGCATAGTCGTCGCGAGTCGTTCCCTCGGGCGCCGGGTCGCTGTCGCCGTAGCCGGGATAATCGAATGCGACTGCCCGCCGACTCTTTCCGAAGTGCGCAAGCTGGGGCCGCCACGCACTCTTGTCGGAACCCACTCCGTGGAGGAAGATGATCGGAGTGGCCATTCCGGTCCCGGTTTCCTCATATCCGATCTCGTAGTCGTTGCTGGTGATCACTCGTGGCATATGCTTCATCTTGGCAGCGTGGCACTTGCCACGCTAGCCTAACGGCCATGGCGCGAATGACGGTCAATGGCGAAGCGGTTCAGTACAGGCTCGATCCTTCGACTCCCTTGCTGTGGGCGCTTCGCGACGCGTCCAATCTCACCGGAACCAAATATGGCTGCGACAGCCGCGACTGCGGTGCCTGCACGGTGATCGTCGACGGCAAAGCGGTCATCAGCTGCAGCGTCACCATCGGCGAGCTCGACGGCGCCGAGGTAACGACGATCGAGGGCCTGTCGGCCGACCGATCACATCCCGTGCAGCAGGCCTGGATCGCCGAGCAGGTGACAATGTGCGGCTATTGCGAACCAGGGTTCATCATGGCGATCGTCGCGCTCTTCGAGGCGAGCCCGGCTCCGTCCGATGACGAGATCGCGGCGCTCAAGAACATCTGCCGCTGCGGCGCCTATCCGCGCATAAAAAAGGCGATCGCCCGGGCTTCCGAAAGCGCACCTCGCCGCAACTTACAAACCTGAATATACGGCTCCGAAACAGTTAAGCGTGGACTAATCTTAAAAAGCGCACAATTCGTGCAACGATTTGGAAAGGCCACCTTCATGCACAGGTTTCTCATTTCGGTGCTGCTGGCCGGTGCGGCCGCAACACCCGCAATCGCGGGATTGAGCAATTCGTCCGACCCGCAACAGAAGAGCGACAACCACCAGCAGGCGAGCGACAACCACCAGCAGGCACGCGACAACCACCAGCAAGCTCGCGAAGAGCGCCAGTCCGCACGCGAGCAGCGTCAGTCCGCGCGAGACGAGCACGTCCAGGCGCACGAGCAATTGCGCGGCGACCGCGGCGGGAATGCCAACGGAGGCCAGTTCGAAGGCAACGCCCGGCCGGATCGAATCAACGTTCCGCAGCAGTCTTATGGCGGCGGCGTCGTCGTCGGCGGGGGCGCAGACCGTTACAGTGGACGACCCGAGCGCGGCAATTTTAGCGGCAGAGTCGAGGGTTATCAGGGCGATTATGTTGCTCCTGGCCCGCGGGTCGTAACCCCCCGTTCGCGTTTCGCAGGTCGCAATGATCAAGTGAACGAGCGCAACTTGCGGCAGTCGGGTCGTACGCGCGTCGTCAGCAACGTGCCGCGTCCTGGCACGCAGCCGCCGCTGCGCGTGGAAGGCGGCCGCGCTGGCAGCTTCAACTGGAATCGCGGTTGGCGGAACGACAATCGTTATGACTGGCGCCGCTATCGCAACCATCACCGGTCGCAGTTCCACCCCTCTCTCTACCTCGACCCCTTCGGTTGGGGTTATGAGCCCTTCTCGATCGGCTGGCGCCTGTGGCCGGCTTATTACGACAACCAGTACTGGATCGATCCGGGGATGTACGAACTTCCCTATCCGCCGCCGGGCGCTGTCTGGGTGCGCTATTGGAACGACGCGCTTCTGGTCGATACCTATTCCGGCACCGTCATCGACGTGATCCCCGGCTTCTTCTGGTAGAGCTTTAAGTCCGGTCCATCGAAGGGGCGTTGCGGCAATTGCCGTAATGCCCCTTCTGCATTAGCTCGGCAACACACCAAAGACTCGGGGGGAGGAGGATCCTCAATATGAAACCGGCTGCCTGTCTGATCCTTTGCGCGTCGCTCACCGCGCTTTCGCCCTTTCCCGCAATTGCCGTGCAGGCACCTTCTGCAGCGACGCAGGCGAGCGCTCACGAACGTTTGTTCCAGCTGTTCAAGGACAGCGACGAGGCAAGCCTCAAGCGCAATCCGATCTCCGCTCTGTTTCGCGGCGACATGCGCTACGCCGACCAGCTCGGCGACTTCTTCAGCGACGCCCACTACCAGGCGGAAAAGGCCGCCGCGGAGCACGATCTTGAGGCGCTTCATGCGATCCGGCGCGATCAGCTGAACGCAACCGACCAGATCGCCTACGATGTGTTCGAGAACCAGACACAAGAAACGCTAAAGGGCTTTGCGCCGGATCTGCTCGCAATCCAGGAAGCGCTGCCGATGAATCACTTCTTCGGCATTCACACGCAATATCCAACGATCGCTGGAGGCCAGGGAGCGGCACCGTTCAAGACGGTCGCGGACTACGAGAACAACCTCAAGCGCAACCGCGACTTCGCAGCGAACATCGATGAAGCGATTGCTCAGTGGAAGAAAGGCGAGGCGGAGGGGATCGTCGACACCAAGCTGACCGTTCGCAACATGATCGAGCAGCTCGACAACCAGCTGAAACTCAAACCCGAGGATTCGCCATATTGGGGACCGATCAAGGACTTTCCGGCGTCGATTGGATCGGCGGACCGCGCGCGACTGACGAGCGAGTATCGAGATTCCCTCACCAATGTCATCTATCCCGCGCTCCAGCGGATGCATGATTTCCTCGCGAACGACTATCTGGCGCACGCTCGCGACGGCCAGGGTCTCATGTATATGAGGGGCGGCGACAAATATTATCGCTACCTCATCGAATCGACCACGACCGAGCCGCTCGACCCTGAGAAGGTGCATGAGCTCGGGCTCAGCGAAGTCGCTCGGATCACCAAGGAATTCGAGGAAGTGCAGCGCCAGATCGGGTTCAAGGGCACCCTTCACCAATTCTTCGACTACATGCGCACGAGCCCGAAGTTCCAGCCGAAGAGCAAGGAAGAGCTCGAGCAGGGCTTCGCGACCGTGAAGCGCAAGGTCGAGGCCAAGGTCCCGCAATTCTTCTCACTCGTTCCGAAGACCGGTCTCGTGATCCGGCCTTATCCGCCGTATCGCGAGAAGTTCGAAGCCGGAGGAAGCTACGAAAATGGTACTCCGGATGGATCGCGCCCGGGCACCTTCTACTTCAATGCCTACGATCTGCCGTCGCGAAGCACATGGGAGGAGACGACCCTCTTCATGCACGAGGGCGAGCCGGGACACCATTTCCAGATCAGCCTCGCGCAGGAGGATCCGAATCTCCCAGCCTTCATGCGTTTTGGCGGCAACACCGCCTATGTCGAAGGATGGGCGCTTTATGCAGAATCGCTCGGCTATCCGATGGGCATGTACACCGACCCTTACCAACGGTTCGGCAATTTGAATGACGAGATGTTGCGGGCGATGCGGCTCGTCGTCGACACCGGGATCCATTCCAAAGGTTGGACGCGCGAGCAGTCGATCCAGTACATGCTCGACCATTCCGGAGAATCGAAGACCGACGCCACCGCGGAGGTCGAGCGCTACATCGCGATCCCGAGCCAGGCGCTCGCTTACAAGATCGGCCAGCTGACGATCAGCCGCCTGCGCGACGAGGCGAAGGCTGCGCTCGGACCCAGGTTCGACATCCGCGAATATCATGCGCAGGTGCTCGACACCGGAGCACTTCCGTTGCCGATCCTCGAGAAGAAGATCGATAGCTGGATCGCAGCGAAGCGGGGAGGCACTGCGCCCGCACCCGTCAGCGCGCCGGCACATTCGCCGGGCGAGCGGGGCTAGGCTTCGACCCGCTCCAGCGCCTCGGCAATGAGTCGCCGGCTGTTGTCGATTCCATAAAGAGCGATGAAGCTTCCCATTCTCGGTCCCTGGCTCGAGCCGAGGAGTGTCTCGTAAAGAGCCTGGAACCAGGCACGCAAGGGCTCGAACGGATGGCGCTTGCCGACCTCGAAGACCTGCGTCTGGATGTCTTCGGCAGATGATCCAGGCGGGAGCTTCGCGAGCTCCGAATCGAGGTCGCGAAGAGCATCGGCCTCCATTTGTGTCGGCGCTCGTCGGTTCAGCGTCGGTACGACGAAATCGCGGGCATAATTGATCGCAAGGCCGATCAGCTCATCGAGCTCAGGATCGGTCTCGGGCGAGGTGCCCGGCGCATATCGTTGCACGAATTTCCAGGCGACATCCTTGTCCTGAAGGCCCGGCAGGCTGACGAGATTGAGAAGCAGACCATATGACAGTGGGAGCACGGAATCGGGGACGCTGCCGCTGTGGATGTGGTGCACCGGGTTGCCGAGCTTCTGCTCGATCGGCTGGTTCGGGTAATTGCCGCGGAACTGCCAATATTCGTCGACCGCGCGGGGGATGAGGGCGATGTGCAGGCTCTTTGCGCGCTTGGGCTCGCGGTAGATATAGAATGCGAGGCTTGGCTCGCTTCCGTAGCGCAGCCATTCCTCGAGGCTGAGGCCATTCCCCTTCGATTTCGAGATCTTCTCTCCATTCTCGTCGAGGAACATCTCGTAATTAAAGCCTTCGGGAGGACGGCCGCCGAGAATCCGGGCGATCTTGCCCGACTGGGTGACGCTGTCGATCAGGTCCTTGCCAGCCATTTCATAATCGACACCTAGCGCGACCCAGCGCGCCGCCCAGTCGACCTTCCATTGCAGCTTGGCCGCTCCGCCGAACGCCGTCTGCTGCACTCTGCTCCCGTCCTCATCATCGAAGGCAATGAGACCCGCTTCGGCATCGATCACCTCCACCTGAACCTGGAGCACGCGCCCGCTCGCCGGTGAAATGGGAAGCACTGGAGAATAGGTTCTTCTGCGATCTTCGCGAAGCGTCGGCAGCATGACCCCCATGATGGGTTCGAAGGCGTGCAGCACCTTGCGGATCACGTCGTCGAAGCGGCCACTCGTGTAGCAGTCGGTCGCCGACAGGAACTCGTAATCGAAGCCATAGCGGTCGAGAAAACGCTGGAGCATCGCATTGTTGTGGTGAGCGAAGCTTTCATGGTCTCCGAACGGGTCGGGAATCCTTGTCAGCGGCTTGCCGAGATTGTCTTCGAGCAGCTTCCGGTTGGGAACATTTTCCGGAACCTTCCGGAGACCGTCCATGTCATCGCTGAAGGCGATCAGCCTGGTCGAAGCCCTGCCGGTCAGCTCCTCATAGGCATGGCGCACGAAGGTCGTGCGCGCGACCTCGTTGAAAGTCCCGATATGCGGTAGCCCCGACGGGCCATAGCCGGTTTCGAAGACCATTGGATCGCCCGCTGGCTTTCCGTCCGGCCAGCGTTTCAGAAGCTTGCGCGCTTCCTCATAAGGCCACGCCTTGGATGACATTGCCGTGGAACGGATATCGGGCACGTCGTTCATTGCTGGCGCTCCCTAGCGAAGCGGCGGCGGCGCTGCTAGCCGATGGCGATGCGGCCATCGCTCTAAGGCCTCGACCGGGACCAGTTCCAACTCGAGATCGTGCCGTCACGGCGAACCCGTCGCACCTCTCGCCCCAGAGGCTTCAGCTTTCTGATTTTATGTTCCCCTAACGTTCCGCTTGTGGCTTAAGGTCGAGTAATGCAGCCGCTGTCCATCCCCTCGCTTCACGCAACCCACGCGGGAATCTGGCTCGCCCGCGAGGGGGAAGTCCGGGAAGCGAGCCGCGGGGAGGCGATCGCCCGGGCTGCCGAGACACCACATATCATCCTCAATGCTCCGGTTCTTGGGCAGAGACTTGGCTATCCTGACCTCTCGGGCCTCGATCTTCTCGAGCTGTTCGCCTTTGTTCATCCCGCGCGCTTTGCGGTCCCAACTGCAGCTGGTCTCAGCCGGGCGGTTGGCCTGCAAGCGCCGAGCAGCGAAGTCGAAGCAGCCGCCGCGCTGCAGGCAATCGCCCGAAGCCTCCTCGCAATTCTTGGCGAGGACGGGTGGACGGAGCGGGAAGGCGCATGGACGGCCAACGCAACCTTGCTCCGGCTCGGATGGGGTTGGGCACCGCTGATCGGCGCTCGGCTCGAGCGTCCCGAACGCGGAGAGCGCATGCTCTTTTCGCGGCTGAAGCAATGGGACGAGGCCGGCGAGCGGCCGCCGCCGCGCCCCATCTCGCTCGACCCGGCACAAGCGCGAGCGCGGCTCGATCGCCTGACCGGCCGGGCCGAGCAGCGCGAAGGCCAGAAGGCGATGGCCGAGGCGGTCACCCAGGTGTTCGCCCCCAAACGCTCGAAGGAAGCGCCCAACATGCTGCTCGCGGAAGCGGGGACCGGCATCGGGAAGACACTTGCCTACCTCGCACCTGCCTCGCTGTGGGCCGACCAGGCGGGCGGCACGGTCTGGATATCGACCTTCACCAAGGCGCTTCAGCGCCAGCTCGACGGGGAAGGGTTCAAGCTCTTCCCGGACGCCAGCGACCGTGCGCACAAGATCGTCGTTCGCAAGGGCCGCGAAAATTACCTGTGCCTGCTGAACCTCGAGGACGCGCTCCAAGGTGCCTTTTCCGGGCGAGCGGCAATCCTCGCCCAGCTGGTCGGGCGGTGGGCAGCTTATACGAAGGACGGCGACATGGTCGGCGGCGACCTTCCAGGTTGGCTTCCGAGCCTGTTCCGGAGAGCGGGAACGACGGCGCTGACCGACCGCCGCGGCGAATGCATCTATGCCGGATGCCCCCACTATCGCCGCTGCTTTATCGAACGTGCCGAGCGGGCGAGCCGCGAAGCCGACCTCGTCATCGCGAACCACGCGCTGGTGATGGTCAATGCCGCTCGAGGCCGCGAGGATGCGCCCGGCCGAATCCTGTTCGACGAGGGCCACCGTCTGTTCGATGCCGCCGATTCGACCTTCGCGGTCGCGTTCGGTGGGCAGGAGGCGATCGAGTTGCGCCGCTGGATCGTCGGTCCGGAGAGCAAGGCGCGTGGACGCCGGCGCGGGCTTGCGGCGCGGCTGATGGATGTCGCGTCCTACGACGATGAGGGAGCGCGGGCGCTGGATGCCGCCGTC
>DATATH010000115.1:0-1658 GCA_036268895.1 Sphingomicrobium sp. | reverse complement strand
CTCCCCGGGGAGGGCCGGTCGCCTCGTTCAGATGAGCGCCTTTAAACGCTCTACCGCGGCGCTTGAAGCCCCAAAGCCTTGAACTGCTCGGACCAATCGCTCGGCGGGTCGGATAGGCGAGTGAGTCCGATGTCGCGGGCAAGCGATTTTCGGCGATGGCCTGGACCAGAGCCGGAGCTAGGAAGGCCAGCGAAAGCAGCGTTGCGGTCGATCGAACGGAACGCTTCTCCCGCTGCGCAATACTCGCGATGTCGAGAACTCGCCCGACGATCATGTCGTCGAGCCAACTTCGCGCCTTGCAATGCCGGCAAGCAGCTTGGATTTCGTGTCTGACCGGGTCGCTCGCGCATCGAGATGAACACCCTCGATCGGCGGGATGAGTTCGCGGCTAATACCAAATCCCTCTGAAGCTGACTCGGGGGGGATTCCCGAATCGGGGCTGATTTGATTCATTGTCGCGAACAATGGAGTTCGCGATGGCGCTGCCGCTTCGAAACGATTTTGATGCCGCCTCCGTTCGCAGTGAGCTGGAAGAAGGCCAAGGACGGCGGTCAGGCGCGACGGCTTCTGGCGCTGGCGGCGATTTACGACGGATCGACACGAACCGAGGCCGCGAAGATCGGCGGCGTCACGCTTCAGATCGTTCGGGATTGGGTTCTCAGGTTCAACGCCCATGGCCCATCGGGCCTCGTCGCCGGCAAGGCGCCGGGTCAGACGCCGCGCCTGACCGCCGCCCACCGCGCGGCGCTGGCGCGGATGATCGAAGAGGGCCCGATCCCCGCTGCGCACGGCGTCGTGCGCTGGCGGCTTGTCGATCTTTGCCAATGGGCCTTCGAAGAATACCGCATCGTCGTTTCGATTCAGACGATGAGCCGGGAGTTGCGGGCGATGGACTATCGCAAGCTCTCGGCCCGCCCCAAACATCACGCGCAGGCGGCAGGCGCGATCGAGGATTTTAAAAAAGTTTCCCGACGCGCCTGGAGGAAATCGCGCGCCAGAAAGGCGTCGCTCCCGACACCATAGAGATCTGGTTCGCCGACGAGGCGCGCATCGGCCAGAAGAACAAGATCACCCGCCGCTGGGCCCGACGAGGAACGCGGCCTTCCGCTCCAAGCGACCTGCGCACCGCCTCGACCTACATCTTCGGCGCTATCTGCCCGAAGGAAGGCAAGGCGGTCGGACTGATCCTGCCCAAGTGCAACATCGAGGCGATGCAACTGCATCTGGACGAAATCGCCTGCGACATCGCGCCCGGTCGCCACGCCGTCCTCCTGCTCGACAAGGCCGGATGGCACACCTCGCCAAAGCTCGACGTCCCGAAAAACCTAACCCTGCTGCCGCTCCCAGCCAAATGCCCCGAACTCAACCCGGTCGAGAACGTCTGGCAGTTCATGCGCGAAAACTGGCTCTCAAACCGGCTCTTCTTCGACTACGACAATATCGTCGATCACTGCTGCAACGCATGGAACCGGCTCACGGAACAGCCATGGCGCGTCATGTCCATCGGAATGAGGGATTGGGCACATAAGTTCTAGTCAACGGGAAATGGTATAAGTCTGAGAGAGAAAGCCAGGGCGGCTAGCCGAAGCCAGCCGCCCTGCTCGCCGTTGTTACTGGAACAATTTCAGGATGAGCTGGGCGTTCTGGTTGGCGATCGA
>DATATH010000114.1:0-1654 GCA_036268895.1 Sphingomicrobium sp. | reverse complement strand
CCCATACTTCGGTCATGGGTTCGAATCCTGTCGGGCGCGAAAGGGCTCGTAGCTCAGTGGTTAGAGCAAAGCGGGACTCGACTATTCCCGGGCAATATTACAACTTCAACCTGAAAGGAGGCTTTCCAGCAGTTCTAAAAGTAGGTTGCTGGCCGGAGTTCACTGGCCGTCTCTGGTCTTTATGAGGTCTGGCGGGATCAAGAAGGTGGCGAGGGATTCGAGGAAGACCTGCCAGGAGGGAAAGAGGACGTAGGCGCTCAACATGAGAATATTGGCGAAGAAGCTGGTTCGCTTGACCGCCGCTTCGCGGGCGGCCCGCCAAGGCGGTTCGATCAGTTCGAGCACGGTGTGCCAGGCAAAGGCGAGCAGATTGAGGGCCGCCAGCGTCATCGCGAGAAACTTCTGGCCGTGGCCGAAATTGTGCTCGAGTTCGTAGCCGTGGTTTTTCAGTACGTTGAAACTCTCGTTCTCGATCTTCCAGCGCGCCCGGCCGCAGCCGACGATCTCGGCGACATTGTCCTTCGAGACCGGAAGGCTGGTCACCCAGGCCATCGAACATTTGACTTTGCCCTTGGCGTCGACGATCTCGAAGCCGATCCAGTTGACCAGGATCGCATCCTTGCCGTCGCGCAGCGGAACCGCTTCGATCCAACGATAACGGAACGTCTCTTTCGTATCGCGGCGGCGGACTTTCTCCTCGTGGCGGCAGAGTTCGGCCCCGTCGATGAAGTCGTACAGCGTCTTGTGTGAAGACGGCTTGCAGGTGAAGATGAAATCGTCGCCGGCGTCGATCACCATCTTGGCGACGGGGTGGCAGGCGAAGATATCGTCGCCCAAAAACACGGGGCGCAACGGCGCGAGCCGCGCGCTGTGCTTTTCGAACCAGCGCTTGACGGCGTTGCGTTCGCAGTCCTGCTTCTCGGCGCCGTCCTGGGGCGCGATGAATTCGGGCGTCAGCGGCACGACCTTGGAATGGCCGGGCGCCACCACCGTCGCCGACAGCATGGAATGATAGCTCTCGGTCTTGCCGTTGGCGCGCTTGCGCGTCAGGCAGTGCGGGCAGCCGAGTTTCTGCGAGCAGAAGAACTCGGTTCCATCCCAGGCGATCAGGGTCCTTCCGCCCAGCCGCCCGAAGGCCTGCCGCATCGGCGGCTCACCCAGCAACGCCTCCATGCGTTCGAAACAGGGCTGCAGCAGCGCGGGGTCCGCCTCGTCGAGAAAATCGCGGATGTAATTGTCGGAGGGAATACGGCCGATGCCGAACAGGGTCTGGCAGTTGGAGCGGCCATGGCCTTTCTCGAGGCTGCGCTGATAGGCCAGAAACGACGCGCTCTGCATGAAGAACATCGCGAACGCCGAAAGACCGAAATCGGCGGGCGCAATGTTGCCGGCCCGCCCCTTGCGCAGGTCGGGAAAAGTCGCGCAGACGGCCTGCAATTGGGAGAGAAGAGATGGCAAGAGCAGCATCCCAACCCTGAATCAGACTTTTGCTGATTCGCGAATCCTAAATTTTTAAAAATTTCGCACTTTTAGAATTGCTGGTGTTGGTGCGCGGGAGGCTTGGCGGGGCTGGCTGGCGGTGATACCGATACCGCTTTGATTGACGTGACGGCGGGCAATGTAGACGGAACGGGAATGATGAAATGATTACGCC
>DATATH010000113.1:0-4333 GCA_036268895.1 Sphingomicrobium sp. | reverse complement strand
TGGTGATGAGGTTCCAAGCGAACTCGATCGCACGATCCTTGAAATAGTCTCCAAAAGAGAAATTCCCAAGCATTTCGAAGAAAGTGTGGTGCCGAGCCGTGTAGCCCACATTATCGAGGTCGTTGTGCTTACCGCCTGCGCGGACGCACTTCTGGGAGCTCGTGGCCTGGCTATACGGACGGGATTCGAGGCCCGTGAATACGTTCTTGAACGGAACCATTCCGGCGTTGACGAACATCAGCGTGGGGTCGTTGTGCGGGACGAGCGGAGCCGACGCGACGCGCGCATGACCATTCCTCTCGAAGAAATCGAGAAACGAGCGGCGAATGTCGTTCGTTGATGTCATGCCACGGCGATGTAAATGCTGTGCTGCAGTGCGGCAAGAAGCGTGGCTTCACCTTGACCGTCACAAAAGGGTAACGTGCAGGCGCAAATCAGCGGCGGGGGAGTGACTGTCGATGATGCGTTCCTTTTCAAGCCTGACCCATATCGTAAACCTCAAGAGCGTGGTGATCAGCCTGCTCGCCGTCCTTGCGACCTGGCTTTGCCTCCGACTCGACATCAAGGCCGATTTCCCGCTGACCCTCATCGCTACCGCGATCGTCTTCCCGATCGTTTTTTCGATCAGCACAGCCTACAACCGACGCGAAAGAGCGCTTGAGGAATATGGTGCGATAAAGGCCTGCGGCCGTTCGCTCTACATCGCTTCGCGTGACTGGGTCTCGGAACGCGACGAGCACCGCGACGTCGAGGTAAAATCAGCGTTGCTCGAGCTTCTGACCGCCTGCAGGGACCTGTTCATGAGCCCCCTCGGCCAAGGAACCGAACATGAAACCCGGGTGTACCAGGCGTTCGACCGGCTATCCGGCTTCGTAACCGCGATGCGCGAGGCTCACCTCGCTCCGACCGAATGTTCGCGCCTCAACCAGTATATCGGCCGGATGATCACCGCGTTCGAGAATGAAAAGAGCATATACGATTATCGAACGCCGCGGGCTTTGCGCGCGTTCAGTGACTTGTTCATCCTGCTTCTGCCGATCCTTTATGGCCCCTACTTCGCCTATCAGGCGAGCCAGTTCAGCCTGGCGCTCTTCTTCGTCATGCCGGTGCTCTTCGCGCTTATTCTCGTCGGTCTCGCCAATATTCAGGACGAGCTGGAGAATCCGTTCGATCAGATCGGAGTCGACGACGTCGCAATCGATCCCGAGCGGTTCGTTGCCTCCCTCGACCTGGGGCTGACTTCTGCCGACGGGCCGCTAGGGAGAGAAAATGGCGAAACGACGCTCGAGGATTCCGACATACAAGCGAAGGAGGCCGCGGTCCCTCGTTAGGCGTCTCATCGGCTGGATTATCAAACTCATCCTGGCCTTTGTCCTCCTCTCGATCTTTTGGGTCGTCGCCTATCGCTTCATCAACCCGCCGATCACGATCAACATGATCGGCGACCTTGTCCACGGCCGCGGCGCACACAAGGAATGGATGCCCATCGGGGAGATCGATCGCGATATGGTGCGTGCGTCCATCGCTGCCGAAGACAGCAAGTTCTGTTCGCACCATGGCTTCGATGTCGAAGCCATTGAGAATGCAATGATACGCAATGCCTCCGGCGGGCGGATCCGCGGCGGATCGACGATTAGCCAGCAGACCGCGAAGAATACTTTCCTGTGGAACGGTGGCGGCTATCCGCGGAAGGCCGCGGAAGCATGGTTCACCTTCTTGATCGAACATCTGTGGGGCAAGCGCCGGATCATGGAGGTCTATTTGAACCTTGCCGAGACGGGCGTCGGGACCTACGGCGTGAACGCTGGTTCGCAGCGCTATTTCGGACATGACGCAAGCGCGATGAGCCCGATCGAGGCTGCGCGTATCGCAGCCATCTATCCACTGCCAAAGAAGAGGGGCGCGATCGCGCCCAAGGGATTCACCCGCCGCTACGGCAACACGATCGCGGCCCGGACTGCGATTGTTGCGAACAACGGGCTCGACGCCTGCGTCTACAAGGGCGCAGCTGCGCCAGTAAACAAGACGCCTCCGCCAGTTGCGAAACAGGCGCGACCCGAGCCTGGCGAGGAATATGAAAGCTCAAGACCGCTTCAGCCGATAGAGAATGCCGTAAGTGAGATTCCGTCGGCAGCGGCCAAACCCACCGAGCCCCAACCGCAATCTCCGTCCACGACCGATACCGCGCCTTCATCCCAGCAACCGGCAGAGTCCAACCAGCTTTGAGCGCACGTGAAATTGCGGGTCGTCGTCCCGGGTTCTCGCAGTGACGCAATAACAGGAACGGCGCCCCCTCGCTGGCCGTTGTCAGGGCAGTTCCAGCCAAGGAGGAAGATATGGCTACGCGCACCCAAAACGGCACGTCTAATCGCAGCCGCTCGAACCAGCCCAGGAGCCGCGGCGGGCGTAGCCGAAGCCCTTTCTCGTGGAGTGAGGGAGCTGGTCCGATCATCGCGGCAGCTATCGGCGGGGCAGCGATCGGCCTTGTCGCAAACTATGGCCGGAAGGCCCTGGTCCAGGGCATGGAATCATCGATCGGCGACTGGGACGAAATCCTCACTGCGGAGCATCATGAGGCGCTGGCGCTGTTCGACAGGCTGCTCGAGACTGATGAGACCCAGACCTTCAAGCGCAAGATGCTTTTCATGAAGCTGTGCCACGCGCTCGACAAGCATTCCCATGCAGAGGAAATGGTGGTGTATCCAGCGCTTCGCGGCGATGATGATGCCGCCGATGCCGACCACCTCGAAAACGAGCATGGCTATATCAAGACCTTCATCTTCGAATTGGATGAGATGGGTGTGGATTCGCCCAACTGGCTGCAGAAAGTCGACGACTTTCGTCAGCTCGTCGCCGAACATGCGAAGATGGAAGAGAGGGAGGTCTTTCCAAAGTTCAAAAGGGATATGACCGAGGATGAGAACGCGCACATCACGAGCCTCGTGAATCGCGACGGCTTCTGGATGGCCTAGCGTAGCTATAGCTAGCCGACGAGGGCGAGCTTCGGCGGATCCTGGACGGTGAGATCGACAGTGCCGTCTCCAGCAATGCGTTCGATCCGCGCGGCAAGTTCCTCGTCGAGCGCATAGTCACGCCCGACCACGATCAGCGCTTCGCCGCCCGCGGCGAGCGGCATGACGAGCCTCACAAGGCCGTTAGAACCGCGCTCGCCCAGTTCGCGCGCGATCCTCGAAACGGTTGAGCCATCGATCACGCGAACGGTCAGCTGCAGCCGAGTTCGTCTTGCAAGTTCGCCGAGTAGCTGGACACGCTTGACAGTCACTCGGGGAGCTTCGTCGCCCGCGCGCCGGTCGAGCTCGACGGTGAGAAGCCCGCACTGCCCCGCCTTAGCTGCCGCCTCGAGTGCGACGGTCGCCTCGTCGTCGAACGCGGTCGCGACGAACTGCCCCGAGCTGTCACTGAGCGTCGCCATCATGTAGCGGCGGCCACGAGCAGAGGTCCGCCACCGCGTTTCCTCGATCAGTCCCGCCATCGTCGCTCCGACTCGTTCGCCCTCCGCAATTCGCACGTCAGCGAGGCCGGCGAAGGTCTTGACCTTGTGAGCGGCGAGCAGGTGACGGGCCGCATCCACCGGATGGGCCGAGAAATAGAAGCCAAACGCTTCCCGCTCGGCCGCCATCCGCTGCGCGAGCGTCCAGGAAGCATCGCGTGGCAGGCGAATCAGGGCCGCCTCCGCCGAATTGATCCCGAACAGTCCCGCCTGCCCGGTTTCGCGTTGTTCATGGGCGCTGGCGGCATGGGCGAGGATCGTCTCGGCGCCCGCGAACACCGCCGCCCGTTCCGGCTTGATGCCGTCAAATGACCCGGCACCAGCGAGGCTCTCGAGCTGGCGCCGGTTGAGAAGGCGCGGATCGATTCGGGCGGCGAAATCCTCGAGGCTGGCGAAGGGCCCTACCCGCGCGCGCTCTTCGACGAGCGCTTCCATGGCTTTCTCGCCGACGCCCTTCAGCGCTCCGAGAGCATAACGGACAGCGCCGTTTTCGACGGTGAAGGACGCACCGCTCGAATTGATGTCCGGCGGCAGGCAGTCGATCGAGCCGCGCCGCATATCCTCCACAAACATCGCCAGCTTATCGGTGAGCGCGATGTCGAAGCTCATTGATGCGGCGTAAAATTCGGCGCGGTGGTGCGCCTTGAGCCATGCGGTCTGATAGGTGAGCAGCGCATAAGCGGCCGCGTGGCTCTTGTTGAAGCCGTAGCCTGCGAACTTGTCGATCAAGTCGAACAGCTCGTTCGCCTTTGTCTCGGCAATTGCATTGTGCTCGGCACAGCCCCTGACGAACGACGCGCGCTGCGCGTCCATTTCCGACTT
>DATATH010000112.1:0-25131 GCA_036268895.1 Sphingomicrobium sp. | reverse complement strand
GGCGGCTCATCCTTGCGGCAGGCGGAAAGGACAAGGAGCGCGGCCAAAAGATACTTCGTCATTGCCGCTTCCAGCGATGCAATCTCGCCAATTGTTCCGGCAAAAGAATGCCGGGCCGCTCAATCGCAAGCAACGGGCAATAAAAAAGGGCCGCCGATAAGGGCGGCCCTTTTCAGCCTTGCGAAAAAGAAGCCTATTTGTTCGTCGTCGCGTTGCTGACCGCCGACTGCGCGTTGCCAACAGCATTGCCGGCATTCGAAACGGCATTGCTCGCGGTGTTGAGGGCGTTGTCGGCAGCGTTGACCGAGTCGTTGGTCGCGGCATTGACGTCCGCCTCGGCGTTGTTCTCGACGGCAGTCTCGTTCGCCGCGCTGTTCTCGGCGTTGTTCTTGTTGCACGCGGCTAGGCCGAGCGCGAGGACCGCAACGGTCACAATGGTAACCTTCTTCATGATCGTTCCACTCCCTTCAATTAGCCCCCTGGTGGGCTTCGTCTCGGCCTCAATTGCGAGTCGCCTAAGGCCTGGCGCGGGGCAATAGCTGCAATGTCTACCGACGCACAAGAGATTATTTCGACGAGATGAATTGACGATATAAAGATATCTTTATATCCTTAACTCGTGACTGCGACACTTCCGCTCGCCGATCGATTCCAGGCGCTCGCCGACCCGACCCGCCTGCGCATCGTCGTGCTTCTTAGGCTGATGGAGCTGTCCGTCGGCGAGCTCGCGCAGGTTCTCGGCCAGAGCCAGCCCCGGGTGTCCAGGCACCTGAAGATCCTTGCCGACGCCGGCGTCCTCGAGCGGCGCAAGGAGGGCAGCTGGGTCTTCCTGACGCTTGCCGAGCAGGCGCGCGTCGAGCCGATGTTCCACCTTGTCGATAGCTGGGCGGATGTCGCGACGCAGGCGCTGTTTGCAGCCGATGCGGCGCGCATCGAGACGATCCGCTCCGAGCGCTCCGAAGCTGCCAACCGCTATTTCGCGGGTCACGCGCAGGTGTGGGACCAGATCCGTTCGCTGCACGTCGCCGAAAGCGAGGTCGAGCGCGCGATCGACAATACGCTGGGGCATCGCCCGCTCGGCCGCCTCGTCGACATCGGCACCGGCACCGGAAGGATGATCGAGCTCTTCGGCCCCCGCGCAAGTCAGGCTATCGGGATCGACCGCTCGTCGGACATGCTCCGGCTCGCTCGAGTGAAGCTCGAGGCCGCGGGTATTTGCTCGAGCCTGAGGCAGGGCGACATGTATGCACTTCCGCTCGCGGACCAGAGCGCCGAAACGATCGTCATCCATCAGGTGCTCCACTATGCCCACTCGCCCGCGGCTGCGATCGCCGAGGCGGCGCGTGTCCTCTCCCCCGGCGGGACATTGCTCGTTGTCGATTTCGCTGCCCACGAGCGCGAGGAGCTGCGCTCGAGGGATGCTCACATCCGCCTCGGTTTCGAGGACGAAGTGATGGCCGGCTGGTTCGGGTCGGCGGGCCTGGAAGTCGACGAGATCCGGCATCTTGAAGGGGGCGAGCTCACCGTGACGCTGTGGCGCGGAGTGAAGGTCGCAATTCCCCAAAGGCGCGCCGCATGAACGCGTTCGAATCCCTCGAACAGCACCGACCGCTCTTCGCCGAGGCACGCGGCGACATTGAGGTCAGTTTCGAATTCTTCCCGCCCAAGACCGAGAAGATGGCGGATATTCTGTGGGGTTCGATCAAGACTCTCGAGCCGCTCGCTCCTCGGTTCGTTTCGGTGACCTACGGTGCGGGCGGGTCGACGCGCGAGCGAACCCACGCGACGGTCGAGCGGATCCTTACGGAGACCGCTCTCACGCCCGCTGCCCACCTTACCTGCGTCGGGGCAACGTGCGACGAGATTGACGCGATCGCCCGCGATTATTGGGAGCTTGGAGTCCGCCACATCGTCGCACTTCGCGGAGACCCCATCGAGCCCGGAGCGAGCTTCAAGGAGCACCCCGGCGGATATCTCAACGCAGCCGCTCTCGTCGAAGGCCTCAAGAAGGTTGCGCCATTCGAGATTTCGATCGCCGCCTACCCGGAAATCCATCCGGATTCTGGCACTCGCCAGGCCGACCTCGACAATCTCAAACGCAAGGTCGACGCCGGCGCCGACCGGGCGATCACCCAATTCTTCTTCTCGGCCGACTGCTTCCTCCGCTTCCGCGATGCAGTTGCCGACGCCGGGATGGACATCGAGGTCGTGCCCGGGATCCTCCCGGTCTCGAACGTCGCCCAGACGCGCCGCTTCGCAGAGACCTGCGGCGCGAACATCCCGGAGTGGCTGAACGGGCTCTTCGAGGGTCTGGACGACCTTCCTGCGGCACGCCAGCTGATCGCCGCCACTGTCGCCGCCGAGCTCTGCGGCCAGCTCTATGCCGGCGGAGTCCGGCACTTCCATTTCTACACGCTCAACAGGGCGGAGCTCAGCTACGCCATCTGTCACCTTCTTGGAGTTCGAGCAAAGTCATGACGCAAGCAAAGGAGCTTCGAGCGCAGGCCGCAACGCGTATCCTCATCAAGGACGGCGCTTATGGCACACTGATCCAGCAGCACCGGCTGCAGGAAGCGGACTATCGCGGCGCGCTCGACCTTGCGAAGGACCAGCGCGGCAATAACGACCTCTTGAACATCACGAGGCCAGAGCTCGTCCGCTCGATCTGCGAGAGCTTCGCCGATGCGGGCGCGGAGATCCTTGCAACCAACAGCTTCAACGCCAACGCGATCAGCCAGGCGGATTTTGCCGCCGAGGAGCTGGTTGGGGAGATCAATCGCACCTCGGCGCGGATCGTTCGCGAAGTCGCCGACCGTTATCGTCATGCAGATGGCAGGCCGCGCTGGGTCGCCGGTGCGATCGGACCGACCAACAAGACCCTGTCGTTATCGCCCAACGTCAACGACCCCGGCTTTCGCGAGGTCAGCTTCGACCAGATGAAGGCCGTCTATCGCGAGCAGGTCGACGCTCTCGTCGAAGGAGGCGTCGACTTCATTCTCATCGAGACCATCTTCGACACGCTGAACGCCAAGGCCGCGATCATGGCGACCCTCGAGGCCGAACGCGATCTAGGCCGCGAACTTCCGCTGATGATTTCGATGACCTTGACCGATCTTAGTGGCCGCAACCTCTCCGGTCACACCGTCGAGGCCTTCTGGGCGTCGGTGAGGCATGCACGGCCGATCACAGTGGGGCTGAACTGCTCCTTCGGAGCCGCCCAGCTGAGGCCGCACCTCGCGGCGCTATCGGCAATCGCCGACACTTTGGTGATGGCTTACCCCAACGCCGGCCTCCCGAACGAGCTCGGCGAATATGACGAGGCAGCAAGTGAGACCGCTGCCCAGGTCCGCGAGTGGGCGAAGAGCGGTTTGGTGAACATTGTCGGCGGCTGCTGCGGGACGACTCCCTCGCACATCGCCGCAATTGCCGGGGCGGTGCGTGATTGCACGCCGCGCACCGTCCCGGCCGCACGCTCGGGCACCTTGCTCGCCGGTCTTGAGCCGATGGTGATTGCTGCCTGACCGATGGAAATGTCACCAGTGGATGAAGTCGGCGCGGGCGCGCGCTTCGTGAATATCGGCGAGCGCTGCAACGTCACGGGTTCCGCGCGCTTCAAGAAACTTGTCCTCGCGGGCGATTATGACGCGGCGGTCGAGGTCGCGCGCGACCAGGTCGAAAACGGTGCGCAGATCATCGACGTCAACATGGACGAGGCGCTGCTCGATTCAGAGCAGGCGATGACGACCTTCTTGAAGCGGATCGCCGCCGAGCCCGACATTGCGCGGGTGCCGCTCATGATCGACAGCTCCAAGTGGGCGGTGATCGAGGCGGGTCTCAAATGCGTTTCGGGAAAGCCCATCGTCAATTCGATCAGCCTCAAGGAAGGCGAGGGGCCGTTTCTCGAGCTCGCGCGTAAATGCCGCGCCTATGGCGCTGCGGTCGTCGTCATGGCCTTCGACGAGGTTGGCCAGGCGGACACGGTCGAACGCAAGGTCTCGATCTCAAATCGTGCCTATAGACTGCTGACCGCCGACGGGACCGAGGCGAACGACATTATCTTCGACCCGAACATCTTCGCGGTCGCAACGGGCATCGATGAGCATCGCCGCTACGCTCTCGACTTCATCGAGGCGGTGCGCGAGATCCGTACGCGCTGCCCGGGCACGCATGTCAGCGGCGGCCTCTCGAACCTCAGCTTCTCCTTCCGCGGCAACGAGCCGGTGAGGCGGGCAATGCACAGCGTGTTCCTCTATCACGCAATCCCGGCGGGCATGGACATGGGCATCGTCAACGCTGGCCAGCTCGACGTCTATGACCAGATCGATCCCGAGCTTCGCGAAGCGTGCGAGGACGTCATTTTCGATCGCCGCGACGATGCGACCGAACGGCTGATCGTGCTTGCCGAACGCTATCGGGACCTCGATCCGGCGGCCGAGAAAGCTGCCGCAGAATGGCGCTCCCTCCCCGTTGCCGAGCGACTTTCCTATGCGCTCGTCAAAGGCATCGATGCGCACATCGTCGACGACACCGAGGAAGCCCGACAGCAGTTCGCCCGTCCGATCGAAGTGATCGAGGGTCCGCTCATGGACGGAATGGACGTCGTCGGCGACCTGTTCGGGTCAGGCAAGATGTTCCTTCCCCAGGTGGTCAAATCCGCGCGCGTGATGAAGCGCGCCGTCGCCCACCTCATCCCATTCATCGAAAAGGAAAAAAAGGAAAAGGGAGTCACTCGCGGCAAGGGCCGGATCGTGATGGCGACGGTCAAGGGCGACGTCCACGATATCGGCAAGAACATCGTTGGAGTGGTCCTGCAGTGCAATGGCTTCGAGGTGATCGACCTTGGAGTGATGGTGCCATGGCAGGACATCTTGAAGTCAGCGAACGACAACCAGGCGAACATGATCGGCCTGTCCGGCCTCATCACTCCATCGCTCGATGAAATGGTGACGGTCGCTTCCGAAATGCAGCGCGCCGAGATGAACCTGCCGCTTCTCATCGGCGGAGCGACGACGAGCAAGGCGCATACAGCACTTCGAATCGATCCGGCTTACGGGGGACCTGTCATCCATGTCCTCGATGCGAGCCGAGCCGTCGGGGTCGCCTCGTCGCTCGTTTCCGATACCAATCGCGAACCGCTGATCGCCTCGACCGCCGAGGATTATGACAAGCTTCGCAAATCGCGCGAGCGCGCCGGACCCAAGGATCTCTCGACCCTCGAGGAAGCGCGCTCCAACGGCTTTCCTTATGACCCCTCCGGCAAGGCGCGCGCTCCGGCCTATCCGGGGCTGCACCATTTCGGTGACTGGCCGCTCAAGGACCTCAAGGCGTCGATCGACTGGACGCCCTTCTTCCGCGCGTGGGAACTCGCGGGCACCTATCCTTCGATCCTCGACGACCCGGTCGTCGGCGAGAGTGCCCGCAGCCTGTTCAAGGATGCCCAGGAGATGCTCGACCAGCTGATCGCCGAGCGGTGGCTCACTCCCAAGGCGACGGTCGGATTGTGGCGCTGCAGGCGCGAAGGCGATGACCTGTTCGTCCTTGCCGGCAATGACTGGACGAGGCTGCCACTCCTTCGCCAGCAGGTGAAGAAGCGCGAGGGCCGGCCCAACATGTGCCTTGCCGATTTCATCTCGCCCGAGGGCGAGGACTGGATCGGCGGATTCGCCGTCGGCATTCACGGCCTCGAGCCGCACCTCGAACGGTTCAAGCAGACCGTCGATGATTATGATGACATCCTTCTGAAAGCGCTCGCGGACCGCCTCGCCGAAAGCTTCGCAGAGGTGCTTCACGCCGAGGTGCGCAACCGCCTCTGGGGCTATGCCGATGAGCATTTCTCGAACCAGGAGCTGATCCGCGAGAAATATCACGGGATTCGCCCCGCGCCGGGCTATCCGGCCTGTCCGGATCATAGTTTGAAGCCGCTTTTGTTCCAGATGCTCGGCGGAAGCCCGGGCGAGGTCACCCTGACCGAGAATTTCGCGATGCTTCCGACCTCGGCGGTCTCGGGCTTCTATTTCGGTCACCGCGACAGCCAGTATTTCGGAGTCGCGAAGATCGGCCGCGACCAGCTCGCCGACTATGCCGAGCGCCGCTCCGTGTCGGTCGAATCCGCCGAGCGCTGGCTTCGGCCGAATTTGGATTGAACCCCGACAATCATTACGGGCACAGCTCATCAACCATGCTTGGCCGGCTCGTCATCTTCCTCGCGCTCCTCATCGCCCCGGCGCTCGCTCATGCGCAGGGGATCACTCCCGAGCTGGTCGCGGAAGGACCCGCGCCGCCCGGCGGCGAGGTCGAGCTCGCGATCCACATGCGCCCCGAACCGGGCTGGCACGGCTATTGGCTGAATCCCGGCGATGCCGGCCTTCCGATGAATGTGAAATGGCGCCTGCCGGCAGGATTTGCGGCGGGTGAGCTTCGCTACCCCGTGCCGGGCCGGCTCGAGATCGCGAACCTCATGAACTATGTCTACGAGCAGGATTATGCCGTGCTCGTGCGGCTGAAAGTGCCCGCCGATGCGCACGGAACCGTGCCGATCCGCGCCGATGCCCGCTGGCTCGCCTGTACCGACAAGATCTGCGTCCCCGGCCAGGGCGAGCTGTCGCTCGATCTTCCGGTCGGATCCGGGACCCCCAATCGCGCCGAGTTCGATGCGTGGCGCCGAAGCCTTCCCCAGCCGCTGGCAAGCGTCGGTCACTTCGAGGCGAGCAAAAGCAGGCTGCGCGTTGCGATCCCGCTTCCGGCAAGCGTGAAGGTTGACCATCCCTATCTGTTTCCGATGGCCGACGGACCGGTCGATTATGATGCGAAGCAGGATTTCGAAAGGTCGGGCGACCTCCTCATCGCCGAACTCCAGCGGAAGGGCGCGGTGCCGCGCGTCTTTCCGGCCGTCGTCTCGCTCGGCAACGGCCGGGGACTGGAGTTCCGGGCGGTCGCCGGTCCCGTTCCTGAGGGAACACCCATCGGTAGGCTCGGCTGGACAGCAATCGTCCTCGCAATCGTCGGAGCGATCGCAGGCGGGATCCTCCTCAACCTGATGCCGTGCGTCTTCCCGATCCTTGCCTTGAAAGCGCTCCATGTTTCGCGAGCCGGAGGCGAAGCAAGCGAGGCTCGTTCGGATGCGCTTGCTTATTCGGCAGGGGCGATCGTCGGCACCGGCGCGCTCGGAGCCGTGCTTCTCGCCCTGCGGGCCGCCGGTTCTGAAGCCGGCTGGGCATTCCAGCTCCAGGACCCGCGAACCATCATGCTCCTCCTGCTGCTGGCATTGGCGATCACCGCCAATCTCCTCGGGCTGTTCGAGCTGCCAGTACTCGGCGGCGCAGCGCGTCCTGCCGGAAGCTTCGGCACCGGGGCGCTCGCCGCATTCGTCGCAACCCCTTGCGCAGGTCCGTTCCTCGGCGCTGCGCTCGGTACCGCGCTATTGCTTCCCGCTTCAGGATCGGTGCTCGTGTTCGCCGCGCTGGGCCTTGGACTTGCACTCCCGTTTGTCGCCGTCGCATTCATCCCGACGCTTCGCTCCAGATTGCCGAGGCCCGGTCCGTGGATGCGAAAGCTCCAGCACTTCCTTGCCATTCCAATGGCCGCCTCGGCGGCGGCATGCCTGTGGCTGCTCGATCGACAGGCGGGCGACCACGGCCTTGTCATCGGGGCGATGTTCGGGGTTGCCCTCATCCTCTTCCTGTCCGTGACCGGCCTCATGCAGCGGAGGGCTAGCTCGCTTGCCTGGCTCGGTGCCCTTGCCGCGCTCGCAATCGTGGGGATCGCGTTGGGGACGACGCCCGGTGGGTCGAAGATTGTCGCTCGCATCGAGGGCGCCGAACCGTGGAGCGAGGCCCGGGTCGCGAGCTACGTCGCACAAAGAAAGCCGGTCTTCGTCTATTTCACAGCCGACTGGTGTTTGAGCTGCAAGGTCAACGAAGCGACCTCGATTGATCGCTCCGAGGTCCGCGATGCGTTCAGGAAAGCAGATGTGAAGATGCTCGCCGGCGACTGGACCAGCGGTGATCCGGCGATCACTCGCTTTCTCGAAAGCCAGGGCCGCGCCGGGGTGCCGCTCTACCTGTGGTACGCGCCCGGAAGGCCGGTTGAGCAGCTTCCGCAGGTGCTCACTCCCTCGATGCTCATTTCCCGCGCTCGGTCGCTGCCGCAGGCGCCTTAGGCTCGCGGCTCCAGACCTTCCTGCCGGCGATCCAGGTCTCCAGCACCTTGGTCCGCGCAAGCGCCTGTGCGTCCACCCTGGTCGGGTCCTGGTCAACGATCACGAAGTCCGCCCATTTCCCAGGATCGAGGGCGCCGATCCTGTCTTCGGCAAAGCCCGCATAGGCAGCGCCCCGCGTATAGGCACGGAGCGCTTCGCCCAGGGTCACCCGCTCGGCGGGATACCAGCCGCCGGGCGGCTGGCCATTGATGTCCTGGCGGCTGGTCGCCGCCGAAAGCCCCGGGAACGGATTGGGCGATTCCACCGGAAAGTCGGTGCCGAATGCCAGTTTTGCTCCGGTCCGCAGCATCGACTGCCACGCATAGGAACATTTGAGGCGTGGTGGATCGAGCCGCTTTTCGGCCATCAGCCTGTCGCTCGTCTGGTGGGTCGGCTGCATCGAGGCGACGAGGTGGGCGCGGCCGATCCGCGGTAGATCGGTGCAGTCAACGATCTGCGCATGCTCGATCCGCCAGCGGCGATCGGTGCCATATTTGCCGTTCAGCCATTCGTACGTGCCGATCACCTGGGCGTTCGCAGCGTCACCAATCGCATGGATCGCGATCTGGAAGCCGTGCGATGCGGCGGTGTCGGTCAAAGAGCGAAGCTCGGCGTCCGAATGGAACTGGAGACCACGGCTGCCGGGCATGTCGGCATAGGGCTGCTTCAGCCACGCTCCGCGCGAGCCGAGCGCTCCGTCGGCATAGAATTTGATTCCGACCATCCGCAGCCGGTCACCATACAGCCAGGGAGTTGGCCGCGGCTCGGCTTTCAAGAGATTGAGCCCGTCGGCATAGACCATGAAGCGGACTTCGAGGCGCCCGGCCTCGCCGGCGCGCTTCATCGCCTCCCAGTCGCCGAGCCCAGTGCTCATCGAGCCGACCCCGGTCACTCCAAAGCCCAGGAGAATGTCCTGCGCCTTGGCGAACGCCTGGTCGAGCTCGACTGGGGATGGCACCGGAATCGCCCTGTTGATGAGGTCCTTCGCATTGTCGACGAAAAGCCCGTTCTCGATTCGGCCGCCGGGCGGAGTGGGTGTCTGCGCAGTCACTCCGGCGACTTTCATCGCCGCGCTGTTCGCGACGAGCGCATGGCCGTCGACACGGCTGAGCACGACCGGGCGATCGCCGACGGCCGAATCGAGGTCTGCGGCGGTCGGGAATTTCTTGTCCGGCCACAATTCCTGGTTCCAGCCTGCGCCGAGGATCCACTTGTCGTTCGGATGCGCAGCCGCATAGTCGCGCAGCCGTTGCTGCAGTTCGCCAAGCGATGATGTCCCGACGAGGTCGAGCTGAAGCGCGTAGCGGCCGAGCTCGATCACATGGCCATGAGCATCGATGAAGCCGGGAAGGAGCGTTCGTCCCTGCACATCGAGTGTTTCCGTGGCTTTCGGCCTGGGCTCGCCAGCCTGGAGCATTCGGACGACCTTGCCGTCGTTGCCGATAAGGAGCCCGGTAAAATGCTCGAGGTGGCCGGACGCATCGACCTCGATGCCGTTGGCGTTCGTCACCAGCGTATCGGCAAGCGACGAGGAAGCGAAAAGCGCGCCGAAGAGCGCAAAAAGTGTCGTCTTCATCGCCGACGCCTAGCATTGTTCAGAAAGGAGTGAACCGCTAGGCCTCGCGCCAATGCTCGAACCTCCAACGATCGTCGACATCCGTGAAGCCGAACAGCGCATCAGGGGCGCGGTCATCCGAACACCAATGCTCGTCAGCCGCACCTTGTCCGAGATCATTGGCGCCGAAGTCTGGCTGAAGTTCGAGAACCTCCAGTTCACCGCCGCCTACAAGGAACGCGGCGCCCTCAACAAACTGCTTCAGCTCAGCCCCGAGGAGAGGTCGAGGGGAGTGATCGCCGCCTCCGCCGGCAATCACGCGCAGGCGGTCGCCTACCATGCCAAACGGCTCAAGATTCCGGCGACCATCGTCATGCCCGAGCCGACGCCGACGGTGAAGGTCACCCAGACCGCCGGCCATGGCGCCGTGGTCGTTCTCTACGGAGACATGTTCGACGACGCTTATGCCCGCGCAAAGGAGCTCGCCCTCGAGAAGGGCTATGTCTTCGTCCATCCGTTCGACGATCCGCAGATCATCGCGGGCGCCGGGACAGTCGCTCTTGAGATGCTCGAGGATGCACCTGATCTCGACACGATCGTGGTTCCGATCGGTGGCGGCGGGCTCATGTCGGGGACGTCGATCGCCGCCCGGGCGATCAGGCCCGAGATCGAGCTGATCGGCGTTGAGGCCGAACTTTATCCATCCATGAAGTGCGCCATCGAGGGCTGCCACATGCCTTTGGGCGGCGATACGCTCGCGGAAGGAATCGCAGTCAAGCAGCCGGGCGAGCTTACCTCGCGGATCCTCAAGGACCATAAGGTTGGAGTAGCGCTCGTCTCCGAGCGAGACCTCGAACGCTCTGTCGCGATGCTCGTCGGAATTGAAAAGACGGTGGTTGAAGGGGCAGGGGCTGCCGGTCTCGCGGCAATGATTTCCGAGCCGGAGCGCTTTCGCGGGAAAAAGGTCGCGACCATCCTTTGCGGCGGCAACATCGACACGCACCTCCTCGCAAACGTGCTCGTTCGTGACCTCGTCCGGCAGGGGCGCATTGCCCGTCTGCACGTCGCCGCGCACGACCAGCCAGGAGCGCTCGCGGCGATCACCGCCAAGGTCTACGAGGCCGGGGTCAATGTCATCGAAATCAACCACAGCCGGATCTTCACCAGGCTGCCCGCCAAGGACACGATGATCGAAGTCGAGTGCGAGGCCCGCGACGCCCAGTCGATCGACGACGTGGTCGCGCGACTCGAAGCAGCTGGGTTCAGGGTGGAGCGGGCGCAACTCGACTGAATTGTGTGTCGCTTGCGCGACATTTTGCTGTCTCTTGGCGGGACAACAGCAATATTCCATTGAAATTGAGGCATCCGAAGTCTTTTCATCGGCGTTTACCAGTCGCATAAACGGCTACGTAACCATTTGAGCGAGGTCAGGGTGAGCGCACCATTTCGCTTTCCCAAGTTTTTCGTAACGAACCCGAGCCCGTGCCCGTACCTGCCGGGCAAGGTCGAGCGGAAGGTATTCACCGAACTGACCGGCCGCCATTCGGCCGAGCTCAACGAGGCGCTCGGGCGCATCGGCTTTCGCCGAAGCCAGTCGGTTGCCTACCGCCCAAGCTGCATCGACTGTTCCGCCTGCGTGTCTGTCCGTGTGCTCGCGGCGGAATTCGAGGCCAACTCGACGCAGCGCAAGCTTATCCGCCGCCACGCCGACCTCGAGGTCAGTGCCTGCAAGCCGTGGACGACCGAGGAGCAATACCAACTCCTTCGCCGCTATCTCGCTGTCCGGCACCCGGGCGGGGGGATGGCCGAGATGGACGAGAGCGATTTTGCCGACATGGTCGAGCAGACGCCCGTGCGCACCTACGTCATCGAATATCGGGAACCCTCGACCGACGGCGGTCCGGGCAAGCTGGTCGGCGCCTGCCTTTCGGACCAGCAGGGCGATGGCCTCTCGATGATCTACAGCTTCTTCGACGTCGGTCCTGATTCGAGGAAGGGGCTCGGCACCTATATCATCCTCGACCATATCGTCCGCGCCGCTCGGGCCGGTCTTCCTTACGTCTATCTCGGTTACTGGGTCGAAGGCTCAACACGAATGGCCTACAAAACGAGCTTCAGGCCGCTGGAGCGCCTTGGGCGCGACGGCTGGCGGCGGATGGACGAGGCCGAGGCCGAGCCAGCGACGAAGTCGATCGTCCTTCCGGCCCGCCGCCCGCGAAGCCGCCTGCTCGTCGAGGCATAGGCGCGATCAATCGCGGCTCGCCGCGTGGCGCGAATTTCCTTTCTCAAGCCCTGGCGCCGAACCTTCGCCGCGCGAGCATCATCGCGCCGACAACGCAGGAGCTGAACAGCGCCGCTTCCAGGATCGTGCTTCCGAACCTCGTCATCGTCGAGATCTTGGCCTCGCCGAAAAGACCGGCGATCTGGTCGAGCTTCAGGTGCGAGCGCGAAAGGTCTCGGCGACGAGCTCGAGGCTTCCAAGCATCAGTCGTCCGCCAAGTAGGGAAACGATAAGGCCGGCGGCCGCTCCCGTGAGGCCGGCAAGCGCGCTACCGCGGCGCACCGAACCGTTTCGGAACGCAAACCAGCTGCCAAGGCCGACGCCGGCGCCGACCAGCAGACCCTCCATCGCCCCGGTGATTCCGCTCGGGGCCCGGCCGACGAGCAACGTGAATGCATCGAGCCCCAAAAGCTTTCCAAATGCTCCGACGAAGAGGCCGCCTGCCGCTCCTGCAAGCGTTACAAGCTGCCAGGAACGAACTTGTGCAAAAGCTGTGCTCGCGATTGCAAAGCTGACGCCCGCGCCGCCAAGCGCCGCGACGAGCAGGGTGACGAAAAGGAGGACGAGGAGCGCCGAAATGGCTCCGACGCCGGATGCGGACGAGGCAAAACCGTAGATCAGCCCTCCGATCGCGCCAGCCGCGGCGCCCCCGAGTGTCCCCGCCGAGCCCAGAATTACGAACTCCCTCCACCGCTCCGAGTCATTTTCCAGGAGAGGGGTGCGGCCTTGATCGAGCGACTGCACCGAAGCGATGAAGCGGTAGCCGTGCTTGGGCACGGTCTCGATGAAGCGCGGTTTGCCGGCATCATCGCCGAGCGTTCGCCTTAGCGTTCTGATGCACTGGGTCAGCGCTTCGTCGGTTACCGGCACTCCTTTCCACACTTCATCGAGAAAGCGGTCCTTCGACACGAGCTTGCCCGGCTCGTTGACTAGAAGCGCCAGGGCATCGAGATAGCGGCCGTTGAGCTCGACCGGTCGCCCCTCGGCAAGGAGGCGGCGCTCCTTGGTGTCGAGGACGAACCCTTCGAAGGTGAAACTATTGGTCATCTACCAAGCGGGACATCTTTGCTGACGCTCCTCAAGAGAGCCGATGCGGACGTGGCAAGGGCAATAGCATGCGTGTCGCTTTCCTCTCGGCTTTTCTCACGAACGCCGATTTTCGAGGACCGCCGCCGGAGCTCCTTAAAAATGCTACGATGCGGGACATTCGTGAACCTTTGCAGCGGAGGAAGGCACCTAGCCGATGCGGGAGGGTCCGAATGTGAATGCAGCAGGGACGGCAATTCGCCCCAGGACTGATCTCGCCTCGCCGGGCGGGCTTGATGAACTCGAGCTGCTCGAGCGGGTCAGAGCGCGTGACGTGGACGCGTTCGAGCGGTTGTACCGGATCTACCAGCCTCGCCTGGCCCGGTTCCTGATCAACCTTCTCAAGCGTCCGCAGCTCGTGGAAGAGGTGCTCGACGATACGATGATGGTGGTCTGGCAAACGGCAGGCAGCTTCAGAGGGACAAGCAAATTGTCGACCTGGGTGTTCGCCATTGCCTATCGCAAGGCATTGAAGGCGCGTTCGCGCTGGCCCGATCCAATCGAGGACGACGGGCACGACACGCGGGCCAGCAACGATCCGGCTCCCGACGAGGAGCTCGAGCGGAGCCGAATCCGGAACGCGCTCGTCAGCGCGATGGCCAAGCTTTCGGCCGAGCAGCGGGCGGTCGTCGACCTCACCTACTTCCATGAACTTGGCTATCGCGACATCGCCGAGATCCTGAGCTGCCCCGTCGACACCGTGAAGACCCGGATGTTCCACGCCAGGCGGCGCCTCAGGCAGACGCTTTCCGGCACATTGGCCGATTGGCTTTAGGAGTTAGGGCCATGCCCAACCCGATCGAAACCGGAATTCAGCCGCATCACGACGCGGAGGAGCTGCTTCCATGGTACGTCACCGGGCAGCTCGAGGGAGACGAACTCGCTCTTGTCGAAACTCATCTCTCGAGTTGCGCCCATTGCCGCCGCCAGCTGGCGTTCGAACGGCACATGGTCGAGGAATTCGCCGGCATGACGCCCGAGATCGACACGGGATGGGCGCGGCTGAAGCAGAGGCTCGAGGCTCCCGAGCCCGTCGCGGCCTTAAGGCCAGCACGAGTCCGGCAGAGCTGGTGGAACAGGCTCGCGAGCGACGCCGAGGGTCTCTGGGAGACCCTCACCCGGCCTGCCGTTGCTGCGCTTGCCACGGTGCAGGTCGCCTTCGTTGCGATCGCGGGAACGGTCCTGTTCTCGCTCAGCCAGCCCTCCTATCAGGCGCTCGGCTCGGCGCCTCCGCCGCAATCGGCCAATGTCATCGCGATGTTCCGCTCGGACACGACCGAATCGCAGATGCGCGATCTTCTAAGGGCGAACGGAGCGAGGGTGGTGGGCGGTCCGACTTCGGCCGACGCCTTTCTCCTGCGCGTAGCTCCGGCTTCGAGGCGAGAAACGCTCGCAAGGCTTCGCTCCGACAGGCACGTGCTGATGGCCCAGCCGATCGACGGATCGACCTCGTGAACGCACTCCGCCACCTGCTCGCGGTTCTTGCGGGCATCGCCCTGCTTGCGCCGTTGGCTCCGGCCCTTGGCCAGGGGTCGGCAACGATCGCGCCCGAGCGCCAGATCCTCGTCATGGTCAATCATCCGCCCGAGCACTTCCGGCCGAACAGCGCCTACGGCGGGGGCTATGGCGACGATCTCACCAGGAGCGGCCGCGAGCGCCTCGCCCGCGCGATTGCCCGCGAGCACAGGCTCACCTTCGTCGACGGCTGGCCGATGGCGATGATCGGAGTTGACTGCTTCATCATGGCGGTTCCCGACGGCCAGTCGACCAAGGCCGCCCTCGACGAACTGTCGCACGACGCGAAGGTCGCCTGGGCCGAGCCGGTGCGACTCTACGAGGCGCAGGGCGGCCCGGCCTCGCACAATGACCCGCTCTATCCGGCGCAGCCGGCCGCGAAGGCCTGGGACCTCGCGGACCTCCATCGGGTCTCGACCGGACGTGGGGTTAAGGTCGCGGTCATCGACAGCGGAATTCAGGCGAACCATCCCGACCTTGCCGGCCAGGTCATTCTCAACAGGAATTTCGTCGCCGGGCAGAGTGAAATGCCCGAAGCACATGGGACCGGGGTCGCCGGAGTGATCGCAGCAAGGAGCGACAACGGCATCGGGATCGCAGGGATTGCTCCTGGAGCCCGGATCCTTGGGCTGCGCGCCTGCTGGCAACAACATGAAGCAACCGTCTGCGACGGTCTCAGCCTTGCAAAGGCGCTCTATTTCGCGGTCGGGGAAAGGGCCGACATCATCAATCTCAGCCTCAGCGGCGCCGACAGCCGGCTGCTCCGAACATTGTTGCAGGCGGCTCTCGAGCGGGGCTCGGTCGTCGTCACGGCTTATGACAAGAACAAGCCAGAAGGCGGATTTCCCGCCTCCGTCCCCGGCGTGATCGCGGTTTCGGATGGATTTGCAGGCCTGTCGGGCGATGTTTACATCGCGCCGGGCCGCGATGTGCCAACGACGGAGCCGGGAGGAAGATGGTTTCTGGTCAATGGGAGTTCCTTCTCCGCCGCCCATGTGAGCGGCCTGGCGGCACTCGTCCGGCAGAAGCGGCGATCCGGAATGACCCTGATCACGGACCGGCCGATCGGCGGGACGATCGATGCCTGCGCCACGCTCGCGCGCGCAGCGAGCGGCTGTGACTGTTCCTGCGCCGGGGGGGCGCACATGTCGAGCGCGAGGTTCGCTCACTAGGAGCGCTGCTTGTCTTTCTGCCTTCTTCATTTCGTCTTCGCTTGCAGCGCCAGTGGCAGCGGAGGTCGGAGCGACCGTTTCCCTATTCAGCGATGATCGCTTCCGCGGCTATTCGCTGAGCGGGGGCCGGCCCGTCGCTGTCCTTGATTTTGCCTATGACAACCCTTCCGGCTTTTACGCGGAAGCGTCCGGGACAGGAGTGCTTCAGAACGGAGATCCATCGCCGTTCGGCTTTGAGCTCAGCGGCGGTTATGCCAGGAGGCTTCGATCGGGGACGACGCTCGACTTGGGGGTCACGAACTCGACCTATTCCCATTATTCGGGGAGCGAATCGGCCAGGTCCTACGCGGAGATCTATGCGGGCATTTCGCGCGGGGGACTGTCTTCGAGATTTTTCTTTTCGCCCCATTATTCCGAAAGCGGCCTCTGGACCGCCTACGGCGAGGTCAATGGAAGCGTCAGTCCGGCGTCCAAATGGAGCCTCGACGGCCATGTTGGAATGCTCGTCCCGCTAAAATCGCCAGCGGGAGACGAGCGGTACCGGACGGCTTTCGACTGGCGGCTGGGGGTTTCTCGCGAGCTTGGCCCCCTCTCGCTTCACCTCTCCCTCAACGAAGGCGAGAGGGGACGGATTTATTATGGCGATCGGTCCAGACGAGGGCGCGCGCTCGTGATTGGCGCGAGCTGCGTCCTCTAGCTCATCACTCTCACATGAACCGAAAGGGAGGCGGAGGGAACCAACTCACGCCCGAGTGCGCGCGCAACCTCCCCCAACGCGCGTGCTCCGGCTCCTCACTCAAAAAAAGGGGAGCATCGAGTGACGAAAGGCGATGACTATTCTCCGGCAACGGCGCGACCACCTTGTCGTGGTTTCAGGTCGACGAATTTTCCGAAAGAATTCGGCGTCCGTATCACTAGTACGACGCCCTATGCGCGAGCCGACAAAATCGGGTCCCGCGCGCTTGGCCAGGGCCGGTTGGTCCCCTGCCGACCGGTCCTGACCAGGCAAAGAAAAAGGCGGGACGTTTTTGACGTCCCGCCTCTCCCTGCCCCCTAGCTGAAATCCTATGCGACGGCGGCCTGCGGTTCCGGCTCGCTCACTTCCTCGGGATCCCGAAGCACATAGCCACGGCCCCAGACGGTCTCGATATAATTGGCGCCGCCACAGGCGAGGCTCAGTTTCTTGCGAAGCTTGCAGATGAACACGTCGATGATCTTGAGCTCGGGCTCGTCCATCCCGCCATAAAGATGATTGAGGAACATTTCCTTGGTGAGCGTCGTGCCCTTGCGAAGCGAAAGGAGCTCCAGCATCGCATATTCCTTGCCGGTGAGGTGGACCCGGGCGCTGTCGACCTCGACGGTCTTGGCATCGAGGTTCACGGCGAGCTTGCCGGTGCGGATGACCGATTGCGAATGGCCCTTCGAGCGGCGGACGATCGCATGGATGCGAGCGACCAGCTCGTCACGGTGGAACGGCTTGGTGACATAATCGTCGGCACCGAAACCGAGCGCACGGACCTTCGAATCCATCTCGCCGATGCCCGACAGGATCAGCACCGGAGTTGAAACCTTCGCCGTCCGGAGCTTCTTCAGCACGTCGTAGCCGTGCATGTCCGGAAGGTTCAGGTCGAGAAGGATGATGTCGTAATCGTACAGCTTGCCAAGGTCGAGGCCCTCTTCCCCGAGATCGGTCGTGTAGACGTTGAAGCCCTCCGTCCCGAGCATCAGCTCGATGCTCTTGGCGGTCGTCGGCTCGTCTTCGATCAGCAGCACGCGCATCGCGTTTTCCCCCGTTCGCGGCCGGAAGCGTTACTCGCTCTTAACGGCCCTGAAGCTCTCATTAACCATTCGAGGTCTGAAGGGAAAAGGTTAATATTTCCTAACTCGCTGGATTCCCTAGCTTGTTGCAAGCTAGTCACAGAAGCATCCACAGCCGTGGCTTTATGGGGTGCTTCCTGCAAGGGCAGGACGAGGGGTATCGAGCGCTTTGCGCAAGCGGGATTGCGAAGTGGCTTTGCTCCCATCAAGGACAGGGAGTGACCCTTAACGATTGGATCCTCTTCATCGACGCCGAGGCGATCGTCATCGACAAGCCGGCAGCTCTCCCGGTCGACGCACCGAGGCGCGGCGGCGATTCGATTGCATCCAGACTGGATGAATTGAAGTGCGGCTTCAAACGATCTCCGACGCCGATGCACCGGCTCGACACCGACACCAGCGGCTGTCTGCTCTTCGCGCGCACGCCAAAGTCCAGGGCACTGTTCCAGCGGGCATTTGAAGCTCGGATCGTCGAGAAATATTATCTTGCGGTTGTTGCGGCGACGATCGGAGAGGAGAGCGGGGTGATCGACGTTCCGCTTGCCAAGCGGTCGAGCGCCGAGGCCGGGTGGAAGATGGTCTCCGATCGACATGGTGAAAACGCTGTAACGCGCTGGCGCCGGCTCGAGGTTCGTGATGGCTCCACTCTGGTTGAGTTTCAGCCGCTTACGGGCCGGACGCACCAGATTCGCGCCCACGCGCGCGAGGCGTTCGGACGGGGAATCCTCGGTGACCGGGTCTATGGTGTCCCGGGCGGGCCACTGCTGCTTCATGCGGTTCGGCTCGTCGTTCCGCGTCAGGGCAAGGCTGCGATCGATGCTAGCGCCCCCCTTCCCGATTATTTCGGAACGTGGTGCAATGCGGCCTGACGATGCCGATGTTCCGGAGGAGGCGCTCAGCGAGAGCTTCCTCGCTGCAACCGGGCCCGGCGGGCAGAACGTCAACAAGGTGGCGAGCGCGGTTCAGCTTCGGGTGGACCTGTTCAAGCTCGGCCTCAGTCCGGATGCCTATGAGCGCCTGAAGCGGATCGCAGGAAGCCGTGTGACAAACTCTGGCGAGCTCATCATCACGGCGCGCCGCTTCCGGACCCAGGAGGCGAACCGGACCGATGCAAGGAAAAGACTGGCGGAGATGATTGCCGCCGCACATGTGGTACAAGCCAAGCGCAAGCCGACGCGGCCGAGCCGGGCAGCCAAGGCGGAGCGCGTGGACAAGAAGCGCAAGCGAAGCGCAATCAAGCTGACGCGCGGAAAGGTGGCCTTCGACTGATGTATGATTTCAAGATCGCAGCTGCGGACAAGAAGACCATGTACCGCGACCTCGCGAGCGCTCTTGAGGGGCTCGTCGCGGGAGAGCCGGACGCGATTGCCAATATGGCCAATGCGTCAGCTTTGATCTTCGAGACGTTGCCCGACATCAACTGGGTCGGCTTCTACCGCAACCAGGGCGGCGAGCTGGTGCTGGGCCCCTTCCAGGGCCGCCCCGCCTGCATCCGGATGACGTTTGACGAGGGCGTGTGCGGTGCCGCCGCCAAGAGCCGGCAGGTCCAGAGGGTCGAGGACGTTCATTCCTTTCCCGGCCACATCGCTTGCGACAGCGCGTCGAACAGCGAGATCGTGGTCCCGCTGATCCGCGACGGCGAGGTCTTGGGAGTGCTCGACATCGACAGCCCCAACAGGGGCCGCTTCACCGACGAAGACGAGGCCGGCTGCGTGAGCCTTGGCGAAATACTTTCCCGGGCGATCTAGATCTTCATGTCCTGCGGCCCTGCATGACGTCGAGGAGCAGGAACCCGAACTTCTGAAGTATTGCAAAGACGATCGCATAGACGACGTTCAAAAGCACTGCATCGAGGAGCGCAACCAAGCCGTAGACCCGCTTGCCGTTGAAGATCACGGTGTTGGCGCCGAAGACCGCGGCGACGCCGAAAAGGAGGAAAACCGGAAATGTGCCCACGAAGATACTCGCGAGGCATCTGAGATAGCTCGGCTCAGAGACCTTCTTCCTGTTCATTCTTTCCCCCCTAACTCAAAGCCTCGAGCCGCTCGTCGCTGAGACTTCCTGGAATGATCATGACCGGCGAGGGCAGCTTTCCAGCGTCGTGACCGGTGAAATGGGCAACCAGCGGCCCCGGGTCTCCGCTCGCTGCGGCCCCGAGCACCAGCGCTGCGACTTCATCGCGTCCGGCAAGATAATCCCTCACCGTTCTCACCGGGTCTCCGTGCTGGACGACGATATTCGCCTCGACTCCCGACTCGTCGAGGATTTCCCCGATCGCCGAGCTGACCACGCCTTGTATCCTCAGCCGCTGCTCTTCCTCAATCGCCGCCTGAACCCCGCCGAACTGAACGAAGTCCTGCGGTTCGACGATCCCAAGAACCTCGACCCTGCCGCTGGTCTTGGCCGCCCTTCGCGCAGCGAAACGGAGCGCCACGCGCGCTTCGGCGCTGTCGTCGACGACGACGAGGTAGGTGCGTTTGGGATCGTCCCCCATCTTAGAAAACAGGTGCTGCGTTAAACCGCGCTTAAGCGCAAGCCACCGCCCGGTAAATTCGGCGCAGGCTTGACCGCAACCGCCGCATTGGCTTTGAGCCGCGCGAGCATTCCTCGCACGGACCTCAGCACCATGCCCATTGAACTCAAGATGCCCGCCCTCTCCCCCACCATGGAGGAGGGAACTCTTGCCAAGTGGTTGGTCAAGGAGGGCGATCATGTCGCTTCGGGCGACATCCTCGCGGAAATCGAGACCGACAAGGCGACGATGGAGTTCGAGGCGGTCGACGAAGGGACGGTCGCCAAGATCCTGGTGCCCGAGGGCACCGATGGCGTGAAGGTCGGCGCTCCGATCGCCATCCTTGCCGGCGAAGGCGAGGACGCGAAGGCTGCCGCGAATGCCGCCCCCAAGGCCGACACTGCAGCGCCGGCGCCGCCCAAGGCACCGTCACCGCCAAAGGCCGATGAAACTCCCAAGGCTCCTCCAGCACCCCCGCCGCCGCCGCCCAAGGCCGCCCAAGCCCCGCTGCCGCCGGGTGCGGCCGCCGCCCCGAGCCCAGGAGGCGAGCGGGTCAAGGCTTCGCCGCTCGCTCGTCGCCTCGCTCAGGCACAGGGCATCGACCTCACGTCCCTGAAGGGCAGCGGCCCGGGCGGGCGAATCGTACGCGCCGATGTCGATTCTGCCGTCGGCAAAGCTCCTGGAGCTGTGCCTGTACCCGGCGGAGCGCCTGCAGCGCCTCCGGGAGCGCTCTCGACCCACCTCGTCATGCCGGGGCCAATCGAGCAGGCGATCCCCCACGAAGAGGTCAAGCTCTCGAACATCCGCAAGACCATCGCCCGCCGCCTGAGCGAAGCGAAACAGCAGGTCCCGCACATCTATCTGACGGTCGACATCCTGCTCGATGCGCTCCTGAAGCTGAGGACCGAGCTCAACGCCGCGCTGGAGCCACGAGGCATCAAGCTCAGCGTCAACGACCTTCTCATAAAGGCGCTCGCCCACGCCTTGATCGAAGTGCCGCAATGCAACGTCGCCTTTGCCGGCGATCACATGCTCAAATATCATCGCGCGGACATTTCGGTCGCGGTCTCGATACCGGCGGGTCTCATCACTCCGATCATCGGTAGTGCCGATACCAAGAGCGTTTCCGCCATCTCGACCGAGATGAAGGAGCTCGCCGGCCTCGCGCGCGAGGGCAAGCTCCAACCTCAGCAATACCAGGGCGGCACTGCGAGCCTCTCGAACATGGGCATGTTCGGGATCAAGCAGTTCGAGGCCGTCATCAATCCGCCCCAGGGCATGATCATGGCGATCGGCGCAGGCGAAAAGCGGCCGTACGTCATCAACGATTCGCTCCAGATCGCGACGGTGATGAGCGCGACTGGAAGCTTCGACCACCGGGCGATCGACGGGGCTGACGGCGCCAGGCTGATGCAGGCGTTCAAGCGGCTCGTCGAGAACCCGCTGGGAATGCTGGGTTGAGCCAAAAGGAGCGGATACCGGTGATCCGAGTCACCGCGATGCCGGCCGACACGAACCCCTATGGCGGCGTGTTCGGCGGCTGGCTGATGGGCCAGCTTGGTCTCGCCTGCGGCTCGTTCACTTCGCGCCGGACTGGTGGCAAGGCGATACTCGTCGCTGCCGACCAGCTCAAATTTCCCGGGGCAATGGCGGTCGGCGATGAACTCAGCGTCTACGTCGACCTCTTGAAACAGGGCCGCACCTCGCTGCGCCTCAGGGCAGAGGCAATTGCGCGCGAACGGGACGGGGATGGAGAAACCCTCGTTGCGGAAGGCGAGTTCACCTTTGTCGCGCTCGACAAGAACAACCAGCCGCGGGCTATCGCGGCAGAGGAAGAACGATAATGGCTGACCGATATGATGTGATCGTCCTTGGTTCCGGGCCCGGCGGCTATGTCGCCGCGATCAGGGCTGCGCAGCTCGGCCTCAAGACCGCGATCGTCGAGCGCGAAAACCTCGGCGGCATCTGCCTCAACTGGGGATGCATACCGACCAAGGCGCTGCTCCGGACGGCCGAGATCTACCATTATCTTCAGCACGCCGAAGCCTACGGCCTCAGCAACGAGAAACCCTCGTTCGATATCGGCAAGGTCGTCGCCAGGAGCCGCGCGGTCGCAAAGCAGCTCAACCAGGGCGTCGCGCATCTCATGAAGAAGAACAAGATCACGGTCGTGATGGGCGAGGGGAAGCTGACCGCCAGGAACAGGCTGTCGGTCACGGGCGCGGACGGCAAGACGAGCGAGCTCGAGGCGAAGCACGTCATTCTCGCTACCGGTGCTCGGGCCCGCGACCTTCCGTTCGCCAAGGCGGACGGCAAGGCAATCTGGACATATCGACACGCGATGACACCGCCCGAAATGCCGAGCCAGCTCCTCGTCATCGGTTCGGGTGCGATCGGGATCGAGTTCGCGAGCTTCTACGCGGATCTCGGCGCCAAGGTGACGGTCGTCGAAATGCTCGACCGAGTGGTCCCCGTCGAGGATTCCGAAGTCAGCGCACAGCTCGCCAAGAGCCTACAGAAGCAGGGCCTCACCATCCTCACCAGCGCGGGCGTCGAGAACCTCAAGGCGGATTCCAAGGGTGTCGCGGCGACGATCAAGACCAGCGACGGCAAGTCGTCCGAGCAGCGCTTCAGCCACGTCATCGTTGCCGTCGGAATTGTTCCCAACACCGAAAACATCGGTCTCGAGGCGCTCGGTGTAAAGGCCACCAAGGGGCACATCGACGTCGACAAACATGGCCGCACCAGCGTGCCGGGCATCTGGGCCATCGGCGACATCACCGGGCCGCCCTGGCTTGCCCACAAGGCCAGCCACGAGGGCGTCACCGCTGCCGAAGCGATCGCCAAGGAGCTCGGCAACAAGGACGCCCACCCGCACTACACCGATCCCCTCAACATCCCGGGATGCACCTATTGTCGGCCGCAGGTCGCGAGCGTCGGCCTGACCGAGGCGAAGGCCAAGGAAGCCGGCTATCAGGTGAAGGTCGGCAAGTTCCCCTTCATCGGCAACGGGAAGGCGATCGCGCTCGGCGAGACCGATGGCTTCGTGAAGACGGTGTTCGACGCCAAGACCGGCGAGCTGCTGGGCGCGCACATGATCGGCGCCGAGGTGACCGAGCTGATCCAGGGCTATACGATCGGGAAAACCGCCGAACTGGTCGAGGACGATTTCATCCAGACCGTGTTCCCGCACCCGACCTTGTCCGAGATGATGCATGAATCGGTGCTCGCGGCGTTCGGGCGAGTGATCCACATCTGACCGGAAGCCTTTTTGGCCGCGCTTCCTCGATGCTCGGCGCGGTCATGTTGCAGTCTTCCCGGCAGACATTATGCCCGACCTGGCGCCTGTTCGCGCACGAGCATTGCTAAGCTTTGGGGGGTTGAACGAATGAAATACTGGCTTCTGGCTGTTGCTGCGGCCGTGCTTGGCAGCGCCTCTGCCGAGGCAGCGACGGTGGTCACGGCGGATCGGATGCTCGATGTAACGAGCGGCCGCTACATCGATCATCCCGCGATCCTCATCGGCGACGATGGGAAGATCCAAGAGATCGGGAGCGCGGGATCGATCAAGGCGCCGCCGGGAGCGCGGCAGATCGACCTTCCGGGCGAGACACTGCTGCCCGGCCTCATCGACATGCACGTACACATGAACAGCCTGGCCGAGGTCGGCGGCTATGAAGGCTTGAAATACACCGACAGCTTCTGGGCTGCGATCGGTCCCTACAATGCGCGCAAGGACATCGACGCCGGATTCACGACCGTCCGCAATGTCGGCTCGGGGGATTTCGACGACGTCGGTCTGAAGCAGGCGATCGACGGTGGCTGGATCGTCGGTCCGCGGATCATTCCAGCCACCTATCTATTGGGCGCGACCGGCGGCCATTGCGACGACACGGACGGCCTTCCGCCCTCGCTCGAGAAGAAGGGGCCGAACATCGTCAGCGGACCGGAGGACGCCCGCGAGAAGGTCCGCTGGGTCCACAAGCACGGCGCCGAGGTCATCAAGATCTGCGCGACCGGCGGTGTCTTTTCGCTCGGTGACAGTGTCGGCGCCGAGCAGCTTTCCTATGAGGAGATGAAGGCCATCGCCGACGAGGCGCACATGCTCGGGCTGAAGGTCGCGGCGCACGCTCACGGCGACGAAGGCATCCGCGATGCGATCCTCGCCGGGATTGACACGATCGAGCATGCGAGCCTTGCAAGCGACGCCACGATAGAGCTCGCAAAGCAGCACGGCACCTGGTTCGACATGGATATATACAATGATGACTATATCCTTGCCGCCGGCACCTCCAACGGAACCGAGCAGGAGAGCCTCGACAAGGAGCGGATGGTGGGCTTGAAACAACGCCAGACCTTTCAGCGCGCAGTCAGGGCCGGAGTGAAGATGATCTTCGGCACGGACGCCGGCGTCTATCCGCACGGCGACAACGGCAAGCAGTTCGCCAAGATGGTCCAGTGGGGGATGACCCCGCTGCAGGCGATTCAGGCGGCCACGCTCAATGCATCCGACGCGCTCGGGCGGAAGGACGTCGGTGTCATCGAGCGTGGCCGCTACGGCGATCTCATCGCAGTGCGCGGCGATCCTCTTCGCGACGTGTCGCTGCTCGAGCATGTCGATGCCGTGGTGAAGGGGGGAAAGCTGGTGAAAGGACCGGCCGCGGCCAGATGAGCGCTCCGACGACCAGCACTCGGACCCTCGTCGTCGCACTCCTTGCGAACTTGGGGATCGCCGCCTCGAAGTTCGTCGCCGCCGCGATCACCGGCTCGTCGGCGATGCTGACCGAGGGTGTTCACAGCGTTGTCGACTCCACCAACCAGCTTCTCCTCATGTGGGGTCGCCACGCCTCCAACCGGCCGCCCGACAAGCTCCACCCCTTCGGCTATGGCCGCGAGCTCTATTTCTGGAGCTTCGTCGTTGCCGTCCTGGTCTTCGCGCTCGGCGCCGGAGTGTCGGTCTACGAGGGCATCGTCCACATCCTGTACCCAGCGCCC
>DATATH010000111.1:0-2802 GCA_036268895.1 Sphingomicrobium sp. | reverse complement strand
TCGAAGACGTCGACTATCGCGCCGTCCGCGGTCTGGACCGCGCCCTGTTCCAGAAGCTCTCGGAGGGCGACTGGATCGACGCTCACGACAACCTCGCTCTGGTCGGCGGCACCGAGTCCGCTTCATGATTCCCATCTCGCTATCACGCTACAAAGCCAAGGTATTCTGACGCGGATCGTCAGACGGCGGACGTCGATGGCGACGGATATCGGCGGCGTGCTTGACCTTCTCGTCTTCGAGGTCGCTTGCGCTGATCACCCAGGGCGTGCCTTTACAAAGCTGATGGCCTGGAAGGACCTCCTCTTGAATCAGGCGCCGAACAGTCGCTTCGCTTACATTGAGGATCGTGGCGGCCTCACCAAGTGTCACCTCTCCTCGCTCCGTTCGCTCGCCTTCCCGGTAAGGTGCGATATGCCGGTGGTTGCGCAGGAAGCACACGCGTGAACGGGTCCAACCGTTGCCCTTACCGGTCGTCTTGCCGGCTCTGTTGAGCACGGCTGCAATTGCCTGATCCGGCATCTGTCGCGCCAGCACGGACACGAGTTCGACCACAGCGGCATCCGTACCCCACCGATGCTCGCCGACGCGATTCTTGCGCACGCGCAAGGGCGTGTGGTCGCCGCCCTGCCATCGGATCACGAGACTAAGCGCGTCATCCTCGACGCGAACAACAATCTCGTCGATCAACGTGCGGATAATCCGCTTGCGGATCGCGGGTGTCGCACCCGGGCTGTCCCAGGCCCGCTCGACATCGGCACCGAGTTCGAGCAAACGTTGCCGTTCCGTGACGGTGAGCGAAGACTGTGGACCCGCTGCGAGCGTGTCCCGTTCGTCTTCAAGGGTACGCACCGCAAGCAGACGCTCATTCCATCGATGCTCGAGTTCAGCTGCGACGAGTCGGTTGTCGGGATCGACGGCATCGTATCGACGCCGCGCAAGGGCGGTTTCATAGCGGGCTTGCTCAAGGGCAAGATCGACCTGGCGCCGCTTCTCCGTGTTCTCGATTTGTCGTGCCTCCACAGCGCTGATCGCTGCTTCGACACCGAGCGGTTGGAGGCGCCCGATCACCTCGGCGCCAACCGCGCGATCGATCCGCATGCCGCCGAACGATATGCATGGATCGCCGCCATGGTTGAGATGGCCTCCGCGACAATGGTAGCGCCCCGAACTCCCGTTCTCGCCGCTATAGGCGACGTGGAGCTTGCGGCCGCAATGACCGCAACGAAGAAGACCGGCAAGCAGGGCCTCTCCGCGTCGCACAGCGCCGCGGCTCATGAAGCTCTGACCGTTGGCGTTGTCGCTGATCAGGCGCTGATTCCTCTCAAACTCGGCCCACGCAATGTATCCATCATGATGGTCGAGGATCAAAACCTCCCAGACGCTGCGGTCCTTGCGGAAGCCGCGCACGATCCGCTTGCGGCCGGATTCAATGGTGATGCGGCTGCCGGTGCGCCCGAACGCATAGGCGCCGGCGTAGATCGGGTTCGTTAGCATGTGGTGAAGCGTGTTGTAGACAGGTAGCTTCCAGGTGACGGTTCGCCCCTCGGCGCCATATGCGGCTGCCGGCAGCGGCACCCGTTCCTGGCGCATCCAAAGATGAACCTGCCGAACCGTCTGCAACTCGGTGAACTTGGTAAAGACGAGTCCGATCGCTTCCTGGACGCGCCGATCCGGGTCCTTCTCGATCCGGTCGTGGCGCACCTTGAGGAACCCGACAGCGACAGTGAGGAAAAGCTCACCGCGGCGAGCCTTCTGCTTCAGGGCCTCAAGCGAGCGCTGACGGAAGAGCGAGAGTTCCATCTCGCTCATTGTGCCCTTCATGCCAAGCAGAAGGCGATCGTTCGGGTGGCGGGAATCGTAGATGCCGTCCTCATCGATGATCAGCGTATCGACCAAGCCGCAGAACTCCAGCAGAGTGTGCCAGTCTCGTCCGTTACGGGCGAGCCGCGACGCCTCGATTGAGACCACGGCTCCCACGCGTCCCTCGCAGATCGCGGCCAGCAACTTCTCGAAGCCCGGCCGCGCGATTCCGGAACCGGACCGGCCGAGATCATCGTCGATCACTTCGACGGCGCCCCAACCAAGAGCGCGGGCTCGATCGGCGAGCGCATACTGACGCCGGCGGCTCTCGTGATTGTTGAGAACCTGGTCGGTCGTCGACTGGCGCACATAGACGAACGCGCTGCGGGTCAGGTGCTCAGGCGTGATCTTGGTCATCACCGTCCTCCTCGCCGATCCGATCGTCGATCTCGGCCTGTATTCCCTGAGCGGCCGCTTCCGTCAGTAGCACCCGGAGCAGCGGCGTGAGCGCCGTCCGGAGATGGGACGGAAGCTCTGGAGGCATCGTTGCTTGTTCGAATAAATCTCTTTGGTTGCGTCGCTCGTTCGTCATCTCCAGCTCCTCGCGTAGAGGGCGAATCCCCTCGCAACGAGATTAGGAGTGTGCCGACCAGGGCATGGAGCTCAGCGAGCTTCTCGAGCGGTAGCCGCGGATGTTGAATGAGGTCGCACGAAGACCCATTCGTCTTGGTCATCCACGCCGGCAACAGCGCCAAGGTGTGATCGGGCTGCCGGACAATGAGGTGATCGGCGCTTGCATGCCGCCGGACGCCGACCACCGTAACGAAATCACCCGCGCACGGGTGAAACCGATACGTGATCCGGACTTCAAACGCCGGACACCCGGCAGTATGACGCTGGTCCGACTGGAACCGGCAAGAGCTGGTTGGCCTGCGCCATCGGCCAGAAGGCCTGCCGCGACAATCGCTCCGTCCTCTATCATCGCTGGCCGAAGCTCTGCGA
>DATATH010000110.1:0-3374 GCA_036268895.1 Sphingomicrobium sp. | reverse complement strand
CCAGTTGACCACCACGGAGAATTGGTCTCCGAGCTTCTCTGGACGGCTCAAGAATCTATCCCTGGTCAGAAACGAGAAATAGTCGCCATTCCGCGTGTTTCCGGCTAGCGCGACTGCCTCGGCCAAAGCACTCTTTCCGCTCCCCTTTTTCCCGATCACGGCAACCAAGCCGCCATTTAATGGCAAGGATCCAGAGAACCATTGCGCTTTAGGATCTGACGGCGGAACGCGCTCTAACTCGACGCTATCGATGGTCTTCGAGGCAGCCTCCCGTGCACGCGCCAAGGCTGGCGGCTCAAGGCCCACATAAACCCGATCCTCGGGAGCCAAGAGCAGCTGCGTCAAGCCGTTAAACGTTGGATCTGCCCGAACCCAGAGCTGGCGGTCTTCGGCGAAGACAAACAAGTCGTCAGGTTTATGCGCATCCGAGCCATGGATACACGGCTTGAAGGTCTTGAACTCTCTCAGGAAGTCGTCGGCCGTCGCATGCTTCGCGCCGAGTCCGAATTCACGAGTCTTGGGGTTAGCGGAAAACAACATATGGGCCTTTTGGATCGGGGTCTTCCGACTGAGATGCCCCGGCCCGTCCCAATTGATCTTCGAGAGTGGGTCGTCTGCCGCCAACACGAGCACGTGTCGCTTGGAAAACACTTTCGTGCGCGCCAACAAATTCGTGATCGCCTGGTGGGAGACCACCGCCTGTTCCATGCCCACTCGCAGATCGCTGGCGTCGCGGAAACGACCATGTTGCTCTTTGAGTCGAGCGCCCAGCAGCGCCAAATTGTCTTCGGTGAGGAGCAGTTGCTCGTCAAGATCGTCAGGAGCCGAGTCGGAAAGGAACGGAAGCTGATGAAGGAAGCGTTTCTCGATCTCGTCAGCAGGCAACGACTCGGCGAAAATCACGTGAAGATTGACTCTCGTTTCGTGGTCCCCGGCCTTGACGATGTCACTCAATCGCAGCTCGACATTCGCCAACAGCAGGATCTCCTTCGCCTTGGCCGCGCCGTCATCACCTAAAAGCTCAATGAGCTTGGACTCGTCTCGCTGTATCTCACGCAGCTCGCGGAATCCGCGGATCGTGAAGTAATCCGTTACCCCAATGACCGCAATTTCGCGATCGATCGCCCGTTCAAATAGATCTTTGGCATAAAGACTGAAGTCAGCATCAAACTGGTTGTTCAAAACCGAGTACGGAGTGTGTACGTGCAGATCCCAGCGCCTCCACTCGGATCCGCGTTCGTACCTTGAAATTGCTGCGGGGGGACTCAAGAGGCGGCAATTTAAGTGCGCTCTCGGACGCCTTGTCGGCATTCACAATCGGAAGCCTTCGTTGAGCTACAACAAGGCGAGCGACTGGATTGACCTGTGGATGTGGAAGCGGCCCCGGGAGATCCGGAACGAACCAGGGCTCACGTTGGTGCAGGTTGCGGAACGGGCGAAAATCGGATGTGCCGATGCCCTCGCGCCTGGAGTCGGACTCACGTTTGACCATGTGGATCGCGGTTGCAATTGATGGCGCATTGGGGACCGAATGGCCCTATGCGGTGTCCGGAATCGCTGAAGGCATTGCTTAGAGAGGCCGAACACAATCTTGAGTCGGGTGACGCTGCCGAGTTAAGTAGCTCGATGTCGCCTTGGCGACGGGAGATCGAAGGGCCGGTCGAGTTGTTCCTATTCGGCGGACCCGACGGGGAGCGCGTCGACCTGCGCGGCTGAGCGGGTCACGCGGGAGCCGGTTCGGCTGGATCTGTGATGCGAAGGGCGTGCTAGGCGCCGGCGCGGATTGCGGCTTGGGCAGCTGCCACCCGCGCCACGGGAACTCGATAGGGGGAGCAGCTGACGTAGTCGATGCCCGAGTTGTGGAAGAAGTCGATCGAGTCGGGGTCTCCCCCGTGCTCGCCACAGACGCCTAGCTTGAGGTCGTTTTTCGTTTTGCGGCCAAGCCAGGCGCCCATGCGGACGAGTTGGCCGACGCCGGGGGTGTCGAGGGTCTCGAACGGGGAGCGGTCGAAGACCTTGACGTCGATGTAGCGGCCGAGGATGCGGCCCTCGATGTCGTCGCGGCTGAAGCCGAGGGCGGTCTGGGTGAGATCGTTGGTGCCGAAGGAGAAGAAGTCGGCCTCCTCGGCGATCTCGTCGGCGCGCAGGCAGGCGCGGGGAAGCTCGATCATCGTCCCGACCGTGTAGTCGCGGCCGCGCTCGACCCCGACCCGCTCGCCGATCGCGACGATCTGCTCGCGCAGGATCTCGAGCTCCCGCCGGTAGTCGACCAGCGGCACCATGATCTCGGCGCTCACCTCGAGGCCGCTGTCGCGCGTCGCTTTGAGCGCCGCGAAGATCGCCTCCACCTGCATCTCGTAGATCGCCGGGAAGAGGATCCCGAGGCGCACGCCGCGGGTCCCCAGCATCGGGTTGACCTCCTGCAGCACGCGGATCCGGGCGAGGTCATGTTCGAGCGTCTCGACGTCGGCGCTCTTCGCCTCTTCGGCTTCGCGCAGGCGCTCTTCGACGTCCGGCAGCGAGGGCAGGAACTCGTGGAGCGGCGGGTCGAGCAGGCGCACCGTCACCGGCAGCCCGGCCATCGCGGCGAAGATCTCTTCGAAGTCCCCCTGCTGGAGCGGCAGCAGCTTGCGCAGGCCCGCCTGGCGCTCCTCGTCGGTGTCGGCGAGGATCACCGCGACGATCGCCTCGTTGCGCTCCGCCCCGAAGAACATGTGCTCGGTACGGCAGAGGCCGATCCCCTCGGCGCCAAACTCGCGCGCCTTCGCCGCGTCGACCGGCGTGTCGGCGTTGGTCCGCACCCCGAGGGTGCGCAGTTCGTCCGCCCATCCCAGCACCGTTTCGAAGGCCGGGCTCATCTCCGGCTCGACCAGCGGCACGTCGTTGGCGGTGATCGCCCCGGCGCTGCCGTCGATCGCCACCCGGTCACCGGCCCGCAGGACGACCTCGCCGGCGAGCCGGATCTCCCCCGCCTCGGGATCGATCTCCAGCGACGCCGCGCCGGTCACCGCCGGCACACCCATCCCCCGCGCGACCAGCGCCGCGTGCGAGGCCTTGCCTCCCTCCGAGGTGAGGATCCCGACCGCGGCGTGGAAACCGGCGACGTCGTCGGCCTCGGTGAAGGGTCGGGCGAGGATCACGTCGCGGCCCTCGGCCGCCGCCTCGATCGCCACCGCGGCGCTGAAGACCAGCTCGCCTTTCGCCGCGCCCGGCGAGGCGGCGACGCCGGTCGCCAGCACTTCGTAGGTGATTTCGCGGCCGAAGGTCGGATGAAGAAGCGCGTCGAGCGCCTCCGCGTCGATCGTCATCAGCGCCGCGCCGCGGTCGAGCAGACCCTCGGCCACCGCGTCGACGGCGAAGCGCACCGCCGCCTG
>DATATH010000109.1:0-2920 GCA_036268895.1 Sphingomicrobium sp. | reverse complement strand
AGGCTGGTGAGCACTCGAGGATCGATTTCACCGCCGTTCGACTGCATTTGCGCCCAGCCGGCATCGCGAAGCGTAGCGTACAGCGGGTTCACCTCCGAAACAGTTCGCACGTAGGCAGACAGCGACGGGGCGGCGGCGGCGCGCTGAAGGATCTGCATCGGGCTGTCCTGGCGCGGCGAAGCCCAGGAATCGGCATAGATCATGCCGCTTGGCGGCCGCTGGAGTTCCTGGACGTAGCTGACCCACGCGGCGGAAAGCAGGCGATCCGCCGCCCCAAGGGCCGCGGTGTCGCCCGACTGGGCGCGGACGATCAGGTCCTGGGCCTGGACGGCAAGCGCCGGACCGCTTTCGAGGCCGTCGAGAGGAGCACGCTCGAGCAGTCCGATGAGCTCACGGGCGGCGTTGCTGTCGGCGCCGCTGCGCAGCCACAAAGGCGATCCGCCGCGGCTGGCATAGAAGGCGTCGACCGCCTGAACAGCCCACGGTGAGATCTGGAATTGGGTGCTCGGCAGCTCAGGGCCCGTCGCGGCCGCAACAGGCATCGAAACGCTGATCAGCGCCGCACAGGCGGCGCCGGCAAGGAACCGGGTTATCACGTTCAGAAACCTTCTAAATCTCTTTGCCGTCACAACGCTGAAACGGCCTTCAGGGTTCAAAATAAGCATTCACATCCAAATTTGTACCATCGCGGGCCGCAACCTCGTTCGGCCAGCGGAAGCACGACCCGACACCGGCGCTGCGCCCGGTCGAGCGTTGAACAGTGCAGCAATGAGGAGAATGAAGGATCGTCATCGGCAGGATCCGGCCGGCGGCGGAGCCAATGGGTTCTCCGACTTGCTGTGTTGACACCATAATACACCAGGCCTATCCTCGCGGCGGATTTTCCCGGAGGAGAGGGCATGTACAGTCAGCAGGAACTCGACGACGCGGTCGCTTCGGGCGTGATCAGCGCTGAAGCAGCCGATGCGCTGCGCGCACATGTCGAACGGCAGCGGTCCACACCGATCGCGGATGAGGAGCAATTCCGGCTGATCACCGGCTTTAACGACATCTTCGTGTCAATCGCGGCGGCGATCCTGCTGTTCGCGGTCGGCTGGATCGGACAAAGTATTGGTCAGGCTACGGGCCTGTTCATCAGCGATCACGGCGAAGTCGGACCGAGCTTCCTTGCTCCCTTGCCCATTGCCGTCACCGCCTGGGCGCTCGCCTTGTTCTTCACCGCTAAGCGGCGAATGGCGCTGCCGTCCATCATTCTGCTGTTGGCCTTCGTCGGCGGAGTCCTCGCCACGTCGGGCTTCCTGCTCGTCGAGATTATCGGTCCCGACCGGTTCAGCGGACCCAACCAGCTCCTCGCAGCAACTGTCGGGGGCGTCAGTGCTGCAATTGCCGCTGGCGCGGCCTGGCTGCACTGGCGGCGATTCCACGTGCCGATTACGGTCGCCGCGGGCGCAGCTGCAGTCGCGGGCCTGTTCCTGGCGATCGTCGTCGGCATCGTTCAGCCGGGCAACAGCGAAGCAGCAAAGAAGCTGATTCTCGGCTTCATACTGCTTCTCGGGATCGGAATGTTCCTGTTCGCAATGTGGTGGGACGCGTCCGACCGGGCACGGACCACCAGGCGATCGGACGTCGCGTTCTGGCTGCACCTTCTCGCCGCGCCGATGATTGCTCACCCGATCTTCACGCTCATTGGCCTCAACAACGGTGCGGTCGGCACCGGCGAGGCCCTGCTCGTCGTTGGATTGTACCTCCTGTTCGGGCTTACGGCACTCGCAGTCGATCGCCGAGCGCTGCTCGTATCAGCCCTCGCCTATGTCCTTTATGCGCTGACCGAGCTGTTCAAGCAGTTCGGAGCTGTGGAACTCAACGTCGCGCTGACGGCTCTTATCATCGGCTCGGCGCTACTTCTTCTGTCGGCCTACTGGCGCCAGGCGCGAGGGCTGGTCGTCACTCGACTTCCATCGACGATCCAGGCCCGCCTGCCCGAGCTGGACCGACAAGCTGCGATCAGCCAACCAGCCGCATAAGCCGGCGCTCGAGCGGGGCCAGCAAGGGCGCAAGCTCGTGACCTCGCCTGAGCACCGAACCGTGCTCGTCGATCAATGCGAACGCCCCCTGCTTCAATCGAAGCGCGGGGCGTTTCTCGATCCGGACTTCGGGCCGTTCGCTGTGACGCCGAAAGGCAGCGAACACCGCCACCTCGCGATCGATCCTCAGCGCATAGTCGCGCCAGTGCCCCGCAGCGACCATCCGGCCATATAGGTCGAGGATCCGCGACAGCTCTTTGCGATCAAAGGTGGCGATTGGGCGCCGGTCCCATGTGCGCGGGAACGGCGCGATGACGCTCAAGCGCTCTTGACCTTCGGCTGCGGCTGACGGGCAGCCTTGAGGATCTTGATCTCGGCTCGAAGTTCGTCGAGCTCGCGCTCCAGCTCGTTAATGCGCACCCTTACCGGATCGCAGTCCTCGCCGCATGGAGTGCCGTAGGGCACGAAACCGGGACTGTAGTGGACGGCCTCGACCGGCACCGGCTTTGCCGGAATACCAACAACCGTCGACCCCGCGGGCACGTCTTTCGTCACGACGGAATTGGCGCCGATCTTCGCGTTCTCCCCAACTTCGATCGGCCCCAGCACCTGCGCGCCCGAGCCGATGACGACACCCGACCGGATCGTTGGATGACGCTTGCCGGCGACACCCGTCGACGGGTTCGTGCCGCCCAGAGTCACGCTCTGGTAGATGGTGACGTCATCGCCAATCTCGGACGTCTCCCCGATCACGCTGAAACCGTGGTCGAGGAAGAAACGATCGCCGATTTTTGCTCCCGGGTGGATATCGATCGCAGTCAGGAACCTCGAGAAATGATTCACCAGCCGAGCGAGGAAGAACAGCTTCCCTTCCCACAGCCAATGGGCGAAACGAT
>DATATH010000108.1:0-6146 GCA_036268895.1 Sphingomicrobium sp. | reverse complement strand
CTCTATAGTGTCTGCAATGGATGGTGGTCTCAGGAGGTCGTCGCAACACTTAACCCTAATCTGAGGTGATGCGATGGCGAAGAGACGGAGGAGGATGTTCGCCGCGGCGGAAAGTACAGAGGTTTGGGATCGCTGGCAGCGGGGTGAAGGGCTGAACCTGATCGGCCGGGTGTTCGAGAGGATGTCATCGGCGATCTTCGGCCGGTGCCACGACGACGATCGCGGCGGACGCTGAGCCTTGCTGATCGCGAAGAGATCTCTCGCGGGATCGCAACGGGAGTCTCGTTGCGATCGATTGCCAGACAGCTTTGTCGTTCACCATCGACCATCAGCCGCGAGCTCAAGCGCAATGGTGGTCCTCGAAATGCCCCGAGGCGTCGATGTTCGGTCGAGCGATGTAGAACAAGTGATTGTGCATGCCGACGAGGCCCGGGAGCACGCTTGCACCCGCGAGGTCGATGGCTCGGTACGCCGAGGGAATTGGAGCGGAGGCGGGCTGCACCGCCGCGACTTTTGATCCATCGATGAGAACGGTTGCATCTTCGATCGGCGCGGCGCCGGTACCGTCGATCACGCGCACATGGGTGAGCGCGATACGACCCGACGGGACGCTCACGAACTGCTGCAAGCCAGACGCGAGCTTTGCCGCTGGGGCGAGCACTGGAGCACCATTCCCGCTCGATGCAATCGACAATGCGGCCGCTACCGCGAAGAGACGCAATTTCATGGACCTTCCTCCCGCTCCAAGGCTAGCACGCATCATGGCGCGATCGAAAGAAGTCCGCCCAATCGCAAACTTGCTTCACATAAGTGATTCAAGACACTCGAAATTCGTCGGAAATTGTGGATAATTTCGGATTAGCGACTCGTACGGGGCGAGCCGCGGTGCGTGTCGGGGGCGGACCGCCATGACTAACGACCTTAGCTACTATCGAAGGCGAGCCTCCGAAGAGCGAACCTACGCGCTCAACACGAGGGACGCACGTGTACGCAAGGTCCACAATGAGATGGCGGATCGCTACGAAGAGCGTGTGCGCGCAATGGCCGCGCATCACGAGCAGCTTTACGTTCCGATGGTGGAACCGGCTTGAATTAGCTCAGCGGCCACTTGAAGGCCGGACGGCGATGCCGGGCCGCCCCCGTCGCCTCCAGCGCGACAAGCTTTTCCTCATATTGTTCCGCAAGTCCGGTCAGCACATCGCGCGCGGCCGGGGTCATTGCGCTTCCGGCGAGATCGCGGCACTTTGTGGCGTTGTGACGGAGGCGCTTGAGCGGTTGTTGTTCCATGAGGTCGCGACTCACCTGGTTAGAGCCCCTTTCTTAGCGCGGCTGCGTAAAAGTCCAACCGCCGTTAGCGCGGCCGCTGCACCGTTCGACCCATAGCTTTCAGGTTCAACGTCCCCGCTCAAAGCGCAGCTTTGGCACTCGCCTCCCCTTCTTGAGCGCCTGGCCGCGGCCGGAGAGCGACGGGTTGGACATGAAGTAGCTGTGAAGATTGAACTCCTGACCGTCCTTTGGCCTTAGCCTGGTGTAGGTTCCATCGGAGTTCAGCCGCCAGCTCTGCTCGTTGTCGATGAGGTTGGCGACCATCACCTGATCCAGGAGCTGCGCATGGACCGTCTTGTTCTCGATCGGCAACATATATTCGATCCGCCGATCGAAGTTGCGCGGCATCCAGTCGGCCGAGCTGATGTAGACCCTCGCGTCTGGATTGGGCAGCTCACGTCCATTCGCGAAGCACCACAGCCGGGCATGCTCCAGGAACCGGCCGACGATCGATTTGACGTAGATGTTCTCCGACAAGCCCGGCACTCCGGGTCTCAGACAGCAGATGCCCCGAATGACGAGGTCGATCGAAACGCCCGCCGCGCTCGCCTCGTACAATTTGTCGATCAGCAGCGGATCGACCAGTGAGTTCATCTTCGCCCACAGACCCGCGGGCTTGCCGGCTTTTTTCGAAGCGATTTCAGCGTCAATCAGTCTGATCAGCTCTGCGCGCAGATTCTGGGGCGAAATCACCAGCTGCTTGAGGTTCTTCGGCTCGAGGTAGCCGGTGATGTAGTTGAACAGCTTTGCAGCATCGCGTCCGGTCTTCGGCTCGGCCGTGAAATAGCTAAGATCGGTGTAAATCTTCGCCGTCACCGGATGGTAGTTGCCGGTGCCGAAATGGCAGTAGGTGCGGTATCCCTTCTCCTCGCGGCGAATGACCATCGATACCTTGGCGTGAGTCTTCCAGTCGATGAACCCATAGACGACCTGCACGCCCGCGCGCTCGAGCGCGTTCGCCCATGTGAGGTTCTGTTCTTCATCGAAGCGGGCCTTGAGTTCGATGACCGCGGTCACCGACTTGCCCGATTCGGCGGCGTCGATCAGCGCCTTGATGATCGCCGACTGCTTGCCTGCACGATAGAGGGTTTGCTTGATCGCGATGACGTCCGGGTCAGCGGCGGCCTGCTGGATGAACGCCACCACAACTTCGAAACTCTCGTAGGGATGGTGAACCAGGATGTCCTTCTCGCGGATTGCAGCGAAGCAATCGCCCCCATGCTCCCGGATCCGCTCGGGAAATCGCGGATTGAAAGGCGGGAACTTCAGGTCCGGCCTGTCCTCGTCTACCAGCTGCGAGAGGTCGTTCATTCCGAGAAACCCTCGGCTTTGGGAGATGATCGCGCTCGCGGCGTCGAGTCCCTCCTGCACCATGTGCACGAGACTCTCGGGCATGCCCGGCTCGAGGTCGAGGCGGACGACCCGGCCCCTCCGACGTCGCTTGATCGCCGTTCGGAAGTAGCGGACCAGATCCTCGGCCTCTTCCTCTATTTCGATGTCGCTGTCGCGGATGACCCGGAACACGCCTCCGCGAAGCACCTCATATTTGGGAAACAGGTAATCGGTCTTGCGGCGGATCAGCGTCTCGAGCGCAATGTAGCGGCCAGCCTCGCCGGGAAGACGGACAAAGCGCGGAAGCGTCGCCGGCGCCATGATCAGCTCGCGAACACTCGTCTTTCCTTTCTTCAGTTCGAAAACGAGGGTCAGCCCCTTGTTCGGAATGAACGGGAAGGGATGCGCCGGATCGATCGCCTGGGGCGTGAGCACGGGGAAGATCTGCTCTCGAAAATACTGATCGAGCCATTTCTCGGCAGCCTCGTCGAGAGGCTCGTCGCCAACGACGTGCATGCCGGCGGAGTCGAGATCCGATTGAAGTGCGGCCCAAACCTCGTGCTGGCTGGTGACGAGCCTGTCGGCCTCGGTGGTGACGGCAGCAAGTTGCTGCGCGACAGTCATTCCCTCGGGCGAAAGCTCCTCGACTCCCATTGCCTGGTGCGCCTTCAGGCCGGCGACGCGCACCATGAAGAATTCGTCGAGATTGTTTGCGGAGATCGAAAGGAACCGAATGCGCTCGAGAAGCGGGTGCCGTCCGTTGCACGCCTCCTCGAGCACCCGTCGGTTGAAGGCGAGCCAGCTGAGCTCACGGTTGAAGTAGCGCAGCTCCGGCTGCGTCAGCTGCACTTCAGCGACGGTCGCCGAAGAGATGGACTCGGAGATCTCTTCCATCAGATGATCGCGAAGGGTTCGTTGGGAGCGGTCCACACCATGTCGCCAATCTGAAACAGAGCCCTGTTACAGACTTGTGACGAAAAAGGGTATGAGTGCGGCTCAACCAGAGTCGTCAGGGGGGATCGTGGCCAAAGAGAAGAAAAAGAAGAAGGAAAAAAAGGGCAGCGCCAAGGCCACCGACAGCATCAAGGCGCTCGCCAAGAATCCGCTTGTCGCGGATGTTGTTGCCGCGGCGCTCGTCGCCACCGCCTCGGCACTCAAGGATTCGAGACGAGCGCGGGCGCTTGCATCGGAAGCCGGTGACGAGCTTGCGAAGCTGTCGAGGGCCGGTGCGAGGCAGGGCGAGGCTCTCTGGGACATGGCGCTCCAGATCGGCCGCCGAAGCCTCGAGGCCGTGGGCGCCGAACAGGCTCCAAAGCGCGCGAATGCGAAGAAGGCGAAAGCCAAGGCTTCGTCCAAGCCCAAGTCGACCGCCAAGAAAGCAGCCAGGAGAAAGCAGCCGTCGCGAGCGGGCAAGAAGTGAACCGGCCCCGCCTGCCGTCTAGCGGACGGCGACTTCCGCCGGCACCGGCCATTTCGAAATCATGATCCCGCCGCCGCTCGAGACCCTGCCGCACGAACTCGATCGATCGAAGATGACGTGCCAGGCGATCGTCGAAGCCCCGGCCGGCTCCCGCCTGAAGGTCTATTACGACCCCGACAGCCACCGCTTCAGGATCGGCAAGTTCCTGCCATTGGGCATGGTCTTTCCGCTCGATTTCGCGTTCGTTCCCTCGACCCTTGCCGGTGACGGCGATCCTGTCGATCTCCTGATCCTTCCGGAAGCGAGCCTTCCTGTCGGCTCGATCGTCAATGTCCGGATCCTCGGAATTCTCGAAGCCGAACAGTATCGGGGGAACAAGAAACCGCGCCGCAACGACCGCGTCATCGCGCGCCTCATCGAAAGCCGGCTGTTTGCCAAGATCCGGAACATCGACCAGCTCGGCAAGACCTTCGTGGAGGAGCTCAGTACCTTCTTCAGCACGTATAAGCGGCTGCGTGGACAGACCTACAATGTCATCGGCGTCGGGGGCCCTGACCGTGCCGCCGACGTGATCCTCGAATGCGCCGAGGAATATCAGCGAAACGGCGGCGAAAGCGCGAGCTGAAGCTCCGGCCTCCAAAACCAGAATCGAGCGTTCCCAAGGGGTGCTAAGGACAATCGCCCTCGATACGCGCCCAGCATCGGTGCTGTTCGTTTAGGCGGAACCGCCGTCACCGGCCTGCCGTTGAGGCGCCGCATGGACCAGCAGGTGAACCAAACCAACGGACCGCTGATGCAGCCTCCGCCAGCGGCCGAGGCCTTCTATTCGGAAGTCCTCCGGCTGATGGCGAAGTCGAACATCCCGTTCCTCGTATCCGGCACTTATGCGCTTGCAAGCTACACGGGAATCGACCGGCCGACGAAGGATGTCGACGTCTTCACCAAGGCCGGCGACGCGTTGAGGATGCTCTCTTACTTTCGCGACCGTGGCTTCAAGGTCGAGACCGTCGACGAGCGTTGGCTCAACCGAATCACTCGGGATGAGCTATTTGTCGATGTCATCACCAACATGCCGACGGTCACAACCCACGTCACCGACGACTGGTTCATCGACGCACCGGAAACTCAGCTGTTCGGCGCGAAGGTCCGACTGGTGCCGCCAACGCAATTCATATGGTCCAAGATCTTCGTCCAGGACCATCACCGATACGATGGAGCGGACGTCGCGCACATCATCCTGAAGTGCAATGACCGGATCGACTGGAAGGCGCTCCTGTCGCACATGGAACTCTATTGGGAAGTGCTGCTGACGGCTCTTCTCAACTTTCGCTTCGCCTATCCAAGCGAGCGGCACAGGGTTCCCCGCTGGCTGATGGAGGAGCTGCTCAACAGGCTGAAGGACCAGATGATGGTCAAGCCGCCGGGCAAGAGGATCTGCCGCGGCCGGATTTTCTCGCCGCGCGACTATGCGATCGATGTCGATGAATGGGGCTTTTCCGAAGCCGTCGGGAATCTCGAAGAGCAATATGGCCGAGACTGATGGAAAGCTGCGTGTCGCCGCGATCGGCGACCTTCATGTGATGGAGGACAGCGTCGCTCCCTACCGCGAGCTGTTCAGCGAGATTTCAATGAAGGCGGATGTTCTGGTGCTGTGTGGCGACCTCACCAATTTCGGCAAGACCAGCGAGGCCGAGATACTCGCCGAGGACATTCGCGCCTGCTCGATTCCGGTGCTCGGGGTACTTGGCAATCACGATTATGAGTGCGGTCAGCCCGAAGTCGTCTGCTCGATCCTTCACGAAGCAGGAATGATCGTTCTCGACGAGCAGGCGCATGAAATCGACGGCGTCGGCTTCGCCGGCGTCAAGGGATTTCTCGGCGGATTCGGCCGCGGCGAGCTGGCCCCGTTCGGCGAGCCCATCGTCAAGGCGTTCGTCGATGAAGCTTTGAACGAGTCCCGCAAGCTCGAAAATCAGCTCCGGACGCTGCGCACCGAACGAAGCGTGGCAGTCCTCCATTATTCGCCAATCGTCGGCACCATCGAAGGCGAGCCGCCGGCGATCTTCCA
>DATATH010000107.1:0-7147 GCA_036268895.1 Sphingomicrobium sp. | reverse complement strand
CATCGCGGCTCTAGGAGTGTAGCTCAGTTGGTAGAGCATCGGTCTCCAAAACCGAGGGCCGGGGGTTCGAGTCCCTCCACTCCTGCCAAGTCGTGAGTGTACGTTCCTGACACATGGATCACAGATCGTTCCTGAGACATCTACGCGGTCAGCATGAGCTGCCGCAGGAGGTGACAAGGACGTCGCGGTCGTGGAACGGATACCGGAGCGGCGGCAGACCCTGATAGGCCGTGGGCGAAGGCGTCTGGATTTCAGGCGGGGCCTTCTTGCGCTGCGCCTCGAGCCCAGATCGCCAATCGGACAAATGACGTGGTAACCAACTGGACATACGTCGTGTTCGTGACACTGCCACACCCATGAGCTTGAAGAGTCGGCGCCGGCTCGCTAAGTGACCGCCAGCCCCGCCGGCCGCTCAGGTCCGCGGGGCGCTTTTCTATCCGCAACCTTGAGAAGAAGCAGCAGACACGTGGCGAAAGTCTCCCCAGGCGAATTCATCCGTCAGGTCCGCGCCGAGACCTCGAAGGTCTATTGGCCGACCCGCAAGGAGACTATCGCGACCGCGATCATGGTCCTTATCATGTCGATGCTGCTCGCGTTTTTCTTCTTCGGAATCGACGCCTTATTCAACACTGCGGTCAAATATCTGCTGAGCTTCATCGGCTAGGCAAAGGGCAAGGCACAAGAGAACGACAATGTCCCGCTGGTACATCATCCACGCTTATTCCGGCTTCGAGAACAAGGTCCGCGACTCGATCCAGAGCGAGGCGACTCGAATGGGCCTCGAGCGCTTCGTCGATCAGATTGAGGTCCCGACCGAGACGGTCACCGAAATCAAGCGCGGCAAGAAGGTCCAGTCAGAGCGCAAGTTCATGCCCGGCTATGTCCTTGCCAGGCTCGAGATGAACGACGAGGTCTACCACCTCGTCAAGAACACGCCGAAGGTGACGGGATTTCTCGGCCCCGGCGGAAAGCCGCAGCCGATCCCCGATGCCCAGGCCGCACGCATGCTCTCAAGCGAGCAGGAAGCCGCCCACGCGCCCAAGCAGAAGATCAACGTCGATTACGAGATCGGCGATGCGGTCAAGGTGCTCGACGGGCCCTTCGCGAGCTTCAATGGAGTGGTCGAGGAGCTCGACTTCGACCGCGGCAGGGTGAAGGTGTCGGTGTCGATCTTCGGCCGCGCCACTCCGGTTGAACTCGAGTTCGAGCAGGTCGAACGCGTCAAATGATGGGTCCCGGGCGGTGGACCGGGGTCCAGTTCACTCCTGCAGCCCGCGATTTTAAGGCTTCTTCGGCGCTCCTCTGGGATCGTCCGCAGGATCGACATACGTGATCACGAACGGGCCCATTGCGCTGACCCGGACTTCCGCTCCGTCGCCCGTGAACACCCAGTGGTGATCCTTCGCCTTCATGACGACCTTTTCGCCGGGACTTATCGCCTGGGCGTTTGCGCGGTCGAGCTGGTCGCTCATTCCATAGGCAAGCCTCCCGGAAACCAGGGTGACATTCTCGTCAGTCGGGTGCCAGTGCGGGCGAACCGCGTAATTGGGAGGCATCTTGATCTCTATGGTGAACATGCCCTTCTTGCTCGGGTCACCCGAGACGACCGCAAAGGTCGCCCCGGCGGGAAGTCCGGGCGGGCCGTCCATCCACTTGAGATCTGCAGGAGCAGTCTTCTTCGCCTGCGCCGCGGAGCCCGCGACAAGCAGCAGCGGGAGTGCAAGGAACATCAAACGCTTCATGGTATGCCCCCTTGGTGAACCTTCCCCTCAAGCAGCCATAGCAAAACTGTGACCTGCGCTTAAGCCGTCTCCAAACTCTCCTTCACTTTGCCGGTGGATTTGTGTAGGGGCGCGCCTCCAGCAAAAACTGGATGCTGATGCGGGAGATGAGCAAGCGCGCTCATCGTCTGGACCGCTAAACTTGAAACGAGAGTGAAATGGCAAAGAAAATCACCGGCTATATCAAGCTGCAGGTGCCTGCCGGCACCGCAAATCCGGCGCCTCCGATCGGGCCTGCACTGGGCCAGCGCGGGGTCAACATCATGGAGTTCTGCAAGGCGTTCAACGCCGCGACGCAGGAGCTCGAGAGGGGGGCTCCGATCCCGACGGTGATCACCGTCTATGCCGACCGCAGCTTCTCCTTCACGACCAAGACCCCGCCGGCATCCTACCTTCTGAAGAAGGCCGCCCGAATCCAGAAGGGTTCGTCGGAAACGGGCAAGCAGATCGTCGGGACGATCCGCCGCTCGCAGCTTCGCGATATCGCTGAAGCGAAGATGAAGGATCTAAATGCCAACGATCTCGACGCCGCGTCGAAGATCATCGAAGGCAGCGCCCGCGCGATGGGCCTCAGCGTGGTGGAGGGCTGATCCGATGGCCAGGCATTCGAAGCGGCAGAAAGCCCTCACCCAGATTGACCGCGAGAAGTTCTACGGGGTCGACGAGGCGCTCGCGCTCGTGAAGGGCAATGCGACCGCCAAGTTCGACGAGACGGTGGAAGTGGCGCTCAATCTCGGCGTCGACCCGCGGCACGCCGACCAGATGGTTCGCGGGGTCGTCAATTTGCCCAAGGGCACCGGCAAGACCGTGCGCGTCGCGGTGTTTGCCAAGGGCGCCAAGGCCGACGAGGCCAAGGCAGCGGGCGCCGACGTGGTGGGCGCCGAGGACCTGATGGAATCCGTCCAGGGCGGCCAGATCGATTTTGATCGGGTGATCGCGACCCCGGACATGATGGGCGTCGTCGGGCGTCTCGGTAAGGTGCTCGGTCCCAAGGGGCTGATGCCAAACCCCAAGCTCGGAACGGTCACGATGGACGTCACCAAGGCGGTTACCGACGCCAAGGGCGGTCAGGTCGAGTTCCGGGTCGAGAAGGCGGGCATCATCCATGCCGGGATCGGAAAGGCGAGTTTTTCGGAAGCCGATCTCGTCGAGAATTTCCGCGCTTTTATGGATGCGATCATCAAGAACAAGCCCTCGGGAGCGAAGGGCAAGTTCGTGAAGAAGGTGTCCATCAGCTCGACGATGGGCCCGGGCCTCAAGGTCGATCTGGAGCAGATCGCCGGCGCCTGAACCTCAGGCAACGCAAGTGAATCTTGCGTATAAAATGGATTTTTCGCGAGGCCGGAAGGCGCTGAAAACAGTGCGTTCCGGCCATTTCTCCATTGCCGCCAAGCGCTTTGCCGCAGCGCAGCATCGGGCCGACTGTGTCGTGTATGCAACAGTCTTCCACAGGGTTTCTGCTGTTGGCAATTTCATGCAACCATCTGATGCGCATGCATGTTCGGGGCCCGGGTATTCACAACGAAAAAGGGCAAATCCCCATGCGCAAATATTTGCTGGCAGGCGCGGCTGCACTGATGATCGCAGCTCCGGCTGCCGCGACCAACGACAATTCCGGCTACGTCGGTGTTGAGGGCGGCATCCTGTTCCCCAAATCGCAGTCGGTCTCGGGCGAGGTCGTGTTTACCGGCCCCGGTCTCAACAACTTCTCTGAAACGACGATCGGCAATTACCGCTACAAGAAGGGCCTGGATCTCGATTTCGTCGGGGGATACGACTTCGGGATGTTTCGGCTCGAGGGCGAGCTTGGCTACAAGCACGCCAAGCCGAACAACTTCAATCCGAGCGAGGCTTTCGTCACGGCGATCAATACAGGCGCCGGAACGGTCTTAACGACGAACAGCAATTTCGGGATCAACAGCGCGGCGAGCGTCTATTCGGCGATGGTCAATGGCCTCCTCGATATCGGCGGCAACGGCGGGATCGGTGGCTATGCCGGAGGCGGCGTCGGCTATGCCAGCGTTCACCAGTTTGGAAGCAGCCATGGCGGATTCGCCTGGCAGCTCATCGCCGGCGCCTACATGCCGGTCAGCAGCAACATCGATGTCGGTCTGAAGTATCGCTACTTCCGCACCAAGTCGACCAACTCGTCGCAGACGTACGCCTTTGCTGCGGCGGCACCGGACTGCGGCGCAGCTGCCTGCTCGGCAGGCACCGCGACCTTCTTCAACGACAGCCGGTTCAGCTCATCGAGCCTGCTGGCAAGCCTCATCTACAACTTCGGCGGGGTCGCTGCGCCGCTGCCGCCGCCGCCGCCTCCGCCTCCGCCGCCCCCGCCGCCGCCAGCGGCTCCGGCGACGCAGACCTGTCCGGATGGCTCGGTCATCCTCGCGACGAGCACCTGTCCGGCGCCGCCGCCTCCGCCTCCGCCGCCGGCTCCGACCGAGCGCGGCGAGCGCGGAATGTAGGGACTAACAAGAACTGCATCGACAGGGGAGCAAGGACCCGGGCGAGCTAACAGGCTCGTCCGGGTCGCTTTTTGTAAATCTCGATCGCGGCGTCGAGAGGAGAAGCGTCTTCCCTCAATTCCCGAGAATTATTCTAAATTCGAACCGTGCCGCGAACGATCGCAAATCGACCGAACGGGTCCGCTCGCGCTCCTTAGCAGTCCGGCCGAAACCGGGCGGAGACCTCGCAGGGGCAGAAGGCGCACCCACAGGGTTGATCGAACGGTGTTTTTCGCTATAGGCGCGCTCTCGCGTCCGGCCCTGCCGGTCGCGCTCGTCCGAGACAGCTGCTGCCTTTCGCTTTGGCGATTGGCTTAATTTGCGGCCTAGACGGGGACAGGAATCATTCGGAGCGGTCAACCGCTCCGTCGTGCGTTGCGTGCAACGCCAAGGCTCCAACCCCACGGACACTTGAGTGCCCCGGCGCATCGCGCCGGAGCTTTTGTTGAACCTCGGCCGAGGTTTCTCGGCCGAAATGTGGAGTTGGCATGGATCGATCGCAAAAAGCCGATCTGGTCGCCGAGCTGAAGAACGTCTTCTCCGAGACGAGCGTGGTGGTTGTCACCCGCAATCTCGGGCTATCCGTCGCTCAGTCGACGGAACTGCGCCTGAAGATGCGCGACGCCGGTGCCCAGTTCAAAGTTGCGAAGAACCGACTTGCCCTGATTGCGCTCGAGGATACGCGCTACAAGCCGATCGGCGACCTCTTGAGGGGGCCGACCGCGCTGGCGACATCCGGAGACCCCGTCGCGGCCGCCAAGGTGGCGGTCGATTTCGCCAGGACGACCGACAAGTTCGAGATCGTCGGCGGAGCGATGGGCGACACGATCCTCGACGTGAACGGGATCAAGGCGCTTGCTGCGCTTCCCTCGCTCGACGAGCTGCGTGCGACCATCGTGGGCCTCATTCAGGCGCCCGCGACCAAGATCGCACGCACGATCAACGAGCCGGGCGCCCAGCTGGCCCGGGTCTTTGCTGCCTACGGGGCCAAGGAAGCCGCGTAAGCGAACCTTTTTCATCAACGCACGACATCGGGGCAGATGCCCCGCACAAGGAGTATCAAATGGCTGACATTGCTAAGCTGGTTGACCAGCTTTCCGAACTGACCGTCCTCGAGGCGGCTGATCTTGCCAAGGCGCTCGAGGAGAAGTGGGGCGTTTCCGCCGCGGCTGCGGTCGCGGTCGCCGGGCCGGCTGCTGGCGGCGCAGATGCGGCGGCGCCTGTCGAAGAGAAGACCGAGTTCGACGTGATCTTAACCGGCGACGGCGGCAAGAAGATCAACGTGATCAAGGAAGTCCGCGTGATCACCGGCCTTGGCCTCGGCGAGGCAAAGGCGCTGGTCGAGGGCGCTCCCAAGCCGGTCAAGGAAGGCGTCAACAAGGAAGAAGCCGAGAAGATCAAGAAGCAGATCGAGGATGCCGGCGGCACCGTCGAGCTGAAATAAGCTTCTTCTCAAGCTGAATTGTGAAAAGGGCGGCCCTTAAGGGTCGCCCTTTTTCATGGGGTTCGGCAAGAAGATCCGGGCGGCAAGGCCGCCGCCGTCGCGATTGGCAAGCTCGAGGCTTCCGCCGTGAGCGTCCGCGACGGCCTTCGCAATGCTGAGGCCGAGCCCGGCGCCTCCCGTCTCGCGATTTCGCGAAGGCTCGCCCCGGTAGAAGGCTCCGGTGACGCGCTCGAGCTCTTCGGGTTCGAGCCCCGGCCCGCGGTCAAGAACGGCAATCACGACCCCGGCTCCTTCACCTTCAACCTCGAGTTTGGCCGCCCCGGCGTATTTGAGCGCATTATCGAGAAGGTTCCTGAGCGCCCGCCGAAGCAAACTCGGCTGGACCTCCAGAAAATGCGGCGCATCGGCCTTGAAGCCGACCTCATGACCAAGCTCGCGAAACTCGTCGGCTACCTCGCGCGCGAGGGCTGAAACGTCCGCTCTTTCGAACCGTTCGCGCGACCGTCCCACCCTCGCCAGCGTCAGAATATCCTCAAGAGTTGCATTCATATCTTCGATCGTCGCGATCATTCGATCGCGATCTTCTGCAGGTTCGACCGATTCCGCCCTGATCCGAAGCGATGCGAGGGGCGTTCGAAGGTCATGACCGATGGCGCCCAGGGTCCGATCCTTCTCTTCCAGGAGGTCGACGAGCCGGCGGTTCATCGCGTTGAAGGCCTCGATCGCGTTGCGCAGGTCAGCCGCCCCTCGCGGCTCCACTTTGATCGGCTCGTTGCGGCCGCGAAAGCTTTCGGCGGCACGGGTGAGATCGCCAAGAGGTCGGGCAAGGCGGACCGCGATGACCACGGCCGCCGAGACGACGATCAGATAGAGGAGCAGTGTCGCGGCAACAAGCTCGGGAGTGAGCAGCGGCGGCTGGCCAGGGACGGTCAGACGCGCGTTCAGCCACTGGCCGTCGGGGAGCTGGACGGAGAGAAGCATCGAGCGGGGCGGGCCGCGGCCGGCGCGCGGGGACCGCTGTTGAGGCGGATGGGGATCGATCGCCGCCCGGGCGTCGCGAACCTTGATGCCCGCGGACTGAAGTGACTGGAGCAGCCGGTCCTCGGTATCATCGCGGCGGCTTAGCCCGGGCGAAACCGAGGTTTGCCGGTCGAGCTCGTAATGAGCGCCTCGGTGCGAAGCATCGTCAAGGACGAGACTTTTGAAGTCGGGCGCGGCCTGGACGAAGTCGGCAGCGGTCGACGTGAAGCGGGTGATCGCCGGAGTGTCGATTTGCGCGCGGCTGAACTGCTGGCGCTGGGCGAGCACGAAGCCGAAGCTTGCGAGCTGTGCGAGCAGCAGGGCCATTCCGATCAGCACCGCCATCCGGCCGACGAGGCTCTTGGGGAGCACCCTATTCACAGGCGCCGGACTTC
>DATATH010000106.1:0-2095 GCA_036268895.1 Sphingomicrobium sp. | reverse complement strand
CGAGGATCGCCTCTTTGCCTATCTGCGACTGACCTCTGATCCCGATCGGACGCAAGACGAGCGCATCCTGGCGCTCGAACAAGCGGGCTGTCCGGTCGTTCGGATCGACGTTGCGGACCGCTATCAGATCGGCCAGGAGTTCTTCCGCTGGGAGATCGCCACCGCTGTAGCGGGCGCGATCATCGGGATCAACCCGTTCGATCAGCCGGATGTCGAGGCGAGCAAGGTCAAGACTCGCGAGCTCACCGACGCTTACGAGAAGAACGGGAAGCTGCCGGAAGAGCCTCCCCTCTTCACGGACGGCGAACTCACGCTCTTTGCCGATCCGAGGGGCAAGAAGGGTCTTGGGGAAGCCGGCACGCTCGTCGAATATCTCACGGCGCATTTCCAGCAGCTCCGCCCAGGCGACTATTGCGCGCTTCTTGCCTATGTCGAGCGCAACAAGCTCCACCTCGGCTTGTTGCAGGATATCCGCGTCATGATCCGCAACCGGAAGCGAGCCGCTACATGCGTCGGCTTTGGACCGCGCTTCCTCCATTCGACGGGACAGGCCTACAAAGGCGGGCCGAACACCGGCGTGTTCCTGCAGATCACGTGCGATGACGCGTGTGACCTTGATGTGCCGGGCCATAAGTACAGCTTCGGTATTGTCAAGGCGGCGCAGGCGCGCGGCGATTTCGAAGTACTGGCCGAGCGCGGGCGGCGAGTGCTGCGCGTGCATCTCGGCGCGCACGTGGCCGCAGGTTTGGCAACCCTCAAAGAGGCGGTACGGCAAGCTCTTGGATGATGGCTTATTGGAGAACCTTCGATTTGGAGAACCTTCGATGCAACTTGGCGTGATCGGCTTGGGACGTATGGGTGGCAACATTGTTCGCCGGTTGACTCGCAAGGGACATGAATGCGTGGTCTTTGATCAGAATCCTGCGGCTGTCGCGGCGCTCGCGGAGGAAGGCGCGGTCGGCGGGAGCGACCTCAAGCAGCTCGTCGCCCAACTGAAAAAGCCGAGGGCCGTGTGGGTCATGCTGCCGGCGGGCGAGATCACCGAGAGCATGGTGATGCAGCTCGCCACCTCGCTCGAATCGGGCGACATCATCATCGATGGCGGCAATTCGTTTTACAAAGACGACATCAGACGCGCGCAAACCCTGAAAACCAAGGGCATTGGCTACGTCGACTGTGGCACCAGCGGCGGCGTCTGGGGCCTCGATCGCGGGTATTGTCTGATGATCGGTGGCGACCGAAAGGTGATCCAGCATCTCGACCCGATCTTCGCGGCCCTGGCGCCCGGCGCCGGCAACATTCCCAGCACACCTGGCCGCAATGGACGCGATCCCCGCGTGGAGCATGGCTATCTGCATTGTGGCCCGAGCGGCGCAGGACGCTTTGTCAAGATGATCCACAATGGCATCGAATATCGAATATGGACTCATGCAGGCCTATGCCGAAGGATTCCATATCCTGGGCAACGCCGCTTCGAAAGAATTACCGGAAGAGCAACGCTTCCAGCTTGATCTGCCCGACATCGCCGAGGTCTGGCGTCGTGGCAGTGTTATCGGCTCCTGGCTCCTGGACTTGACCGCGATGGCCTTGGCGGAGGACCCGAAGCTGTCACGGTATTCGGGATTCGTCGAGGATTCCGGCGAAGGCCGCTGGACGATCAACGCGGCCATCGAGGAGGCGGTGCCGGCCGACGTACTCTCGGCAGCGCTCTATGCCCGCTTTCGCTCGCGCGAAGAGCAGAACTTTGCCGACAAGCTGCTCTCGGCGATGCGAAACAAATTCGGTGGCCATGTCGAGCCGAAAGGGGATCACTGAGATGGTGGCGACGAAGCAGTCCGCTGCGCCTCCCTGCACCGTCGTCATCTTTGGAGCTTCAGGCGACCTCACCAAGCGCCTGCTCGTGCCGGCGCTATACAATCTCCGACGTGCGCAGCTATTGCTGGAACACTTCGCGCTGATCGGAGTCGCGCGCGCCGAAAAGGATAACGAGACATTCCGCGGCGAGCTCGCAGAGGGGCTTCGCAAGTTCGGCACCAACAGAATTTGGCCGACGACTGGCGATGGCTCGCTGAGCGCGCGTCCTATTCCAGGGGTG
>DATATH010000105.1:0-5018 GCA_036268895.1 Sphingomicrobium sp. | reverse complement strand
GCCCTTCGGCCAGCGAAGCTCGACCATGTGCTTTAGGGCAACGTCCGGATCTGCAAAGTAGCGGACGGCTTCCATGAGTGTGCGCGGTTCCTGTGCCATTCCTCGCATATAGGCTCATGGGTTTACTGAGTCAAGTATATTAGTGCCCGAATTAGCTTTGTTGTTATAATGGCTTAGCTGTCACACAAAAAGAAACGCCGGCAAAATGCCGGCGCTTCCCTTGTTAGCCAACACTCTTGTTAGCGGCGATTGATGTCGACGTTGCGGACGTTGCCGCGATAATCGACGTCGCACCTCCACGACAGATCGGCCGCTGCATTATAGCGGTAGCCGAGCGCACCATAAGCGCCGTAGCCGTACGGACCGTAGCTGTTGTACGCATAACGCCCGCTGCTCGCGAGACCGCGCACTCGCATTCCGCTCCGCGTCGGAGTGCTCGAGGTAATCGACACTACCCGTCCGGCAGGATTGGTCGGAACTCCGGCCAAAGAGCCGAGAATCGAACCCAGGCTGGTTCGGTTATAAAGTCGGTTCTGGACAGCGGCCGTGCACTGCTGCGCGGCCACTCCGGAATTCATGCCGTAGCCATAGGAATTGTACGGATAATGTTGTGCGGCTGCTGGAGCTGCCGCCCCGAGAGCCGCCATGCCGGCGGTTCCGGCGAGAATTTTCTTGATCATACGCATGGCTCGTATCCTCCTTCCACACAGGTTGGAGCCTCGCCATAAGAACGCTTCGAAAATGGGCCGTGGGGCAGCATTCGTCGTGGAGCGGTGTCGAACCGTCGTGCGAAGCTGAACGGTAGTTGAATCAAACCTCCCGCTATTCCTGGCGGTTAACGCTAAGTAGCTGACTCGTCATGATTTCACCTGAAATCGGGGCAAGACTGTGCTATCTGTCGATGTGGGGACAAAGGGGAGGTTCTCATGGAAAGCACGTTTGGAAGCTGGCGCAGTGCGGCCCTCGGGCTGGGTTTTACCTTCGCGATCATCGGCGGCGGGCTGGCGCTCGCATTCTGGTAAGGGCCCTCTAGCGGGCCGGTCGAGACCAGATCGTTCCGACGGGCAGCAGCTAAAGTCTCTAGCGGCCGGCGATTGCCGGGCTCTAACCCATCGCTCGATATTCAAATCGTCCGGCAGTTCTGGATCATGACGATGGTGTCGCTCGGGCGCTTCTCAATCGGAATTCGAATTGCCCGGCTCCTCCTCCTGAGAGGGTTCGACCGGCTGCGGCGGGCTCGGGTTTTTCGCCGAATTGGGCCGCGCCTCCTTGTGAATGTTTGAAGCGCCGGCGTTGGCGGCCTCAGCACTCGCAGCCTCGTTCAGCGCCGCCTCTTCGTTCATCCCGTTCTGGGCCGCACCAGCAAGAACATTCGCCGCCTTTTGGGTGGACTCGTTTGCCGCGGCATTCAGCTGGTCCTGCTTCGATGCACGGCTGCTGCATCCGGCGAGCAGCAGGAGGGCGATCAGCAAATGAATGCGCATGGGCTTTCTAATCCTCGTGAGAGCTGCGGAGCGGTCGGACCCTGCGGAGGGGGCAGGTGGGACATTATCGTATCCCTGGCGACCGCTCCACAGGCACCGTCCGAGACCGGCGTGCTCACCCGTGGGGGTTACGAGGCCGCACGCTCCGTTCGATGCATCGCGCGAACAGCGGCCCGGCAATACGGTTCCCGAAACTGATCGACGTTAGTGATGAGCCGGCTCGGGCTCTTGAACCAGTGGGGCTTCTATACCCACGAGATTGTCGAACAGCGCCCGATAGTGGATCATCGCCTGGCGCAGGTCTTCCGTGCTCGCCTCACCGCGTTCCTGGCGCAGGGCAATGTCGTGCGCCTTGTGGTAATGCTCGACCACCACCGGATGGTCGACCGAGATGTCACCGGCACGCTGATCAAAGTCGCTCACTGGATAGCCGCGCGCTTTCATCACGTCACCGAGCAGCGCATCGGCGAAGGCGACCGCCCGCGGCGGGTCATCCACGAAGCGTGCCTGCACATCGTCCCAGCGCGAAACGAATTCGCGGCGTTCGGCGGGCTCCAGTGGGCGGATGTTGAGCTTCTCGACCCGCTTTTCCCGCTTCGCGAGTTCGGCTTCGGCCCTGGCGCGGTCGCCTTTCGCATCGACGGCGCGATCATATTCGGGTCCGAAGCGGTCGCGCAGATGCTCCGAGCGCCGGCGGCGAGACCAGAAAATGCCAGCGGCGATGAGCACGGCCACGATAATGACCGCCACCACGATCCAGACGGTCTGGGTCATTGTCCTTCTCCTCCAAGAGCTTTGGAAAACAACAACGAACGGCGCGCCGAGCGGGTGCATGAATTGTCGCATTCCGGGCGAACCGACGCAAACTCACAAACGAAGGATGGACCATTCGGCAAAGGCTATTGGGGTCTCCGGAACCTTGCCGGGGTGCGGCAACCCCCGCTGCGCCGCGACGAGCGCTTACCCATGACGAGCCCTTCCACCTTCCACTTGCCATGGGTCCGAAAAAAAGGGCGGCATTGTGAGCTGCCCTTTTTTCCAGCTGCGGGCGGGAAAAGAGCGCTCCGGGGAGCCTGCCACAATCGCCAACCGGCAAATCGAGCGTCGAATACGGCAGCGCCTTCGTCGAATGGGACTTAAGAAACGCCCCAAAACGGCCAAGATCCAAGTCGCCTCGAACCGATGAGGAACGGCATGCGACGCATCGCTTTTCTGACAATTCCATTTCTCGCCATTGCGCCGGTCGCGTGCCATGGCGCTCAGCCAAACCTTTCCCAAACCATTGCGCGAGCGGTTGCCGATTCAGCGAGGCCGGCCAGCTACAAGGCCGCCGACGTTCTCAGGAAGCCGGCTGAAACACTTACTTTCTCAGGCGTTCGCCCAGGAATGACGGTCGGCGAATTCTACCCCGCCGGCGGCTATTTCACGCGCATGCTGAGCGACGTTGTCGGCCCCTCCGGTCACATTTACGCGATCGAGAACGCCGGCTGGAACGATTCGGTCAAGGATGACAGGGCCATGCTCGCCGAAGGCAAATGGAAGAACGTGTCGCTCGACGTCGAGCCGTTCGGTACGGTGAAATTCCCAAGACCGCTCGACCTCGCGTGGGTCACCCAGAACTACCACGATCTCAAGATCGCCAAGTACGGGAAGGTCGACACCGTCGCGTTCGACCGGGAAGTGTACGATGCGCTAAAGCCCGGCGGCACCTTCTTCGTTCTCGACCATCAGGGCTGGCCCGGAATGACCGGGACGGACATCGAGAGGGTTCACCGGATCGACAAGGCGCAGGTCATCCGCGAGGTCACTTCGGCCGGCTTCACGCTGGCAGGCGAAGGCGCGTTTTTGCACCGTCCCGCCGATGATCACCATATGCCGATCTTCGACCCCAAGATCCGCGGCCACACCGACCAATTTGCTCTGAAGTTCGTGAAGCCGGCGCGCTAGCGGCCGTATCCTCGCCCTGACGTCGCAACTGCCGATCAAAAGGCTTCCGCCGGGATCTTCATCAGACTTTCGGCGCCTGCCTCGATCCTCTTTCTGAGCGCAGTTGAAAGCGGCAGCTCGCGCTCGGCATAAAAGCGGGCGGTGGCGAGCTTTGCTTCGCAAAAGCCCTTGTCTTGCATGCCCTCGCTTTCGAGCACCCTTGTGGCGGCCCGGGCCATTTTGAGCCACATCCAGCCGAGCGTCACCACGCCCATGAGGTCCATGTAGGAATAAGCCCCGGCTCCTGCGTTGTCCGGATCCGTTGTGCCATTGTGCGCGAGCCAGATCGTCGCGTCCTTAAGATCGTTCAGTGCGGGCTCGAGCGCGGCCGCGACTCCGGCCGGATCGCCATTGGCCCTGGCCTCGACGATGTCGCGTCCAACCAGCTCAAAGTAGGTGCGGATGGCGCGGCCTCCATCGCGCGGGAGCTTGCGACCGACGAGGTCCATCGCCTGGACGCCGTTGGTGCCCTCGTAAATCTGGGTGATTCGGGCATCGCGCACGAACTGCTCCATCCCGTGCTCGCGAATATAACCGTGCCCGCCAAGAACCTGCTGGGCATGGACCGCGGCCTGGAAGCCCTTGTCGGTCAAATATCCCTTGATGACGGGCGTCACCACTCCGAGTACGTCGTCGGCCTCGATCCGCTCCGCCTCATCGGGCGAACGGCGAAAAAGATCGACGAGAAGCGAGCCCCACAGGCAGAGCGCCCGGCCTGCTTCGGTCCAGGCCTTCGATTCCATCAGCATCCTTCGAACATCCGGGTGGACGATGATGGCGTCCGCCTTGACGCCCGGCTCTCGCTCGTCCTCGCGAAGCGCCCTGCCCTGCCTGCGCTCGCGCGCGTAATTGACGGCATTCTGATAAGCGACCTCGCCTTGCGCGAGGCCCTGCAGCCCGACTCCGAGGCGCGCCGCGTTCATCATGATGAACATCGCCTGGAGACCCTTCTCGTCCTCGCCCACGAGCCAGCCCTTCGCCCCGTCATAGTTCATGACGCAGGTGGCATTGCCATGGATTCCCATCTTCTTTTCGAGCGCTCCGCAGGACAGTGAATTGCGCTCGCCCAACGAACCGTCGTCATTCACCAGGAATTTCGGGACAACGAAGAGGCTGATACCCTTGACGTTGTCGGGCGCGCCGGCGCGTTTTGCGAGGACGAGGTGGATGATGTTCTCGCTTAGGTCGTGCTCGCCCGATGAAATGAAGATCTTGGTCCCGGTGATCAAATAGCTGCCGTCTTCGTTTGGCTCTGCGCGGGTCTTGAGAAGCCCGAGGTCGGTGCCGCAGTGCGGCTCCGTGAGGTTCATCGTGCCCGTCCATTTGCCCGTGCTCATGTTGGGCAAATAGCGCTGCTTCAGCTCGTCCGACGCCTTCACGTAGAGAGCCGCGATCGCCCCGCTGGTAAGCCCCTGGTACATCTCGAAGCTGTGGTTCGCCGAGAGGACATATTCGCCGATGGCGGTGCCGATGACCTGAGGGAGTCCTTGCCCCCCGAATTCCTCGGGCGCGGTCACCGTTGGCCAGCCTGCCTCGACCCACCGTTCC
>DATATH010000104.1:0-4181 GCA_036268895.1 Sphingomicrobium sp. | reverse complement strand
GGCCGAGCCCGCCGAGAATTGGCGCCAACAGCGCAGGAACGGGATCGGCCATGATTGCAGCATCCCTCATCGTCAGCATTGTCCTCTTGCTCGCGCTCTCCCGCTACCTTCCCCCCGCTCGCCGGAATGGACGGGCTAAGCGCTCGAATGATCGTGGCGCTCAAGTGCGTTGCTCTTGCGACCTTGTTCACCCTCGTTGCGGGGGTCGAGGCGGTCGCTCACGAGCGTTTCGAGACAGCGGCGTTCGACCCCCAGCAGGTCACCAGACCCAACGCCTGCGCGTGAATTTGCGCTATCTCCAGAACAGGCTTGAGCAGATCGTGGTCTTTTCGTCGGTCTATTCGGAACCGCCGCCTATCTTGCGAACGGTGAACTGATGCGGGCAATATCTGCGACTACAATCGTCTGGATATTGAACCGTTTCGCTTTCTGGATCGGCTATCATGAAGGCTCGGCGATGCGCGCGCTCGGCGCCGCCAGCATGGCGATCAGCCTCATCATGTTGCTCTATGTGACTGCCCGCATCGGTCATGATCTTGGCGGCGTTCCTGGAACCGTCATTCTCGTCGGTCTCTATCTTGCCCTCGACGCATTGCTGTTCAGGAAAACGGGTTAGCGAGGCCTGCAACTCTCCTCGTCCAGGCTCGTTACGTTCGGTGAATTACCGCAACGGAGGTTCGCTGTGGGTCCGATTATCATCATCATTCTGATCTTGCTCGTCATCGGTGCCGTCCCGCGCTGGGGCTATAGCCGCGGCTGGGGCTACGGCCCGTCAGGACTGCTCAGCCTGATCCTGGTCATCATCGTCATCCTGGCGCTACTCGGGCGCATCTAGCGCTCAGGCACCGGCCCTCCCGGCGAAGCGCCACGCTGCTGCAGCGAGCATCGGCACGCGCTTCGCCATTTCGGCGGCTTCGACGTTCGACGCAGTTCCGTCGAGAACCCGCTTCTTGATCCCCTGGACGATGCCGGCGAGGCGGAAGAGATTGTAGGCGAAATACCAGTCGAGCTTTGCAGCCACCGGTATTCCTGACCGCTCCGAATAACGGCCGACGATCTCGCCGAGCTTGGGAATTCCGAGTGTCGGAAGATCGAGCCCGGCGAGCCCGGCGCCGCCGTCGGCTGGCATTGCCCACTGCATTGCAAGATAGGAAAAATCGGCCAGCGGATCGCCGAGCGTCGCGAGCTCCCAGTCGAGCACCGCCGTCAGCGTCCCATCGCCATCGAACAGCACATTGTCGATCCGATAGTCGCCGTGAACGATCGAAGTTCGCGTTTGCTCGGGAAGCGTTTCAGGCAGGAACGCGATCAGCCGCTCCATCTCGGGCAGATAGTCGGTCTCAGAATCCCGGTACTGGCGGGTCCAGCGCATCACCTGGCGCTCGAAATAATTCCCAGGTCTTCCGAATTCGCCGAGCCCGGCCCTTGGTGCGTCGATGTTGTGGAGGTCGGCGAGCGTGTCGACCAGCTGACCGTACATCTGCCCCCGGGTGTCCGGATCGAAATCGGGCAGCGCTCCATTCGAATAGGATCGGCCCTTCGCGAGATCCATGACGTAGAAGATCGATCCGAGAACGGATTCGTCCTCGCACAGAGCGAGCGCCTGAGGCACTGGAAAGTCGAGCGGATAGAGTGCCGAGAGTAAGCGATACTCGCGATCGACCGCGTGAGCGCTCGCAAGCAGCGGGCCGAACGGCTTTCTGCGAAGCACATATTCGCCCGACGCGGCCGTCAGACGATAGGTCGGATTTGACTGGCCCGCGGGGAATTTCCTCAGATCGAACGGACCCGAAAAGCCTGCGACATTGGCCTCGAGCCAGTCGCCGAGCGCAGCTTCGTCGAGTTCTTCCTCGCTCACTTGTGCTTCTTGAGCTCCATCCTTGCGATTGCCCTGCGGTGGACCTCATCGGGTCCGTCGGCGAGGCGAAGAGTGCGGATCGAGGCATAGGCGCGTGCCAGGCCCGCATCCTCGGAGACACCGGCGCCGCCGAACGCCTGGATGGCATCGTCGATTATCTTGAGCGCCATGAGCGGGGCGGCCACCTTGATCATTGCGATTTCCCGCTGCGCCGCCTTGTTGCCGGCATGGTCCATCATGTCCGCCGCCTTGAGGCAGAGGAGCCGGGTCATTTCAATGTTGATCCGGGCATCGGCGATGCGCTCTTCCCACACCCCCTGCTCAGCAATCGTCTTTCCGAACGCAGTCCGGGACATCAGGCGCCTGACCATCGCATCGAGCGCTTCCTCCGCGGCCCCGATCGTTCGCATGCAATGATGGATTCGCCCCGGCCCCAATCGTCCCTGCGCAATTTCGAATCCGCGTCCCTCGCCAAGCAGCATGTTTCCGGGCGGGACACGCACGTCCGTAAGAGCGATCTCCATGTGCCCGTGCGGCGCATCGTCATAGCCGAAGACAGGCAGGTGCCGCTCGATGGTGATTCCAGGGGCATCGAGCGGGACCAGGATCATCGACTGTTGCTTGTGAGGTTCGGCAGAAGGGTCGCTCTTTCCCATCAGTATCGCCACCTTGCAGCGCGGATCGCCCGCGCCGCTCGACCACCATTTCCTGCCGTTGATGACATATTCGTTGCCGCTTGGTTCGATGCGGCATCTGATATTGGTCGCATCGGATGAAGCGATGTCGGGTTCGGTCATCAAAAAGGCCGAGCGGACTTCCCCTTCCATCAGCGGGCGGAGCCACTCCTCCTTCTGTTCGCGCGTTCCGTAGCGGCTCAGCACCTCCATGTTGCCCGTGTCGGGTGCCGAGCAGTTGAACACCTCCGCTGCCCAGCCGATGCGGCCCATCTCCTCCGCGCAGAAGGCATATTGCAGGTTGGAAAGCTCAGGACCCTCGAACTCGAAACTATCGTCGACCTGCGTTCCTCGATGCGACGGCGGCATGAACAGGTTCCACAGCCCTTCGTTGCGTGCCGTTCCCTTCAACTCCTCGATGAGCGGAAGGACCTTCCAGCGTTCGCCCTCGCGCTGCTGGGCTTCATAATCGCGAAGGCGGGGCCGGACCCGTTCGACCATGAAGTCGCGAACGCGGTCGCGCCATTCGATCTCTGCCGGCCCAAGGTTGAAGTCCATTTGCCGGCTCTCAGCCCGTGGCCAGTTCTGCGAATTTACCAAGGTCGATGTTTCCGCCGGAAACGATGCAGACGATCGGTCCCTCCGCAGCTTCGCTCGTTAGCGCCGCAGCGAGCGCCAGGGCACCGGCGCCTTCGGCAATCGTCCGCGAGCTCTCCGCGATTGTGCGCATCGCCTCGCGAGACTGAGCAAGCGTGACCGTGATCGCCCCGTCGGTGACCGGTCGCATCCGTTGCCACATGCGCTCGGTGACGCTCTTGCCGCCGGCGCCATCGACGAACGATGCCTTCCAGTCGGGAAACCATCTGGGTCCGCCCTCGGCCAGCGAATAAGCATATGGCGCGGCGGTCTCGGGCTCGGCGCCAAGCACCTTCACGTCCGGACGGCGCGCCTTGATGGTGCTTCCGACGCCGGTGATCAGCCCTCCTCCCCCGATTGCGGCGATGACGGTGCGCACCTCGGGCAGGTCCTCGAGGATCTCGAGACCCATGGTGGCGTGGCCGGCAATGAAATCATGATTGTCGAACGGGTGGACGAAGGTGCCCTCCAGGCCTTCGAATTCGTGCGCCTCGGCCGCACGCCACGCCTCCTCGTAGGAAACGGGAACGATGCTCGCTCCGAGCGCTCGCATCCGTTTGAGCTTGGTTTCCGGCGCCGTCTCGATGGCGACGACCGTGCAGGGAATGCCGAACGCCCGGGCAGCATAAGCGACACCCTGCCCGGCGTTTCCGGCGCTTATCGTCCAAACGCCGCGAGCTCGCTCCTCGTCCGAGAGGCGCGCCACCGCATTCGCGGCGCCGCGGATCTTATAGGAGTTGGTCGGCTGAAGATTTTCGAGCTTGAGCCAGATTTCGGGCGCGCCCGACCCGCGGTCGAGCTTAACCAACGGCGTTCGAAGAACAGTGTCGGCGATGCGCGGCCGAGCATCTTCGACGTCTTCAATCGTGATTGGCCGTACCGGTGGGATCATCGCGCCGTCCTCGCCCGTACCTCTGTCACGCGAAGAAGGGGCTGGCTAGTCTTCGGCTCGGCGGAGGCAATTGTGACCTTGAGGCAAGGGCGAAATGGGCTCGAATACCTCGACGCTCGTT
>DATATH010000103.1:0-9857 GCA_036268895.1 Sphingomicrobium sp. | reverse complement strand
CGCGCGCCTTGTCAATCTTGTCGACCGCGACGGGTACATGGCCGCCGAGATCGAGGAGGTCGAGGAAGAACAAGCCGACGGACCCGAGGCGCAGGCCCTGATGCGTTCGGTGAACGAACAGTTCGAACATTATGCGAAGCTCAACAAGCGGCTTCCGCCGGAAACCGGAATCCAGCTGACAGAAATCGATGAAGCTTCGGTGCTTGCCGATGCGGTGGCGTCGAATCTGTCGATCAAGGTCGGCGACAAGCAGGCGCTCCTCGGCGAGCTCAATCCTGCCCGGCGGCTCGAAATGGTCTTCGCCTTCATGGAGGGCGAGCTCGGTGTCCTTCAGGTCGAGAAGAAGATCCGGAGCCGCGTCAAGCGCCAGATGGAGAAGACGCAGCGCGAATATTATTTGAACGAGCAGCTGAAAGCGATCCAGCGCGAGCTCGGAAACGAGGGCGAGGAGGGCGGTGACGAGCTCCAGGAGCTTGCCGAGAAGATCCGCAAGACACGCCTTTCGAAGGAGGCCCGCGCTCGCGCCAACTCGGAGCTGAAGAAGCTGCGGGCAATGGCGCCGATGTCCGCCGAAGCGACCGTTGCGCGCAATTATCTCGACGTTCTTCTCGGCCTTCCGTGGGGCAAGAAGTCCAAGCTCAAGAAGGACATCGCCGAAGCGCAGCGAATCCTGGACGAGGACCATTACGCACTTAGCAAGGTCAAGGAGAGAATCGTCGAATATCTCGCGGTGCAGGCACGCACCAACAAGCTCAAAGGCCCAATCCTGTGTCTCGTCGGCCCGCCCGGTGTCGGTAAGACGTCGCTCGGCCGCTCGATTGCGCGTGCCACGGGCCGCGACTTCGTGCGTCAGTCCCTGGGCGGCGTTCGCGATGAAGCGGAGATCCGGGGACATCGTCGGACCTACATCGGCTCGCTGCCCGGCAAGATCATCTCGAACATCAAGAAAGCAGGCACTTCGAACCCGCTCTTCCTGCTCGACGAGATCGACAAGCTTGGTCAGGACTTCCGCGGCGATCCGAGCTCGGCTCTTCTGGAAGTGCTCGATCCGGAGCAAAACAACCGCTTCCAAGACCATTATCTCGAGCTGGATTATGATCTTAGCGACGTGATGTTCGTCACGACCGCAAACTCGCTCGACATGCCGCAGCCCCTGATGGACCGAATGGAGATCATTAGGCTCGAGGGCTATACCGAAGACGAAAAGGTCGAGATCGCCAAGCGCCACCTGATCCCCAAGCAGATGGATGCTCATGGCCTCAAGCCAGAGGAGCTGAGCTTCTCCGATGATGCCTTAAGGACGATGATCCGCCACTACACGCGTGAGGCGGGCGTTCGAACGCTCGAGCGGGAGCTAGCAAAAGTTGCGCGCAAGTCGCTGCGCCAGATCCTCGAATCCAAGGTGGAGAAGATCGAACTGACGCCGGAGAATGTCGGCGATTTCCTGGGCGTCAGGAAATTCCGCTACGGGATCGGCGAGGAAGAAGATCAAATCGGAGCAGTTACGGGCCTCGCCTGGACCGAGGTCGGCGGCGAGCTGTTGACGATCGAGGCAGTCACGGTTCCAGGCAAGGGCCAGATCAGGACCACCGGCAAGCTTGGCGAAGTCATGCAGGAGTCGATCCAGGCCGCGATGAGCTTCGTGAAGGCCCGAGCGCCCGCCTACGGAGTCAAGCCCTCGATCTTCGCTCGCAAGGACATCCACGTCCACCTGCCGGAAGGCGCTGTCCCGAAGGATGGGCCGTCTGCTGGCATCGGAATGGTGACTGCGATTATCTCGACACTGACCGGAGTTGCGGTACGCCGCGACGTGGCGATGACGGGCGAGGTGACTCTTCGCGGCCGCGTGCTTCCGATCGGTGGTCTCAAGGAGAAGCTGCTGGCAGCTCTTCGCGGCGGAATCCTCACCGTCCTCATTCCTGCGGAGAATGAGAAGGATCTCGTCGAGCTCCCGCCAACGGTCAAGGAAGCGCTCAAGATCATCCCGGTCGATCATATTGACCAGGTGCTGGCCCGCGCTCTTGTCGATCAGCTCCAGCCGATCGAATGGACCGACGCGGACGAGCATGCAGCCGAACCGCCCGTCCATGCTCCGGTCGGCGAGACCGGAACTGCGGTTCGTCACTAGGAAGGAGATCTAGTCGCGCGGAATGTCGCGCGGATCCCTTATGATGCTCGCCACCATGCCGTAGTCGATCGCCTCATCGGCGGTCATCCAGTGGTTGCGATTGATGTCCTTGTTGATCCGCTCGATCGGTTGGCCGGTCTCCTCGGAGATGATACGCACCAGCCGCTCGCGCATGCGCAATATCTCCCTCGCTTCGATCTCGATGTCCGCCGCCCATGGCGGCTCCTGGGTTGGCCGGACTCAATATAGGTGCAAGATTGCGCGAGCCCAGAGTACCGTGATGAAACGGGCGGGAATCGCTATTACAGCCACTGGACTCGCGCGCGAACTCTTGCCTTAAAGGCGGACGCGTCCAGAGCGCGAGTCTTGCGGGCGATATGGAGATCCGGGGCATGAACAAGCAGGAACTCATCGGCCATGTTGCAGACCGTGCGGGGCTCAGCCGCAACGATGCCTCGCGGGCCGTCGAGACGATGCTCGAAGTGATTACGTCGACCCTCAAGCGCGGGGACGAGGTACGACTGGTCGGATTTGGCAACTTCTCTGTCACTCGCCGCAAGGCATCGACCGGCCGCAACCCCAGAACCGGCGAACCCATGCAAATCGCCGCGAGCTCCCAGCCGAAATTCAGGCCGGGGAAGGTCCTCAAGGACGCAGTCCAATAACATCCGGCTCGGCGGACGGGCGGATAAGAATTGCAGCCAAAGCAATGCGCCGGCCGGCTATGGACAGGGTCAAGCCCCCCCCTTATCTGGCTCGTTCTCGCAAGCGGCGGGCGCGTAGCTCAGTGGTAGAGCACACCCTTCACACGGGTGGGGTCGTAGGTTCGAACCCTACCGCGCCCACCAGCTTTCGCTGGGGCGATTTTTCAGTAGCCGGCGAGTGCTAATGGAGAAGTGCCTCTAAACCGCCAGATATTCCGGCTGGAAGCTCGCGACCCGGCGCATTTCGGTCCAGTCGGTGAATTCGATCTCGCGGCCCTTGCGCCTGATCAGGCCCTGCCGTTCCATGTCGGCAAGCACTCGATTGACGTTCACCGATGTCTGCCCAGTGATGTCGGCGATCTGCTGCTGAGTGAACGGATTGAACATGTGCGCATCATTGGCGTGCATTCGGACAGCCGTCTCGCAAAGGAGGTGCGCGACCCGGGCCGTCGAGTCCCGCCTCCCGCAATTCACCAGCCATTCGTAGCCGATCCCCTCATCGCGCTGGATGAGCCGACGGAAGAAACGCTGCATTTCCGCGTGAGCATCGACAATCGGGTCGAAGTCCTCCGACCTTCCTACCATCACTTCGCTTCGGACAATCGCCTGAACCCCGTAGTCGGCGAAACCGTCGCGAGGGAGAATTCCTTCTCCCGGAAAGCGGAGCGCGACGATTTGCCGCCGCCCCGACGAATCCGACTTGAACTTCGACACGATGCCGGAACGCACGAACATGACCTCGTTTCGGCGCGAGCCGGACTCACGGAATGGCCGCCGAGGCTCGACCTGAACGATGCGGTGGGGCATGTCGTCGAGCAAGCCCGCGAGACGGGGCTCTAGGCCCGCCGAAATAAGCGTGTCGCGCAGAGGCACACCTTGCGTTGCCGACTTTAAACGCCGACTCGCCATTTGGCGCTCTCCCCAAGGCATTGAACGACGCTCCTCCTCTAGGAGAGGCGCATCACTTACCCCAAAATTTAAACAACCTACATTTATCAAAAGTTTGGCGTGTTAGCCCCCCAAGGTGCGCGCCTTGCGTTCCCGGGCCGCGCCTCCTAAGTGCGCCGCGCGGGCAAGGGAGCCGCTCCCGATAAGCACCGTGGCGATCGTAGCTCAGCTGGTTAGAGCATCGGTTTGTGGTACCGAGGGTCGGGGGTTCAAGTCCCCTCGATCGCCCCATCATCTCGCAAAGCAGAGTTAGCGCATTTCAATGACGACGCCCTGGGACCTGCCCGACTTCGACGAACACGAAGCAATCCATTTCTTTGCCGACGATCAGTCCGGTCTGAAGGCGATCATAGCCATCCACTCGACCCATCTTGGTCCTGCCGCCGGCGGTGCCCGCTTCTGGCATTACGCCGAGGATGAGGAGGCTCTCGTCGATGCGCTGAGGCTCTCGCGCGGAATGAGCTACAAGAATGCGATGGCCGGACTGCCGCTCGGCGGCGGCAAATCTGTCATTCTCGCCAATGAACAGCGCGGCAAGTCGACCGACCTGCTTCGTGCTTTCGGCAAGGAAGTCGACAAACTGGGAGGCCGCTACATTACCGCCGAGGACGTCGGAATGAGCGTGACCGACATGATCGAGATCGCGCGAGCGACGAAATTCGTTGCCGGTCTCCCCAATTCGCCGGGCGACGTCGGCGGCGATCCCGGGCCGCATACTTCGCTTGGCGTATTCCTCGGTATCAAGGCCGCGGTCAAATGGGCGCTCGGCAAGGACAGCTTGAACGGCCTCCATGTTGCGCTCCAAGGCGCCGGCAGCGTCGCGACAGGCGTTGCTTTGCACGCCTGTGCCGAAGGAGCGAAACTTTCGATCGCCGACGTGGACGAGACAAAGGCTCGAAAGCTCGCCGACAGGGCAGGCGGTATTGTTGTGTCGCCCGATGCGATTCTTTCGCTCGAGGCCGACGTGCTTAGTCCCTGTGCGCTGGGCGCCATCCTCGACGAAGCCACGATCCCGGATCTCAAAGTGCCGGTTGTTGCGGGGGGCGCCAACAACCAGCTGGCGACGCCCGAAGATGGCCAGCGTCTTCAGGCGCGCGGCGTCCTTTACGCGCCGGACTATGTGATCAACGCTGGCGGGATCATCAATGTATGCACCGAATTTCTCGGCGACGGCGACGCGAGCCTGGTCCGGCATCGGATCGAAGGCATTCCGCTCCGGCTTGAGCAGATCTGGTCCGAAGGCGCCGAGACCGGGCGCGACCCCGCCTTAGTTGCAGACGCTATGGCGCAGAGGCTGATCGGCAGGGCATAAGCCGCACCCGGTGCACGCGCTCGCAAATCCTGCCCGGTTCCTGAGGGTCGCCCGTCCGGCGACGATCTGGCTGCTTCTGGCCGGCCTCGCGATGGCGATTGTCGGAATGGCTGCCGGACTGACCCTGACGCCGCCCGATTATCTCCAGGGCGAGACGGTGCGGATCATGTACATCCATGTCCCTTCGGCGTGGCTCGGAATGGCTGGATGGCTCGGAATTGCTGCGGCATCGCTGAGCAAGCTCGTGTGGCGCCATCCGCTGGCCGCGATTGGCGGAAGGGCGGTCGCACCTGTCGGTGCGACATTCGCAGCCATCTGCCTCATTACCGGCTCGATCTGGGGACGTCCGACATGGGGGACCTGGTGGGAATGGGACGGTCGACTGACCTCGATGCTCGTCCTGTTCTTCCTCTATCTTGGCTATATCGCGCTCGCGTCAGCCGAGCGCGAGCGGGGTGGGGAAGGACGGATGGCGGCGATCTACGGCCTGGTCGGCGCCGTCAACCTTCCGATCATCCATTATTCCGTTTTGTGGTGGCGCACGCTTCACCAGGGTGAGAGCATCGGGCTCACGGGCTCGACGATCGACAATTCGATCCTTTGGCCGCTGCCGCTGACGATGGTCGGATTTACCTGCCTGTTTGGCGCAGCTGTGCTGATGCGTATGCGCGCCGAGCTAGCCGAAGCGAAGGTCGAAGCGCGGATGCGGCGAATGGGAACGGCATGAACCCCTGGCCCTTCGTTATCGCAGCCTATTCCAGCGCAATTGGGCTCACCGCCGCATTGCTGGTCTTGTCCTTCTCGTCAATGCGCCGGGCGGAAGCCGCTGCCGACGCGATCAGCCGCAAATGAAACCCAAGAACCAGCGTCTTGTGCTGGTCATCGCGGCGCTCACTGCGCTGTTCGTCGCCGCGTTGCTCGCAATGTGGGGTTTGAGGAGTCAGGCGTCCTTCTTCTACACGCCTGCCGACATTGCCTCGGGCAAGGCCCACAATGGCGAGGCGATGCGCCTCGGTGGAATGGTCGAGCGGGGCTCTGTCAGGCATCTTGCCGATGGAGTGACGATCCGCTTCGTTCTCACTGACGGAAAGGCCGAGGCGCCGGTCGTTTTCACGGGCATCGTACCTGACCTGTTCCGCGAGGGCTCAGGAGCGGTCGCGGAAGGCCGTCTCCAAAAGGGCACGTTCGTGGCGGACACGATCCTTGCGAAACACGACGAGCGCTACATGCCGCCCGAGCTCGGCAATCTCGCGGCGGAACACAAGGCCGGGAAGACGCTCGAGAAATGATCGCCGAAGCCGGCCTTGCCGCCCTGTGGCTCGCAGCCGGGCTTGCGGCGCTGCAGTTTCTATTGATGATTCTTTCACTGCGCAGCGGCGTCAACATATCTCGTGCAATGCGCGCGATCGCGGTCGTTCAGGGGGCATTGACCCTCGTCGCCTTCGCCATGCTGCTGATCGTATTTGCTCGCAGCGACATGTCCGTCGCGCTCGTCTTCGAGAACAGCCACAGCGCCAAACCCTTCATCTACAAGGTCGCGGGGACGTGGGGTAACCACGAAGGCTCGATGCTGATGTGGGTAACGATCCTCGCGGTCGCTGGCGCCTTCCTGGCGCTTCTCGCTCACCGCACGGGAGAGCGGACCCTGCTCGCGGCGCTTGGTGCGCAGGCCGTGCTTGCGCTTGGCTTTTACGCCTTCCTTCTGATCGCCTCGAACCCATTCGCGCGGCTGTGGCCGGCGCCGGCGGACGGCCAGGGGCTCAATCCGCTTCTCCAGGATCCCGGCTTGGCGTTCCACCCGCCGACGCTGTACCTCGGTTATGTCGGTCTCTCGATCGCATTCAGCCTTGCCGTCGGAGCGCTTCTGACCGGCGACGTGGACTCGCGGCTCGCTCGAGCGATGCGGCCGTGGGTGCTCGGTGCCTGGATCATGCTCACGCTCGGGATCACGGCGGGCAGCTACTGGGCCTATTACGAGCTCGGTTGGGGTGGCTATTGGTTCTGGGATCCAGTCGAGAACGCCTCGCTAATGCCGTGGCTCGCTGCGACGGCGCTCCTCCATTCGATCAACGTCCTAGCCTCGCGTGGCGCTTTGAAGGCCTGGACGATGATGCTGGCAGTCATTGCGTTCTCGATGTCCATGGTCGGCACGTTCCTCGTGCGCTCCGGAATTCTGACCTCGGTTCACGCCTTTGCCATCGATCCCGAACGCGGCACCTTCCTTCTTGCGCTCCTCGCCACCTATGTCGGCGCGGCGTTCATCCTCTTCGCGGTTCGTGGAGCAGGCCTCAAGGAAGGCCCGCCGTTCGAATTGGTCAGCCGCGAGTCGGGGCTCGTGATCAACAATCTCATCCTGAGCGTAATCCTCGGGGTGGTGTTCGTCGGGACGCTCTATCCGCTGTTCGTCGAGGCGCTGAGCGGAGAGAAGCTGTCGGTCGGAGCGCCCTATTTCGATACCGTGGCTGCTCCGCTCGCCCTTGTCCTGGCGGTCCTCGTCGGGATCGGTCCATTGCTCGCCTGGAGGCGCGAACGCAGGGCAGTCTTCAGGCGGCTGCAGGTGCCCGCGCTCATTGGCGTCACTGCGCTCGCGATGACGATCATCCTTTGGCCGGCAATGCGCATCCTGCCCCGAGCGGGGTTCGCGATCGGCGCATATCTCGTCGGAGCGAGCATCTTGCCCCTCATCGGCCGAAACCCGCTAAGAGCGCCGCTCGCGACATGGGGCATGGTTGTCGCCCACTTTGGGATAGCGGTCGCACTCGTCGGAATGGCGGCGAACGCGGCCTTCACGATCGAGCGGCTCGCGATCGCCAGGCCCGGCGATATTCTGACGGTCGGTCCGTGGCAGGTCGAGCTCGCGGCCGTGATGCCAGCCGCTGGAAAGAACTGGACAGCCGTTGAAGCCGAGCTGCTCGCGTCCCGCGGCTCGGAGGTGATCACCCTGGCCCCCCAGTCGCGCTATTATTCAGACCCGCCGACGCAGACGAGCGAATCGGCGATCCGGTCCTTCTGGAACGGCCAGCTCTACACCGTCCTTGGCAGGCAAGACGTATCGGGCGCTTGGCAGCTGCGGCTGTGGTGGAAGCCGTTCGTGACTCTCATCTGGGCCGGAGGCGCGCTGATAGCGATCGGCGGTGCGCTCGCCCTGCTGGGACGCCTGTGGAGGCTGGTCTGGCGGCGCAGAACCCGCTCGGAGTTAAACTGGCGGCGGGAGCGCTACGTGTGAGCCGAGCAATCCGTTTCGCTCCGCTGGCGCTCCTCGTCGTCATCATTGCCGCGCTCGTTTGGCGACTTGCAACTCCGGCTGACACAAGCGTGCATTCAACAATGATCGGCAGGGCGGTGCCCCGTTTCCTGCCAGTCGCCGCGACGACGAAGAAGATGGATTTCAGTTCTTCCGACCTCGCGAGAGGACGACCGCACCTCGTCAACTTCTTCGCCAGCTGGTGCGTGCCCTGCATCGGCGAAGCGAAGGTGTTGGAAAATTTGGAACGGCACGGCGTTTCGATCTACGGAATCGCGGTTCGTGATCGGCCCGACGATTTGGGCGATTTCCTCGAGCGCAACGGCGATCCGTACCAGCTCATTACGTCCGATCCGCAAAGCGACGTTCAGATCGAATTCGGTTCCTCCGGTGTGCCGGAGAGCTTCATCGTCGATGGGAGAGGGATCATTAGATACCAGCACATTGGGCCGATCGAGCCTTCGGACGTGCCAATGATCCTCTCCAAGTTCGAGCAAGCGCGATGAAGCGCTACTTACTGTCGTTGGCTTCGATCACAGTCGCTGTCGCCGCTCCGCAGCCGCTCGTGGCCGACAGCAATCTGCCGCCCGCCTATTGGTCAAACCGGCAGCTGCCCGACCCCAAACAGGAAGTGCAAGCGGAGGCGCTGATGGAGCAGATCCGGTGCCTCGTCTGCCAGGGCCAGTCGATTGCAGATTCCGATGCCGAGCTCGCTGGAGACATGCGCGATCTCGTTCGGCGAAGGATTGCCGCGGGCGAGAAGCCAAGCGCCGTTCGCGCCTGGCTCATCCAGCGCTATGGTACGTGGATCAGCTACGAGCCAACGGCCGAGCCGGCGGCCTGGCCCTTGTGGGTCGCGCCCTTTGCATTGCTGCTCGTCGGGGCATTGCTGATCCGGCGGCGTATCCGGATGAAGGAACACTGATGGGCTGGATCATCCTCCTCGTCCTCATCGCGCTCAGCCTCGGAGCTTTAGTCCTGCTTCGAGTGCGTGGCGCGGCGCTTACCGCAAGTGCAGCCGCATTACTCCTTGGAGGTGCAGGCTATGCAATTCAGGGTAGTCCGGACCTGCCAGGTGCACCGGCGCAGGGCATTGAAGCCCACGATATCTTTCCGCTGACAGAGGCTCGGCACGCTTTCTTTGGAAACTTCACTTCCGCCGAGCCATGGCTGCGAATGTCGGAAGCCCTTGCACGCGACGGTCAAAGCGAGGATTCGGTCGGCATCCTCGAGAATGCAGTGAAGCGCTATCCGGGTGACCCGCAGCTATGGATCGGCCTTGGCAATGCGCTGGTCGACCATGCCCGTGGCTTGAGCCCCGCGGCAGAGCTGGCTTACCGGCGTGCAGAGCAAATGGCTCCCGGCCATCCGGCGGCGCCCTTCTTCTACGGTCTCGCGCTCGCCCGCTCGGGTGACCGCGACGGGGCGCTGAAGCTGTGGCGAGGGATTCTCGCCACTGCGCCGAAGGATGCCAGCTGGCGCCCGCTGGTGGAGCAGGGCGTCGAAGCGCTGAGCGCGCCG
>DATATH010000102.1:0-14103 GCA_036268895.1 Sphingomicrobium sp. | reverse complement strand
CGCCAGCAAGACGTTTCTCCAGGCCGCGATCCAGATCACCATCGCTGATCTTTCGATGAGCCTCGACAATGTGCTCGCGGTCGCCGCCGCGGCGCGCAATCACCCGGCGGTCCTCTTCGTCGGACTGACGCTCTCGGTGACCTTCATGGGCATTGCAGCGAGTTTCGTCGCGCGATTGATCCATCGTTTCCCGGTGCTCGCCTGGGCCGGGCTCCTGATGATCCTCTTTGTGGCGCTGAAGATGATCGTGGAAGGCTGGCGCGACGTCGCGCCCTTCTTCGCCTAAGAGCCGCCGCTCATGAGCGAGCGGGATACGATTTACGCACTATCGAGCGGACGCCCGCCCGCCGCCGTCTCGGTCATCCGGATCAGCGGCCATCGCGCACACGAGGCAGGAATCCAGATCGCCGCGTCGCTACCGTCGCCGCGGACGGCTGCAGTGCGCCAGCTTCGTAATCCTGGCTCAGGTGAGTTGCTCGACGAGGCGCTGGTTCTTCGGTTCGATTCACCGGCGAGTGCAACGGGCGAAGATATCGTTGAATTTCAATGTCATGGCGGCCGAGCCGTAATTGGTTCAATCCTTTCCGCCTTGGCCTCGCTGCCGGGGCTCCGCCCCGCCGAGCCAGGCGAGTTTACCCGCCGGGCATTCGAGAACGGCCGGATCGACCTTACCGAGGCCGAGGGTCTGGCCGACCTGATCGAGGCCGAGACGGAATCGCAGCGCAAGACAGCCGTCGCCCGCGCCGAAGGCGGCCTGAGAAAGCAGGTCGCCGAGTGGCAGGAACGACTGCTGGCGCTCTCTGCCGAGGTGGAGCGGTCGATCGATTATGACGAGGAGGACGGGCACATCCCCCCAATGCTGCAGGACGAACGCGCGGACCTCGAGCATGACTTGCAGGAGTGGCTTGATCGGCCGCCGGTCGAGCGGCTCAAGGACGGTGTAAGGGTGGTCGTCGCCGGCCCTCCAAACAGCGGCAAATCCAGCCTTATCAATGTGATAGCTGGAGAGGAACGAGCGATCGTAACTGATATTCCCGGAACGACCCGCGATCATATTGAAGTGCCGCTCGCGCTTGACGGCGTGCCGCTCCTGTTGACGGATACCGCAGGCCTGAGGGATTCGGCGGACCAGGTCGAAATCATCGGCGTGGCCCGCGCTGCAAGACTGATCGAGGCGGCCGACATTCTCGTCTGGCTCGGCGATGCGGATGAAATGCCGGATCGTCCGCAAAGGATTCTTGTGCATTCGAAGGCCGACTTGCCGGGGCGCGAAATCGTGCCCGTGGGAGGACTTGCGGTATCCGCACTGAGCGGGCAGGGCGTGGCCGAATTGCTTCAGCGGATCGCAATCCTGGCCCGGAGCCTTCTTCCAGGCGAAGGGGCAATCGCTCTCAATCAACGCCAGCGGCAGCACCTCGAGGAAGCGGTCGCCGCGCTTTCGAACGCTTCTGTCTCGTCGGACCTGGTGATCATCGCGGAAGATCTTCGCCTCGCCCGGTCCGCGTTCGATCGATTGACTGGAAGAGCAGGAGTGGAGGATGTGCTCGACGCGCTCTTTTCCCGTTTCTGTCTCGGCAAATAGGATGTCCGAGCTCCGATGGTGTCGCGATGTTTCACGTGAAACATTGATGGGCTAAGGCGATCGCTCATGCACGACGTCTTGGTGATCGGGGCCGGTCACGCCGGCTGTGAGGCGGCTGCAGCCGCGGCCCGGCGCGGCGCGCGCGTGGGGCTTCTGACTTTTCGCGCCCAGGACGCCGGACAAATGTCATGCAATCCGTCGATTGGGGGTGTCGGCAAGGGGCATCTCGTTCGCGAGCTCGACGTCTTCGATGGTCTCATGGCGCGGGCTGCGGACCGTTCCGCGATCCACCGCCGGATGCTCAATCGGAGCAAAGGCCCCGCGGTGTGGGGCCCTCGGGTACAGGCCGACAGAATGCTTTACCGGAAGGCGATCGTCGAACTTCTGAAAGAGGCCGGGGTCGATCTCGTCACGACCGAAGCGCTGCGGTTGATTGTCAAGAATGGCAGGGTAATCGGCGTCGAGACGTGCCTGGGCACCTTGCCGGCCCGGGCGCTCGTGATTGCAACCGGTACCTTCCTCGATGCGTCGATGTTTGTCGGCGAGCAAGTCGTCGAAGGAGGGCGCCGGGGAGAACAAACGGCGGTCGCGCTTGCAGGCCAGATCCGCGACATCGGGTTGGGGCAAGGGCGCCTCAAGACCGGAACTCCGCCGCGCCTCGATGGCCGGACCATCGACTGGGCGCGGCTCGAGGAGCAGCCTAGCGAGGCCGATGCCTGGACCATGTCCGCGCTCGATGACGGCGTGTGTCGGCCGCAACTGCGCTGTGCGATCGCTCGGACCAATGCGCGGACCCACGAAATCATTCGCGCAAATTTCACTCGCTCGCCATTATTTGCCGGAGCAATCCAAGGAAGGGGGCCGCGCTACTGCCCCTCGATCGAAGACAAGGTGAAGCGCTTTGCCGACCGGGATGCGCACCAGATCTTTCTGGAGCCCGAAGGCCTGAACGACGCCCTGGTCTATCCAAACGGGATTTCGACGTCGCTCCCTGAGGAGGTACAGAAAGCCTTTGTGCGCAGCATCGACGGCCTCGAGCGGGCAGAGCTCATGCGGCCCGGCTATGCGGTTGAGTATGAGTTCGTGGATCCACGCCGCCTTAACCAGAATCTCGAAGTTCGAGAGCTTTCTGGGCTGTTTCTCGCAGGGCAGATCAACGGAACGACCGGCTACGAGGAGGCAGCCGCGCAGGGGCTGGTCGCGGGCCTCAACGCGGCGGCTGCAGCTCTTGATCTAGAGGAGATGCGGTTTGATCGGCGGACGTCCTATATCGGCGTGATGATCGACGACCTTTCGCTTCAGGGGGTGAGCGAGCCGTATCGGATGATGACCGCCCGCGCCGAATTTCGTCTGTCGCTGAGAGCCGACAATGCGACGACCCGTCTCGGGATGGCGGCTCTGGCAGGCGGGTGCGTCTCCGACCGGCGCAGGAGCCATATCGAAATGCATCTTGCCGCTCGGTTGGATCCGTCATGGGCCGACAGTGAGGAAGGGAGGGCCGATACTCTCTATCGTCCCTATGTCGAGCGCCAGCAGCGTGAATGGGAGGTTGTGCAGCGTGACTCCAAGGTCTGGATTCCTCCCGAACTCGACTATTTGGCAGTCCCTGGCCTTTCCAGTGAAATGATCGAGCGGCTGGCAACTGCGCGACCAGAGACGCTAAGCCAGGCGTCGCGCGTTCCGGGAGTGACGCCAGCTGCTCTGTCTGCGCTCTACGTCGCCGCCCGCCGGCCCGCTGCGTGATCGACAGGCTTTCGGGCGCCGCCGGGCGCAATGTTTCACGTGAAACATTCGAGAAACTCGACGCCTATGTCGACCTCCTCCGCGATGAGAACAAACGCCAGAACCTCATCTCGGCTTCGACACTCGAGCAAGTCTGGGAGCGGCACATCCTCGATTCGGCTCAGCTCGTTCGCTACGAGTCTCTAGCCGGAGCCTCGTGGATCGATATTGGATCCGGTGCCGGCCTTCCCGGAATCGTGGTCGCCTGCCTTGTTGATGGCCCGGTCGAACTGGTGGAACCGCGGCGCCTTCGCGCTGAGTTTCTCCACAAGGTCTCCGAATCGCTCGGTCTTGAGGCGACTGTCCTTTGCGCCAAGGCCGAGCGGGTTGGGGGGAAGTTTGACGTGATTACGGCCCGCGCGGTGGCGCCGCTCGCGAGATTGCTGGAGATATCCGCACATCTGTCCACAAGAAAAACCGTTTGGGCGCTTCCCAAGGGGCGGAGCGCAGAAGCGGAACTGGTCGAAGCGCAGCGCACGTGGCAAGGTAGCTTTCGTGTGGAGCCGAGCGTCACCGACGCGCAGTCATTTGTCGTCGTCGGGACAGGGGTGAGGGCGAAGAGATGATCCGCATTGCGGTGGCCAATCAAAAAGGCGGCGTCGGCAAGACCACGACCTGCATCAATCTTACAACCGCGCTTGCCGCGATCGGCTGGCGTGTCCTGCTTGTCGATCTCGATCCGCAGGGCAATGCGTCGACGGGACTGGGGGTCGCAGCTTCGCAGCGCAGGCTATCGAGCTATGATGTGCTGATCGGGAGCGCTTCGGCCACCCAAGCCGCGATTCCAACCCGCGTTCCAAGACTCGACCTGCTTCCAGCAACCGTCGACCTTTCGGGTGCCGAGGTGGAGATGGTCGGGCTCGAGGACCGCGCGCATCGCCTCGACAAGGCGCTTGGCGTTCCACCCCCCGGTCGATGGGACATTTGCCTGATCGACTGCCCGCCCTCCCTCGGCCTGCTTACCGTCAACGCGCTGGTCGCAGCGCGCCATCTTCTTGTGCCACTGCAGTGCGAGTTCTTTGCGCTCGAGGGATTGAGCCAGCTCTTGCAGACGGTCGAGCGCATTCGGGTTGCGTTCAATCCGGAGCTCTCGATTCTTGGGGTCGCCCTCACCATGTTCGATCGACGCAACAACCTCTCTTCGGCAGTTGCCGAGGATGTTCGGGCCTGTCTCGGCCCGACTGTGTTCGAGACGATCGTGCCGCGCAACGTGCGCCTTTCCGAGGCTCCGAGCCATGGTCTCCCGGCCCTCATTTATGACCTCAAATGTCCGGGTTCCGAAGCTTATGTGCGTCTCGCCCGCGAGTTGATCGGGCGGCTGCCGCAGCTCGCTGAAGCGGCATGAGCGCGAACCGGCCAACGAAGGGGCTGGGCATGGGTCTCCAGGCGCTGCTTGGCGAGGCGGCGAGGGCGCCGGCGCTCGACACGCAGCAGAATGAGGATCGAGGCGGCGTGCGCGAGATCGAAGTCTCGCGGATTCAGCGTAACCCCGACCAGCCGCGGATCCGGTTCGACGAGGATGCGCTGGAGGAACTGACCGACTCGATAAGAGACCGTGGAGTGCTCCAGCCGATCCTCCTTCGCCCCGAGGGCGTCGGCTTCATGATCATCGCCGGCGAGCGCCGCTGGCGGGCTGCGCAGCGCGCTCAGCTCCATACAATCCCCGCGATTGTTCGAGACATCGATCAATCGACCATCGCGGAGCTGGCGCTGATCGAAAATATCCAGCGCGAGGACCTCAACCCGCTCGAGGAGGCGGAGGGCTATAAGCAACTGATAAGGCGCCACGGCCACACGCAGGACGGAGTCGCTCGGCTTGTGCACAAGTCGCGAAGTCACGTGGCAAATCTGTTGAGACTGCTCGATCTTCCCGAGTTCGTGAGACAATCGCTACTGCAAGGCGATATCAGCATGGGCCATGCGCGAGCCGTTGCGAGTGCGTTGGATCCCGGTGGCCTGACGCGCGAAATCATCCGAAAGGGGCTTTCGGTTCGCCAGGCGGAAGAGCAGGCCCGCAAGGAGAAATTGGCAGACGGGCGAGGGGGCGCGTCTCGCCCGACCGCCCGAAATTCGGTCAAGACGGTCGATGCCGACCTGGAAGCACTCGAGCGCCAGCTCGGCGACATCCTGGGTCTGAAGGTCCAGGTGATCCACAAAGGGCAGGGTGGATCGGTGACTCTCCAATATTCGAGCCTCGACCAGCTCGACATGATCTGCCAGCGATTGTCCGGGGAGCCGATCTAGGCGGGGCGGCGCCGCGCTTTGCGGGCGATGGACAGCAGCTCCTCTCCCAGCGCTTCGCGGGGCGGTGCATCGCCGAACATCAGGCCTCGCTCAAGCGCCCCGGCGCGCCGCGCAATCGTAGCGATCTCCTGCGCGCTCCACCGCTTCAACATCGCTTCTACCTTGGCTTTATCCTTCCAGAACAACGCCTTGCCAAACGACGCCATGACGCCGTCGAGTCGTTCGCCCCGCTCGATCCGGGCCCTCGCCGGCGCAAGGAAGAGCAAGCGACGCTGCAGGGAGCGAACCGCCGGAATCGCTTCCGATCCCGCCGCAGTCAAACGCGACACCAAGTCTGCCAGCTCCATAATCTCACCGAGAAGGGCAAGATCGGCGAGCCGCACGAAGTCGCCCTCGCTGCTCTCGGTGCCGACCGCATCGAGCGCTTCATGCTCAAGCTCCTTGGGCGAGTGCGGAGACGCCCCGACGAAGAGCGCCAGTTTCTCGAGTTCCATGGCCACGATCGCCTGGTCGTTACGGGAGTTCTCCGCGAGTCGTGCGGCGACCGGCGAACTGATCTTGAGGCCGACTCTTCGACCAAGATCGATAACCAAGCGGACCGCCTCCTCACCCTCCGGAGCGTAAGCGGTGAATGCCAAAGCATGGGGCGAAGATTCCGCAAGTTTCAACAAGGGCGACGCCTTGGTCAGCGCGCCCGCAATTCCCACTGTCGGGCTCTCGACGCTTCCGGCGCCGAGCAGCGCCTCGACTGCTTCGCCAATCTCGTTCCCCGCGGGCTCGATCCAGAGCAGACGCTTTTCGCCAAAAAGGCTCAGCGCCGCGGCTTCGTCGCACAGCAGCGCGGGATTGGACTTCAGGTCTCCGGCGGCGAGCACGAACTTTTGCGCTCCGATTGCAGCGAGAAGCCGCATCGCGAGCGCCCGCGATTGCGCCTCGTCCGGTCCGACGAAGAGGTAGAAGCGAACCTTCGGATCGGGATGGTCGACCGAACGGCCGATCGACGCCTTGTTCGACTTCACTTCCGGTGCGTCGTGCGCGCCGCGTAAATCGCGAGCCGCGCAACGATCTGATCGGCAACGATGCCGGAGATATTCTCAAGGGCCGTCTGCTCGGCCGCAACGGTTGCATAAGCGCTGCTAACGACGTCAACGCTGGCGTCCGAGCCCGCAGTATCGTCAAGCACGACCGCACCGTTGGAGAGATCGACGAGCTGGTAGCGCGCCCTTAGAGTCCGCCGCTCCTGCGTCGCTGCCTGGTCCGCACGAAGGCCGTAGGAGGTGATGTTGTCATCGAGCGTCACGTCAAGCCGATATTGCGCGCTCGCACTGCCGGTCTCGCCCAGACGGTCGACCAGCTTGGTGCGTACCAGCCAGCCCGGCTGTCCAGCGATTGGCGCGACCTCGACCGATCGAAGCAGCCCGGAGACCGGACTGTCGGCACCGCCGCCATAAAGCGAGTGGAGCCCGCAGGCCGAAAGCAGCACCAGGATCGCGAAAAGGCCGAACCGTCGCATCATCATGCGACGATATTCACCAGCCGGTCCGGAACCACAATGATCTTGCGCGGGCTTGCACCGGCAAGTTGCCGCTGGACGTTTCCGGAGGCGAGCGCCAGCGCCTCGACCGAAGCTCGATCGAGTCCGCGCGGCGCCGTTACGGTATCGCGAAGCTTGCCATTGACCTGTACGGCGAGTGTAACTTCTTCGTCGATCAGAAGCCCCGGATCGAACGTCGGCCAGGCTGCGTCGGCGATCATCCCATCTTCACCCAAAAGCGCCCAGCATTCCTCCGCCAGGTGCGGCGCCATCGGCGCAATCAGAAGAAGGAGTATACGCTGGGCGGCCGTCCGCGTTGCGGACGGTCTCGACTTCTCGATCGCGGTGGTGAGCTCGTAGATCTGCGCGACGGCCTTGTTGAACTGAAGTCCGTCAATCGCTTCGCCGACCGCTGCGATGGTCCGATGCAGCTTGCGCTCCAGCGCATCGTCCTCGCCAGCGGTCGCAGCGCCGTTCGCCAGTTTCCACACGCGTTGCACGAAGCGCGATGCTCCCTCGATCCCGGCTTCGGACCATTCAAGGTCGCGCTCGGGCGGGCTGTCCGACAGCACGAACCAGCGAAGGGCGTCCGCGCCATACTTTTCGAGGATAGGCTCGGGATCCACTGTGTTGCGCTTTGACTTGGACATTTTCTCGACGCGGCCAGGGATAACCGGCGCGCCATGTTCGATGTGCACCCAATCGTCGCCATCGCGCCTGACCTCATCCGGACTGAGCCAGCTTCCGTCCCCGGCGCGATAGGTTTCGTGGGTGACCATTCCTTGAGTGAAAAGCCCCTTGAAGGGTTCTGCGATGCCGATCTGCCCCAGCCGCTGAAGCGCTCGGGTCCAGAAGCGAGCGTAGAGCAGGTGCAGGATCGCATGCTCGACGCCGCCAATATATTGATCGACGGGAAGCCATTTCTCAGCCTCGGCGCGGTCGAACGGTCTGTCCGCTGGCTGGCTTGCGAAGCGAATGAAATACCAACTCGAATCGACAAACGTGTCAAGCGTGTCAGTCTCGCGGATCGCCGAACCCCCGCAGTTCGGGCAGTTCACCTGATTCCAGCTCGGGTGCCGGTCGAGCGGATTGCCGGGCGTTTCAAAATCGATGTCGTCGGGAAGGGTGACCGGGAGTTGGTCGCGAGGCACTGGCGTTGCCCCGCAACGATCGCAGTGGATGATCGGGATCGGCGTGCCCCAGTAGCGCTGGCGCGAGACGCCCCAGTCGCGCAGCCGATATTGGACGGTGCCACGGCCCCAGCCCTCTTCTTCCGCCTGGCGGATTATCCGAGCAGCTGCCTGTTCGGTAGAGAGACCATCGAGAAAGCGCGAATTGACCGCGATCCCAGGCGCGCTTTCGGCTTCATCTCCGAGCGGCTCCGAGCCGCCGCCGGTAATCGCCGCCACCACTCGGCGAATCGGCAGGTGATATTGCGTCGCGAATTCGAAATCGCGCTGATCATGGCCAGGTACGCCGAAAATCGCGCCGGTCCCATAATCCATCAGCACGAAATTCGCGATGTAGACCGGCAGTCGCCAATCCGGGTCGAGCGGATGAACGACCTCAAGGCCGGTCGCATATCCTTTCTTCTCGGCGGTCTCGATCTCCGCGGCGCTGGTGCCACCCGCCTTGCATTCGGCAATGAACTTAGCGGCCTTGGAATCCGTTCCGGCGATTGCCTTTGCGATCGGGTGATCGGCAGCAACGGCCACGAAGCTGGCTCCGAAAATCGTGTCCGGACGGGTCGTGAAGACCTCAACATCCGCAATTTGACCGACCGCCTTCGCGAGGGCGAAGCGGAATTGCAGTCCGCGGCTCTTGCCGATCCAGTTCTCCTGCATCAGCCGAACCTTGTCGGGCCACTGATCGAGGGTCTTCAAATCCTCGAGCAGATCGTCGGCGAAATCGGTGATCTTGAGGAACCATTGCGCGAGCTTGCGCCGCTCGACCGGTGCGCCAGAGCGCCAGCCCCTGCCGTCGATCACCTGCTCATTGGCAAGGACGGTCATATCGACCGGGTCCCAATTGACCTCGCTTTCCTTGCGGTAGACGAGCCCGGCATCGAACAGGTCCAGAAAGAGCGCTTGCTCCTGCCCGTAATAAGCGGGATCGCAGGTCGCGAACTCCCGGCTCCAGTCGAGCGCAAATCCGATGCTCTTCAGCTGATCACGCATTGCGCGGATGTTGGACCAGGTCCACTCGCCGGGATGGACCTTGCGCTCCATCGCGGCATTCTCGGCCGGCATCCCGAAGGCGTCCCAGCCCATCGGATGGAGGACTTCGTCTCCCTGCATCCTGCGGAACCGGGCAATGACATCGCCCATCGTGTAGTTGCGGACATGTCCCACGTGGATTCGCCCCGAGGGGTATGGGAACATCTCGAGGACAAAGGTCTTGGGCTTGGTGCTGTCGCTGTCGGCCGCGAAACAGCCTTTCTCGGCCCACCGCGCCTGCCAGCGGCGGTCGGCCACGTTCGGGTCGAAACGCCCGCTCATCTCAACCCTTGGTTTAGCCCGGAACGGCCGCGCGGCGAAGGTCGCGAGCGCGGGTCAGGATGATGTCCTCGAGCTTCTGGACGGTGGCCGCGGAAACCGGCGCATCGACCCAGGCGCCGTTCTGGTTGACCTGGCGAGCGGCCGAAACCCGAAGCGCATCGGCGCGAAGGTCGGGATCAAGCACCGCGACCGTCAGTTTGACCCGTTCTCCGGGGGCCTTGGGGTTCGTGTACCAGTCAGTGATGATGACACCGCTGTTCGGATTGGCTTGAAGGAGCGGAGCGAAAGAGACGGTGTCGACCGCTGCTCGCCACAAATAGCTGTTGACGGCAATGGTCGTGGACAGGGACGGGGCAAGCCTCGTCGGAAGGTTCTTGTTCCGGGCGCAGCCGGAACCCGCGAGAGCGAATACCAGTAGAGCGGCAGCGGTCGTTTGCAGGCGATTCATCGGCGGTCCTTGGTGAGACGAAGCTTTCAGCGGGCGTTATAGTGCTGGCGTTTCTCTCGCAAGCGCCCCCAGCTGGAACAGCATTATGTGCTTCGTGGGCAACAGGGGATGAACGAATCGACTCCGCTCATGGAACCTTCAGATTTCAGCGACTATATGGACTCGCGAACAGGGAGTTCGTCTGTGCTGAGTCTCGCCCGGAGAAAGGAAGCCAGGATCGCTGCGGCGCTTGCCGCGGGCGGCCTTGTGCTGACTCCGGCATTTGCGACGACCAACACGAAGAAGCGGCCACCGGCCGTCTCGCTCAGCTTCGACAGCCTGTCATCCTTTACGCCGGCCAACGCCGATCCCAAGCTCGCCGCGGCGCTCGTCGGCAAGTCGCTCTCGCTCACTGACTTCAAGTTCACTCCAGCCGCTGCCAAGGGACGGCCATCGCAGGTCCGAGTCGCGATCCGCGCCCGGGTGAATGCGCAAACGACACTGGCTGAGGCGGACGCTCCGACCGCGGCCGTGAACGCGCTCACTCCGACGAGCTATAATCTGGGCGTCGCCGTCGGCTGGCGCCGCTTTGCCGTTTCGGGCGATGTCTCGAAGGTCAAGGAAGCCGATCCGGCGATGGGCGGACGCGAAAGCGCCGTCGTGGGCGTCAGCTATTCGCTCAGCAAGTTCACTGGCCGGGTCGCCGTCGGCGCCGACCGGTCCGACAACAAGGGTCTCGCGGCGCTTCGCCGCGGCGATACCTACTCGCTCGACGTCGGCGGATCCTATTCGCTCTCCCATCGCGTCGCTTTGACCGGCGGCGTTCGCTACAACATCGAACGCGATCGTCTAACGGCGCTCCAGGACGACCGCCGCGACAGCCAGGCGGTTTACATCGGGACCGCATTCAAGTTCTAAATTGAACGTGCCGGCGCAAAACAAGCGCGTCACGGAATGGTCTTGGTGAGTTCGCGCCAAGCGCTGATTCCCGCCCAACCGACAAAACCCAGCGGCGCAACCGTCATGAAGCGCCCTTTGTTCATCCCACCGAGGGCAATCAGCCGGCGCCGGCCAAGTCTCGCGAGCGCCGCCGCTCGCATTCGAGGAATGGGCCTCCAGTCGGGATGGCTCGCTGTGGGGAACAGAGGAGAGAGGAGAATGAACCGGGTCCGCGCGAGCAGGGCTCGGCGGAGCTCACAGCTGTTGTGCACTCGTGCGGCTACTCTGGGGCCCTCTACGATCAGGACCAATCTACGCTGGCGCACCAGGTTCCGCAGTCGCCGAAGGTCCATCGCCGTCGGCTGCACCAGCAACAGGCCGCAGCCGCGCGGCAGCCGCCTGGCGGCATCGATCGGCCCTTCGGCGATGACGAGCCACTGGTCGGGGACACTCTGGCGGCGGGACATGGGCGTTCCTATAGCGAAGGGCGAAATGAGCGGCGCCGAAAAGAGAAGGGAGCGGATCCTCGAGAGAATATCGCGCGCTGCAAGTTTCGCCGGACGCGATCCCGCGGAGATCCTGCTGATTGCGGTCAGCAAGGGACGTTCAGCGGCCGAGATCGAAGCGCTCGTTGAGTGCGGGCAACGCGATTTCGGCGAGAATCGAATCCAGGAAGCGCTTTCCAAGTGGCCGGCTCTTCTCGCGCGCCACGAGGGACTGAGGCTGCACGAAATTGGACGGATCCAGTCGAACAAGGCAGCCGATGTGCTCAAACTGTTCGACGTCATCCACTCGCTCGATCGGCGCTCGTTGCTCGACACCCTCGTTAAGGAGGCAGAGAAAGCCGGGCGGGCGCCGCCCGTCTATGTTCAGGTCAATATCGGCGAAGAGGAACAGAAAGGCGGCTGTGCGATTTCCGAGCTTGGCGGACTCCTCGAAGCGGTGCGCTCGTCAATTCTGCCCCTCGCAGGACTAATGGCAATTCCACCGTTCGGCTTTGAGCCCGCCCCTTATTTCGCTCTTCTCGCAAAGCTAGCGCGACGCCATGACGTCACCGGCTTAAGCATTGGGATGTCGAGCGATTTTGAAGCGGCCGTGATGCTCGGAGCGACAAGTGTTCGCGTCGGAACCGCCATGTTCGAGGACGAATGATCAACTTCGACGCTCTCATCTTCGACTTCGATGGCGTGTTGCTGGAGAGTGAGTTCGAAGCGAATGTGCAACTTGCCGAACTGCTCACGGACCTTGGGCATCGACACAGCGCTATCGAGGCCATGCGACACTATACGGGATTGGCGGGCGATGATTTCATCGCTGCGGTCGAAAGAAGAATCGGTGACCGGCTGCCCCCCGAGTTCCACAATCGCATCAAGGAAAGGAGCGCCCGGGCCCTCAAGGAAGGCATAGATGCGGTCGTCGGTGCGGTCGATTTCGTGCGTTCCCTACCGGCAGACCTCCCGAAGGCGGTGGCTTCGTCAAGCTCTACCCGCTGGATCGGTGGCCACCTCGACCATCTTGGTCTCGCCGATGCATTTGGGGCGCATGTCTACAGCGGCCGCGAGCATGTGGGCCGGGGCAAGCCGGCACCCGACATCTATCTCCACGCTGCCGACCAACTCGGCATCGCCATTGGCCGGTCGATCATCCTCGAGGATTCTGAAGTCGGTGCGAAGGGCGCGCTTGCATCTGGAGCCACGGTCATCGGTCTTGCAGCCGGACGGCACTGCTTCGACGGGCACGAGGAGATGCTCCGCTCCGTAGGGATCGCGCATGTCGCGCACAGCTTCGCAGAGGTCGCGCGGCTGCTCGGCCTCGATCAGACCAGGATGTGACCGCTCTTCTTGCGCTTCGTCGCGAGATAATCCGAGTTGTGCGGATTGGCGGGCATCTGGTGGGCGACCCGTTCCGACACCTCTATCCCAGCTCTTTCCAGTCCCTGAACCTTCTCGGGGTTGTTGGTCAGTAGCCGGATGCTGCTGATCCCGAGCGCTCGAAGCATCGCGCCGGCATGGCCGTAATCGCGCTCGTCGTCGGCAAAGCCGAGCCGACGATTGCTATCGACCGTGTCGAGGCCGCGGTCCTGCAGCGAATAGGCCCTGACCTTGTTGGCAAGGCCAATTCCCCGCCCTTCCTGGCGCAGGTACAGGAGGACTCCTCCGCCCGCTGCGCCAATGATCCGGAGAGCTTCCTTGAGCTGTGGCCCACAGTCGCATTTGAGCGAACCGAACACGTCACCGGTCAAACATTCACTGTGCAGCCGAACGAGCGGCGGCTTGCCGCCAAAGGCTCCGACAACGAGCGCCACATGCTCCTGGCCGTCATCGGAGGCCCGAAAAGCAACGATTTGGCTCGGCGGCATGTTCTCGAGGGGGATCTTGGCCCGTGCGACAATCTCGACGGAGGGCTGCTGCCGTTCGCGCAATATTTCGTCCATCGACACGGCCGGGTCGGTTTCGACGGGCTCGAGAATCCACAAGGCGGGCAGCAACCCGGCGACGCGCGCTAGCGCGAGGGCTGCGCGGCTTGTCTCGATGCACTCGGCCTCGACCGAATGAAGCGGACCAACCGGACCGCGGTCGAGATCGCGTCCCGGATCGGCCAGCGCCAGTGCGCTTGTAGAATCGAGCCATGCCGAACGCTCGATGAAGACGGGCGCCTCCGGATCCGCGGCCTCGCGTTCATTTGCAAGCTTCAGGGCTGCGGCGCGATTTCCGCTGATCATCAGCCGCGCTTTGCGGTCGGGATCGCGCAAGTCGAGCAACTCCTTGGTCGTCGTCTCGACTGCGGCGATGGTAAGCTCTCTCTGGCTTTCGATGCGCACGACTCGACCCGACCGAAGCATCGCGATCGCCGTTCGTATGGGCGATCGGCCGGTCAAACCTCGATCTCGCAGATCAGCGGGACATGGTCCGAGGGCCGCTCCCAGTTGCGGCAGGCCTCAAGCACGAAATGGGAAGTGACATTGCCGGCAATCTCAGGAGAGCACCACATATGGTCAAGCCTGCGGCCGCGATCGTTCCTCGTCCAGTCGGGCGAGCGATAACTCCACCAGGTGAAGCAGCGCTTCGGGGCGGGAACGAAGCGGCGGCCAATGTCG
>DATATH010000101.1:0-4064 GCA_036268895.1 Sphingomicrobium sp. | reverse complement strand
GCGGTGCGCCACGGTGTCCATTCTCGAACAACGGTTGTTCAAGACCGGACATTTGCCCTTTGGTTGCCGCGTGTGGCAACCAAACCGTGCGGACTAATTTCGCGGCAGAGACTGGCGCGCGATTTCGCACATGATCGGCCTAGTATAGGCAGTCTCCGCGGACGGTTTCGGGTCCAAAATCCCCGCGAATTCCGCCATTTTCAGTCAGAATTATCATGTAGACTCAATGACTTAAGTGTGGGTGGAGGCCCGAGCCGGAATCGAACCGGCGTGCAAGGATTTGCAGTCCTCTGCGTAACCACTCCGCCATCGGGCCTGGGGGTGTTGAAGTCTTTGCCGCGACGTTCACCGTCCGGTCAACCCCGCGACTTCACTTGCATGTCTCTCGATGAAAGGCGGTTGGCGTGGCCCTAACCTCCCGATATGAGCGAGCCTCCGTCTTGAACTCGAAGTGTATTAGCGGCATATAACAGCAATGACCGTACAGGCTCCAATTTTAGATTTCGCCGCGGCTCGCGCAGCAATGGTCGAGAACCAGCTTCGGCCGCAGGGTGTGATCGACCCCCTGGTGCTCGGGGCAATGGGCAAGATTGAGCGTGAGAATTTCCTCCCGCCGCGCACCCGCGCGCTCGCCTATGTCGACCGCGCGGTGCTGATGGGCGACGGTCGCTATCTTCCAGCGCCCGCAGTGCTCGGATCTCTCCTCACCCAGATGATGGTTGTGCGCGGCCAGCGTGCGCTCGTGATCGGTGCGGGCACGGGTTACTCCTCGGCGGTGCTCGAGGCGATGGGACTCGTCGTCACGACCCTCGAAACCTCTTCCGAGCTGGCTTCGGCAGCGAGGCAGAACGGCCTTGAGGTCGTCGAAGGGCCTCTCGAGGCCGGCTGGAAAAAGGACGCGCCTTACGATCAGGTCCTGATCGACGGGGCAGTGGAATTTATTCCGAATTCGATCGTCGATCAGCTGGCCAACGGCGGTCGTCTCGGAGTCGCCCTCCTCGATCGCGGAATCACGCGCCTGATCGTCGGCCGAAAGGCCGGCGGTGCATTTGGCTATTTGTCATTGAGCGATGCCGGTGTCCCGGCTCTTCCGGGTTTCTCGCTGCCCAAAACATTCACTTTCTAGAAGAGGTTTTCTCGAGTGGTTCGCAAGCTTCTCACCGGATCGATAGTCGCTGCCCTGATGGCCGGCACGGCCAGTGCCGACACGTTGCGCGAGGCGCTCGTTTCGGCCTACCAGACCAACCCGACGCTGACCGCGCAGCGTCAAACGCTCGAGTCAACCGATGCCCAGGTCGCGATCGCCAAGGCCGCGGGGAGGCCCCAGATCAGCGCGACGGTCGGGCTCAATCGCAACATCACTCAAAGCGGGGTTCTAGTCACCGGCGGCAAGGGGCCAACGCTCTCCGCAGGAGCCACCTTGAGCTACCCTTTGTTCAATGGCGGCAGTGTCAGGAACAATGTGAAAGCCGCTGAAACGCGGGTCCTAGCGGGGCGGGCTACACTCAGCGCCGTCGAAGGCGACGTCTTCACCAACGCGGTCTCCGCCTACATGGACGTTATCCGCGACCGAGCAATCGTCGAACTGAACCAGAACAATGTGAAGGTCCTTCAGACCAACCTCGAAGCGACCCGCGACCGGTTCCAGATCGGCGACTTGACGCGCACCGATGTCGCTCAGTCCGAGGCCCGCCTGCAATTGGGCTATGCGCAGCTCGCGACCGCGCAGGGCAATTCGACCGCAAGCGAAGCGACCTACCGCCAGCAGATCGGCCATCCACCGGCCGATCTTGCGCCGCCGCCGCCGCTTCCGCCGCTGCCAGCGAACGCCGATGAAGCCGTCCGGATCGCTCTTGCGAGCAATCCTGATCTCATCTCGATCGCTCGCGAGGAGATCGCTTCGGGCTATGACGTGAACGTTGCGAAAGCGGGCAGACTGCCGACGCTCTCGGCACAGGCTAGCGGCGATTACGTAGCAAATCTCGCCGGTAATTCACCGAGCGGCTTTCCGAACACCGGCACTCAGACGTCGTTCGGACTGGGCGCATCGATCCCGATCTTCCAAGGCGGCCTGCCGGCGGCGCGAATTCGTCAGGCGCAGGCTCAGCAGGGACAGATCCGCGAGCAAGTGGTTGGCACCGAGCGCGCGGTCGTCCAGCAGACCCGTGCAGCCTTTGCCACTTACCAGGCCGCGCAGCAGGCGATTCAGGCTCAAACCGTCGCCGTGCAGGCAAACGAGCTCGCTCTTGAGGGCAACCGTGCCGAGCAGAGCGTCGGTACGCGCACGATCATCGAGGTCCTCAATGCCGAGCAGGACCTGCTCAACTCGCAGGTCTCGCTGGTGACCGCGAAGCGCGACGCCTATGTCGCCGGCTTCGAGCTCCTGAACGCGATGGGACAGGCCCAGGCGCAGGACCTCGGCCTCGACGGCGGCCCGCTCTACGATCCACTCGGCAATTACCGGCGCGTGGCCAACAATTGGAACGACTGGGCAACCGATCCGACGCACGTACCCGCGGCCACCCGGACGGTAAGTCCGCAGGAGATGCCACCGAACCCCGTCCTGACGCCCCAGATCGAACCGGCGGGAATTAACGCAGCTCCGCCGACTTCGACCGGAGTGACGACGCAGCCAAGTTCGACGGGCACGACGACGCCCCCGGCTCCGGCGCAGTCGCCCGAGCGGGGCTGAATCGAACTTTCCCATCCAACTGCGACGTCAGGCGTGACTCCGCTGCTCCATTGAAGCTATCGTCGATCCATGCAGGCCGGCCGCGAACCCTCGATGGAAGACATTCTCGCGTCGATCAAGAAAGTGATCGCCGAGGAGAAGGAGCTGCGTACGACTGCGCGGCCACAAGAGGCGATCGAGGACGAGCCGCTTCCCGAAGAAAGCGCAGGCACCGAGGACGACGTGCTCGAGCTTAATGAGCCGCTTGCGCCGAGCATAGATCTTGGACCGCCGCTGGTGGACGAGGAGATCGCTGGGCAGAGCCGCCAGGCACTCGAGCAGCTGCAGACGGTCGCCGCGACGATTCCCGCCGCCCCACAGGTCAATCCGCTCGAGGACATGGTTCGCGAAATGCTCCGGCCGATGCTCAAGCAATGGCTCGACAAACATTTGCCGCAAATGGTCCAAGAGCACGTAAGGCGGGAGATCTCCCGGATTACCGGTCGCCCGCTGTAGTTCTTGCGCGCAGGCGTACCTTTGCTAGGCCTGCGTCATGACCAGACCAGCGCTACTCCTCGCCGCCGCGATTGCCGCCCTGGCGGCTTCGCCTGCGGCTGCCCGGCCGATGACGGCGATAGACCTCCAGTCGATGCATCGCCTTGGCTCACCGGATGTCTCGCCCGACGGCCATTGGGCGGTCTTCACCGTTTCCGCCACGGACTGGGACAAGAACAAGCGCATCAACACGCTTGACCTTCTCGATCTCTCAAGGCCGGGCGCGATTCCCCATCCCGTTCCCGGCGCTGAAAAGGGGCATGACGCGGTCTTCGGGGCTGACGGTTCGATTTGGTTCCTGATGCCGGTCAAGGAGCAGGACCAGCTGTTTCGAATGGGTGTCGGCGCCAAGCCCGTGCAGGTCAGTGAGTTCAAGGGCGACATCGGCGGGTTCAAGGTGGCGCCTTCGGGCACAGAGGTGGTGGTCTGGGCGGACCGTGACCTACGCTGCACGAACCTCAATTGCGCGGACCTGCCCAAGGAAACGAAGATCGGCTCTGGCCGGACCTTCGACCAGCTTTTCATCCGGCATTGGGACACCTGGGTCGAGCCGGGAGTCCGCTCGAGGCTCTTCACCTTCCCGGTCGCGGGCGGAAAGCTCGCCGGAGGCGGCGTTCCGATCGAAGGCAATTTGGTCGGAGACAGTCCGTCGAAGCCCTTTGGCGGCGGCGAGGAGATTGCCGTCTCGCCCGACGGGCGAACGGTCTATTTCGCGCTTCGCGAAGCGGGCCGCACCGAGGAGCTGTCGACCAACCTCGACATCTTTGCGGCGCCGGCGGACGGAAGCGCTCCGCCCGTCAACCTCACGATTGCGAACAAGGCGACCGACACGCAGCCC
>DATATH010000100.1:0-14977 GCA_036268895.1 Sphingomicrobium sp. | reverse complement strand
CTCGCCTGCGCAATCATCGTCAAGCGGGTCGACGAGCGGACCCGGGCAAAGACGAGCATCAACGAACTCCTGAGGGACTGATAAACTCGGCTTATCGCCCGGGGTCGAGCATTTGTTGGCGAAGCGGAAGTCTCCGACCTAATTGATGGCGGCCATGAAACCGGTCGGCCCCCGTGCATTTGATCGCAAGCTCGCGGAAGCGGCGTCGGCCCAGGAGGCCCATCATTTGCCGATGATCCGCTCGCAAATGAACCGGAGCGACTGGCTGGTCCTTCTCTTCCTCGCGCTCATCTGGGGCGGCGCCTTCTTCTTCATCGGTGTCGCCGTGAGGCATGTGCCGCCGCTCACCTATGTCTGGCTGCGCCTGACGATCGGCGCAGCGGGCCTATGGGTCTATCTTATGATCAGGGGCGAGCGCATCAGCCTTCCGCGCAAAGCCTGGAGCTCGATCCTGCTTCTCGCGCTTCTCAACAACGCTTTGCCTTTCACGCTGTTCGGATGGAGCCAGACGCACATCGCGAGCGGCCTCGCTTCGATCCTCAACGCGACCACTCCGATCTGGGGAGTTGTCGTTGCCCATTTCCTTACGAGTGACGAGCGGATGAGTCCGCGAAAGCTGGCCGGTGTGCTTCTGGGCTTCGGCGGCGTTGCGACGATGATCGGTCCTTCACTGCTCTCGAGCCTTGGAACCAGCGGCCTTGCCGAACTGGCCTGCGTTGCAGCGGCGCTCAGCTATGCGCTCGCCGCGGTCTGGGCGCGCCGGTTCAAGCGACTCGGCATTTCTCCGCTCAGCGTGACGACGGGCCAGCTGACCGCGGGAGCGCTGATGATGCTGCCGCTCTCTATGGTCGTCGACCAGCCGTTCTTCCACGCGATCCCACCGCTGAGTGCACTCGTGGCAATTACCGCACTGGCGCTCTTGTGCACCGCACTTGGCTACGTGCTCTATTTCCGGCTGATCGACCGGGTCGGAGCAACCAACGCGCTGCTTGTGACGCTTCTCGTGCCTCCGGTCGCAATTCTTCTTGGCGGACTGTTCCTCGACGAGGCCCTCGCACCTCAGGATTTCGCCGGGCTCGCTCTCATCGCACTCGGCCTCGCAGCGATCGACGGGCGCGTGATCAGGAGCCTTTCGTGGCGGCGGCTTCGGCAACCAGCCTAGTCGCATCGGCGCTCGTCCAGTCCTGATCGCCGACGTAGCGCCAGATTTCCCTGCCGTTGGCATCGTAAAGGATCGAGGTAGGAAGCACCTCGGCCCCGAGCGCTCCCGAAAGGGCCATCTTCGGGTCCTGGTAGGAATCGAGGGTGACGATCCCGTGCGTTTTTAGGAAGGCAACGACCGAGGCATGTGGCACGTCCATGTCCTGGCTGATCGCCACCACGTTGAGCTTCCCCTTCTGCGCCCGGGCGAGCCGGTCGAGCGTCGGCAGTTCCTTCACGCATGGTGCGCACCAGCTTGCCCACAGGTTCACCAGCGTCGGCCTGCCGGCAAAGACCTTGAGACTGGTCGCCTTCCCGTCCGGATCGTTGAAGCTGGCCTTGGGGGCGGCCATATTCTTGTGCGAGCGATCCACGCCCTTCACCTGCTCGCCTTGCGCGGCGGCCGGGTTCGATTGAGGCTGCGAAGTCTTCTGACAGGCGGCGAGAGCGGATACACTCAAGCAAATCAAAAGCAGCCGGATCATTCCTCGGCGCTAGCTTAGCCGCAGACGAACGGCTAGTCGGGACAACATGAAGTTGACGAGGGTCATCGCTCCAGCGGCTGCGGTCCTGCTTGCCGGCTGCGGGCGCCAAGTCGACCTTCGGCCCGCTTCGGGCCAGTCGCTACCCGTCAAGCCGCTGATGGCGAAGACGACTCCGACGCCCGCACAGCTGTTGGCCATTCCGTCTTACGCGAAGCCGGATCGCGTCGACGAACTGATGAAGCGCTCGGAGCCGCGCCCACAGGATCCTTTCGACCTGCCGCCGCCGACCGGCGGCGCCGCGCCTTCATTGCCGCCCGGTTCCGAGACCGCTCCGACGTCGAACCAGCCGCAGAACGGCGCTCAACCCGCGCCCGGAATGCCGGTAACTACGCCAGGAGACTGATCTTAAAATGCCAACCCGTGTCCGCAAGGCGGTGTTTCCCGTCGCCGGTCTCGGCACCCGCCTGCTCCCGGCTACCAAGAGCATCCCCAAGGAGATGGTCACCATCGTCGACCGGCCGCTGATCCAATATGCGGTCGACGAAGCGCGCGAAGCGGGAATCGAGGAACTGATCTTCGTGACCGGTCGCGGCAAATCCGCACTCGTCGACTATTTCGACCAGGCGTTCGAACTTGAGGCTGCGCTTCGAAAGAAGGGCAAGAGCCTCGACGTCCTTGCGCCCTCCAACGCGAAATTCGGCGAGGTCGTCACCGTCCGCCAGCAGCAGGCGCTCGGACTGGGGCACGCCGTCTGGTGCGCTCGGCACATCGTGGGCGACGAGCCTTTCGCTGTTCTCCTTCCCGACGAGCTGATGGTCGGAAAGCCCAATTGCCTCGCCCAAATGGTCGAAGCCTATGAGAAAGTCGGCGGAAGCATCGTCGCAGCGCTCGAGGTGCCCGAGAACCAGACGCACAAATATGGAGTGATCGATCCGGGAGCGACCGACGGCCGCCTGATCGAAATCAGGGGAATGGTCGAAAAGCCCGCTCCAGGCACCGCGCCCTCGAACCTCATGCTTCCCGGCCGCTACATCCTCCACAGCGAAGTCATGCGCGAGCTCGATTCGCAGGAGGCGGGCGCCGGCGGCGAGATCCAGCTCACCGATGCGATCGCAAAGCTGGTCGGAAAGCAGCCCCTGCACGCCTACAGGTTCGAAGGCGAGCGGTATGATTGCGGCAGCGCGACTGGCTTCGTGATCGCCAATCTCGCGATGGCGCTGCAGCGGGACGACGTTGGGCCCGCGGTTCGCGACTATCTTCGCCAGTCCTAAGCTTCCAGTTCGACATCCCAATAGAGATAGTCCCGCCAGCTCTCGTGAAGATAGTTGGGCGGGAAGGCTCTGCCATGCTCCTGAAGCTGCCACGTCGTTGGCCGAATGGGATTGCGGCGCGGATGCATGTGCGCTTCGCGGGGCGTCCGTCCGCCCTTCTTAAGATTGCAGGGCGCACAGGCCGTGGCGACATTCTCCCATGTGGTTCGGCCGCCCTGGGCTCGCGGCATCACATGGTCGAAAGTCAGCTCCCTCCACGACCCGCAATAAACGCAGCGAAATTTGTCGCGCAGGAACAGGTTGAACCTCGTGAAGGCCGGATATTCGTTGGGCCGGACATATTCCCGAAGCGCAATCACCGAAGGCAATTTCAGCGCCACGCTCGGGCTGTGAACCTCGCGGTCGTAATGGGCGACGACGTCGACCCGCTCGAGGAACATTGCCTTCACCGCTGTCTGCCACGGCCAGAGCGAGAGGGGATAATAAGAGAGCGGCGTATAATCGGCGTTGAGGACCAGCGCCGGGCAGCTTTCGGGATGGCGGATCAGTTCGGGATGATACATGCGACAGCCAACAAAGCCTTTCGTTCGGTTTCCGTTCCGAACTGCAACTCCCCGGCCCCGTCGCACTCAAGGAGGAGAAAGGCATTCCGGCCCGTCTTCCCTTGTTGCCCGCCGGATGCCAAGCCGGCGTGACAGGCCTATGACAGCATTTTCAATGACTCGCGGTCAAGAGTCCTTTCGGCAACACATCAAATGTTCATGAGCCGCTTCGCGCCCTCGCCGACCGGGCGGCTGCACCTGGGCCATGCGTATAGTGCGCTGCTCGGGCGTGATCTGGCGCTCGAAAACGGCGGCCGGTTCCTTCTCAGGATCGAGGATCTCGATCGGACGCGAAGTCGGCCCGAGTTCGTCGAGGCGATTTTCGAGGACCTGCACTGGCTCGGCCTCGAGTGGAGTGATCCGCTTTTCGTCCAGTCGCAAAGGGCTGCGGCATATGAGGCAGCACTCGAACATCTGAGGGAGCAGGATCTCGTCTATCCCTGCTTTTGTACCCGAAGCGGCATTGCCGCAGCGCTGGAGGCGCCGCACGGTTTGGTGGCCCACTACCCAGGCACGTGCCGCTCTCTCGCCGACGATGCCGAGCGCCGCGCCGCCCTGCCGCACAGCTGGCGGCTCGACGCAGCAAAGGCGGTAAGAATCGCCGGATTGCCGTCATGGGAAGAAGTCACCGGCCGGCATTTTTTATCGACGCTCAAGGATCTCGACGACGTGATCCTCGCCCGCAAGGACGCGCCCGCCGCCTACCATCTCGCCTGCGTCGTCGATGATAACGAAAGCGGGGTGACGCTCGTCTCGCGCGGCGCGGATCTGCGCTCCTCAACGCCCATCCAGCGGCTCCTCCAGGAGCTGCTCGGCCTTGAGAAGCCGACCTATTTTCACCATCCGCTCGTGGCCCATTCCGACGGCCGCCGGCTTGCAAAGCGAGAGTTCGCGCCGACACTCAATGCCATGCGCAAGAGCGGTGTCGACAGCCGTGAGCTTGGCCTGGACCTCGCCGCTGGCAAGCTTCCCCTTGGTTTCACTTTCGTGGAAGCTTAAGGCGCCGCCATGCGCATTCTCCTGCTCGTCCTACTGCTCCTCACGATGGCGGGGGTCGTTTACGTACTGGTGCGCGGAGTGATCTCGATGGCCTCGGGAAAGGATCTGACCGGCGAACAGTCGCAGATGTGGATGCGCCGCCGGGTGCTGTTCCAGGCGGCCGCGATCGTCATTGTCATGCTGATCCTCGTGGTCGCCGGGGCTTCCTCGAGCCACTGAGTGGTCAAGCTCAACAAAATCTACACCAGGACCGGAGACGGCGGCAGCGCCGGGCTGGTCGACGGTAGCCGGGTCAGCAAGTCGAGCCTCCGCCTGGATGCGATCGGCGAAGTCGACGAAGCGAATGCGGCGATCGGGCTTGCGATTGCATCACTGAATGGCGGCGAGCTCTCCGGACTGCTGACCCGAATCCAGAACGACCTCTTTGATCTGGGCGCCGATGTCGCAACTCCAGGCGATGTCGGCGGAGCGTTGCGGATCGTCCCGGCCCAGGTCGAGCGTCTCGAACAGGAGATCGACCAGATGAACGGGCCGCTCGAGCCGCTCGCCAGCTTCATTCTTCCAAGCGGATCCCAAGGCGTGTCTGCGCTGCATCTCGCCCGGGCGGTGGTCCGCCGTGCGGAGCGCGCCGCGGTCAGACTTCATGAAAGAGAGCCGCTCAACCCATTTCTCCTCGCCTATCTGAACCGGCTCTCGGACCATCTTTTCGTCGCCGCACGAGCGGTCGCAGCACGCGAGTTGGGCGACGTGCTGTGGCAGCCCGGCGCCAGTCGGACGTAGCGCAGGCGACACAAAGATTGTTTTCGTCTAAGGGGGCGCTCCCATGGCGACCCAGGCACGCCCCCAACCCCTGGACGGCCTTCAGTCGCGCCTGTTCGCGACGAGAAAGCTGACGACTGAGCTCGCTGCACCGCTGTCGGATGCGGATGCGACCATCCAGCCCTTCCCCGATGCTTCACCGGCCAAATGGCATCTGGCGCACACGAGCTGGTTCTTCGAGACCTTCGTGCTGCGCGACCATGTGCCTTCCTATAAGCCGTTCGACGAGCGCTACGCTTATCTCTTCAACAGCTATTACGAGGCCGAAGGACCGCGCCATGCGCGACCGCGCCGCGGGATGTTGAGCCGTCCCTCGCTCGAGGAGGTGCTCGCCTATCGCGCTCATGTGGACGAAGCCCTCGAACGCGCATTTACCGATCTTGCGCCCGCTGCGCTCGAGCTCGTCGAACTGGGGATCAATCACGAGCAGCAGCATGAAGAGCTGTTCCTAACCGATATCCTCGCGACCTTTGCCGAAAACCCGCTCGAGCCCGCTTATGGCGAGCTTGCGCCGCCGGCCAACTTTGCGCTCGAGCCTCTATCCTGGAATCGCGGCCGTGAGAGCATCGTCGAGATCGGCGCCGCCGCTGACGGCTTTGCCTTCGATTCGGAACGGCCGCGCCATCGACTCTTTCTTTCGGGTCACGAAATCGCGAGCCGGCCAGTGACGAACAGGGAGTGGCGCGAGTTCATTGACGATGGTGGCTATTCCACCCCGACGCTGTGGATGTCGGAGGGCTGGGACTGGGTCCGGCGCGACGGGATCACGGCGCCGCTTCATTGGCGGGACGATCAAGCCGAATTCACCTTGGGCGGCTCAAGAATGATCGATCCCGCAGCGCCCGCGGCGCACCTTAGCTATTATGAAGCCGATGCCTTTGCCCGCTGGTCGGGTGCGCGCCTTCCGACCGAAGCCGAATGGGAGGACTTTGCCGTCTCCGCCGACCCGATGATCGGAAACCAGCTCGATGAAGCTGGCGCCGTTGTTCCCCGGCCCGGCGGCGGCATCTTTGGCGACGTGTGGGAATGGACCAAGAGCGCCTTTTCTTCCTATCCGGGCTTCGCGCCGGCCAAGGGCGCCGTCGGCGAATATAATGGCAAGTTCATGTGCGGTCAGTTCGTATTGAAAGGGGCGAGCTGCGCAACTCCGCGCGGGCACAGCCGGCCCTCCTATCGCAACTTCTTCCCGCCGGACACTCGTTGGCAATTCACTGGACTGCGCCTTGCTCGCGACGCTTGATCCCCAAACGAAGGCATTCCGCGACGACGTCCTTGCGGGCCTTTCCGCGGCGATCCCGGCCATTCCCGCGCGCTGGCTTTACGATCGCCGCGGCTCGGAGCTGTTCGACGAGATCACCAGGCTTCCGTCTTATTACCCGACCCGCACCGAAACGGCGATCTTCCACAAGATCATGCCGGAGGTCGCGGCCCGGATACCGAAAGGAGCCGCGGTCGTCGAATTCGGCGCCGGGTCCGCAACGAAGACTCCGATCCTTCTCGATGCGATCGCGCCTTCGGCCTATGTGCCCGTCGACATTTCGGGCGATTATCTCGAGCAGAGCGCGGCCGACCTCCAGGAGCGCGTTCCATGGCTCCGTGTCATCCCGGTGGTCGCCGACTTCGCGCGACCTTTCAATCTTCCACCGGAAATCTCGGGATTGCCAAAGCTCGGCTTCTTCCCCGGCTCGACAATCGGCAATTTCGTCCCGTGGAGCGCGACCGACCTGCTGCGCCAGTTTCGAGCGTTGCTGGGACCTGGCGCCCAGCTCTTGATCGGCATGGACCGGGTGAAGCACGTCAAGCGGTTGATCGAGGCCTATGACGAGCCCGAGGGTGTAACCGCCGAGTTCAACCTCAACCTGCTGAGGCGGATCAACCGCGAGCTGGATGGCGACATACCCCCCGATGCCTTCCGCCACGAGGCGCGCTGGAACGATATTCTCTCGCGCATCGAGATGCATCTCGTCGCGACGCGTAGTTCCAGCTTCGAGATATCGGGCCGGAGCTTCCACTTCGCTGCTGGCTCGTCGATCCATACCGAGAACAGCCACAAATATGGTCCGCGCGGGAGCCGCGTCCTGCTGCTCGCCGGCGGCTGGACCCCAATCGCTGAGTGGACCGATGGAGCCGAGGACTTCGCCGAGATCCTCGCAGTTGCCGAACCCGAGAGGTTTGCGCCCTGACGACCGCGCGGCTAAGCGGACGGCATGATTGCCGCACTCGTCGAAATTGCCGACCTGCTTCTCACCATCGTCACCTGGGTGATCATCATCCAGGTGGTTCTGGGCTGGCTGCTCGCCTTCAACGTTCTCAACATCCATTCGGGCGGCGTCCGCAACTTCATCGTCGCGCTCGACCGACTGACGGCGCCTCTCTATCGGCCGATCCGGCGCATGCTTCCCGACTTTGGCGGACTTGATTTCTCGCCGTTGGTGATCCTCATCCTGATCCAGGTAATCAAGAAGCTGCTAGCTGGCGTCGTGGCCCAATATTATCTGGGCGGATGACGGCGAAACTCATCGACGGAAAGGCGACCGCCCTGGCGCTTCGCGAGCGGCTCGCGGGCGAAGTTGCGCGCCTGGCCGAAGCGACCGGCCGGGCCCCCGGGCTCGCCGTTGTCCTTGTCGGCGAGCATCCTCCCTCGGCGGCTTATGTGCGCTCCAAGGTGAAGGCGACGCGCGAAGCCGGAATGGAGAGTTTCGAGCATCACCTGTCCGCTTCGATCAGCCAGGATGAACTGGTCGGGGTGATCGACCGGCTGAACGAGGATCCTGCGGTCGATGGCATCCTCGTCCAATTGCCGCTGCCGCCGCAGATCGACGAGCGGGTGATCATCACCCGCATTTCGCCCGACAAGGACGTCGACGGATTTCATCCCATGAATGCCGGTCGCCTCGCCATCGGCCTCCATGGGTTCGTTCCCTGTACTCCGCTCGGCTGCCTCATCCTGCTCAGGGAGGAACTCGGGGACCTCTCAGGCCTCGATGCGATTGTCGTTGGACGATCGAACATCGTGGGAAAGCCGATGGCTCTCCTACTGCTTCAGGCGAACTGCACGGTGACCATCGCCCATTCTCGGACACGAGACTTGCCCGCTGCAGTCCGGCGCTCCGATATCGTCGTCGCGGCGGTCGGCCGGCCAGAGCTCATCCGCGGCGGCTGGCTGAAACCGGGCGCGACCGTCATCGATGTCGGGCAGGAGCGTGTCGAACAACCCGACGGGACGCTCAAGCTCCTTGGCGACGTTGCCTTCGAGGAAGCGCTCGAGGTCGCAGGAGCGATCACTCCCGTCCCCGGCGGCGTCGGCCCGATGACGATTGCCTGCCTCATCCGCAATACCTTCGTGTCGGCAGCCCGGCGCGAGCACTTTCCTTACGACAAGAGTCTATGATCGAACTGTTCGGCTCGGCGCTCGTCACCTTCCTGGTGATCATCGACCCGCCGGGCTGTGCCCCGATTTTCGCGAGCCTGACGAGCGGCGCTTCCCCAGTCCAGCGCCGCGCCATGGCGGTCCGCTCGTCCCTGATCGCATGGGTAATATTGATGTTCTTCGCGCTGCTCGGCCGGCCGATGCTCCATGCGCTCGGGATCAGCCTCGCGAGTTTCCGTATCGCGGGCGGGATCATGCTCTTCATCATCGCCGTCGACATGGTGTTCGAGCGGCGCACCGAGCGGCGTGAGAAACGTGCCCACGCCTTCGATCAGACCGCCGAGGTCGAGGATATCAGCGTTTTCCCGATGGCGATGCCGATGATCGCCGGGCCGGGCTCCATCGCCAGCGCGATGCTCTGGGTGTCACGCGCCGAGACTCCGGTCCATGTGGCGCTGGTACTTGCCGCAATCACGGTCGTCATTCTGATCACGCTCGCAACGCTTCTTGCTGCGGGTCCTCTGATGCGGCTCATCGGAAGCAAGGTTGAATCAGCGATCACTCGGATCCTCGGCGTCATCCTCGCAGCGCTCGCTGCGCAATTCGTTGTCGACGGGCTGAAGCAGAGTTTCCCGCAGGTCCTCGGCTAGCCGACCACTCTCCACATCCTATAGGGCGAGTCCTCCGGAAGCTGCACCGGCTGGAGCCATTTCGGCACCTCACCGTGCTCGAGCTGGCCATAGAAGCCCTTGGGCACCTCCGACGTGAAGATCGTCGTCGTCGAACTGTTGGGACAGCTCAGCACATAGTTCGAATGATATTTGTCAACGATGATCTGGTGCGCCTGTTGGGCGCTCCCTCGCCACGCGTGCATCACATCGACGATCTGGCGCCAGTTGCGGTGGTAAGGCCCGGTGATCGTGTCGTGGTGCGTGAGTGCGATCAGCCGCGGTCCCAAATCGACGAAGGTGAAGACAAGACCTTTGGGCTGAATGGCGACCGGGTGAAGTCCCCACAAAGAGGCGCAAAGACTATTGGCTTGACCGATCGAAGCTTCGTACGGGGTCGCCTTCCCCTCGGGAATGAGGTCGACCACGGCCGGAACCGCGGCGCCGATACCGACAACCACAGCGAGGGATGCGCCGGCCGCCCGAAGCGCCGGATATTTCGACTTCCAGAATAGTGGCCACAAGGTCCAGACGAGGCCGGCCGCTCCGACGCTGGCCATCAGCTGTGCGGCGGGGCCGGTGCGTGTCTGCCACAAAAGGAGCAGCGATGCGGCAAGACCCGGGACCGCCACTCCGAGGATTCGCTTGAGAACGTCCGGATCGCGCCTTTTGACCCAGGCAAGGACCAGCCATCCGATCCCGCCGGTGACGGGAAGAGCGACGATCAGGGTCGCGATTCGCCAGCCATGCCGATAGACCGGCCGGGCTTCCTTCACATAGCTCATCCACAGCCGTTGAGCCTCGGGCGAGATATGCTCGGGCTTCTGTAGGCATTGCGGCCATGTCCCCGCATGGAAGCCGGCGATCACCACGCCCGCGGCAAGCGCGAGCGCAAAACGGCGCTTCCAGTCCCCCGGCGAAAGCCACGCGAGCCCGTACATGAGAGCGCCGCCGAGCAATGCATCTGAGACATAGACCGGCGAGAGTGCATCGCAGACGGGGCCGCGATTGTCGTAGGAGGCGAACAGCACGAAGCAGAGTGCGATCCCGCCGACGAGCGAGAGGGCATAGGCGCGCAGCCGCTCCGCCTCTTCGCGCTGATGAACCCAGAAAAGCACCATCGCAGCACCGGCGAGCGCCAAATAGATGATCATCTCGAGGCCGATGGCGAGCGAGAGGGCCGAGGTGATTCCAAGCACGAGCCCGCCTCGAACGGGCTTGGGATCGGCGATCCCGGCCATGCTGAACGCGAGGAGGGCGAGCTGCCAATTATGATGATCGATACGTTCCGGCATGAACATGCCGTTGGTCGAGCCCGCGAACAGGATTGCCAGGAAGGCGAGCGGATAGGCAAGCGGATGGATCAGCCGCCTCGCGGTGAGAGCTAGCGAGTAAAGCAGCAGCAAATAAGGAACGAGCGGCGCAATCGCGACCGCCCATCGTTCTGCCCCGGCGCCGCCGAGGAACGGACGAAGGCCGAGGATAAGCCCGGCGATCGGGAGATCGACAAGTCGAGACCAATGGATGTTCGCCCCGAAGGGCGGGTTCATCCGATAATCGCGCAGATCATACCAACCCTGGCCATGAAGCAAGGCGCGGACCTGCATGATCCGCATGTTGTCGTCCGTGTCGGGAAGACCAAAGAAACGGATCTCGTTCCACTTCTGGAAGATGAACCAGCCGCAAATCACCAGCCAGGCAAGGACTACAAACCACTTCCAGTGGCGCTCGGTGAGCTCGATCGCCTGCCGTTCCCACCTGTCGATCTTGCCTTGCAGCATTTTTCCGGCTGTAGCTGTCAAACTTCAAACGGCAAGCAGCCGGACATGGCAACTCGATTAAACGTAAGTCAGGAAACCCTTCAGCTCGTTCGGTTTGCCCTGGTGGGGTTCTTCCTCGCCGGGATCTATTCAGCGATCTACTGGTATCTTGCGACATTCGTGATGCCGCCGATGCTCGCTGTCGTGATCGCGTTCCTGGTGGCGGTCAGTATCGGCTTCGTGCTCCACAGCCGGTGGAGCTTCAGGGGGCACGGAAAGCGCGAGGACCGACGGATGAAAATGAAGTTTCTCGCCGTCCAAAGCTCCGGCTTTTTTCTCAACGAGGCATTCACCTGGATCCTGACGGGGCCGATGAATGGCCCGACGTGGTGGCCGCTGGTTCCGGCGATCTTCGTCACTCCGCTCGCCACCTACCTGCTCAACCGTCAATTGGTGTTCGGCTGATGGAACGCGCCGCCTATCGGGAAATGGCCGATCTCGACCAGCGGCACTGGTGGTATCGCGCACGGCGGCAGATCCTCCAGGAACTGATCCGGCGCGAAGTGCGTCCGCCAAGACAGGCGAGAATCCTCGAGATCGGGTGCGGCACCGGCCACAATCTCGAAATGCTCGGGCAGTTCGGCGAGGTCGATGCGATCGAGCTCGACGATGAATCGCGGGCAATTGCCCAAGGTCGGCTCGGCCGCGATATCGTGAGCGCGCGCCTTCCCGAACTCACCGGCATCCCCGAGCGCCACTATGACCTGATTGCCGCACTCGACGTCATCGAGCATATCGACGGCGATGGCGAAGCCATCGCCGCGATTTCGAGCAGGCTCAAGGCCGGTGGGAAGTTCTTGATGACCGTACCTGCGCACCCGTGGATGTGGTCCGCGCATGATACCGTCAATCACCACAAGCGGCGCTACTCGAAGGCTTCATTGAAGCGCCTCATCGATGGCTCACCGCTCAGGCCCGACAAGATCGGCTATTTCAACAGCCTGCTCTTCCCGTTCGCGGTCGCCGATCGCCTGGTTTCGAAATTGCGGGGCAAGGACGATGCTGAAGTGAAATTGCCCTCACCGCCGCTCAATTCCGGTTTCGAGGCGGTGTTCGCTGCGGAACGTCACTTCGTTGGCCGCTTGCCCTTGCCGCCCGGTCTTTCACTATTCGCCGTCGCTTCGGCGAGATAGCCAAGGGTTGCCTCGCGCCGGCCCTCGCCGGCAACCTCCTGGACGACATAGAGCGGGCGCCGCTTCGCCTCGTTGTAGAGGCGGCCGATATATTCGCCCATGAGCGCCAGAACGAACATCTGAACCGCCCCGAGAACGACGACCACGAGCATCAGCGAGGTCCAGCCCTGGATGCTTTGGCCTGCCGCCCAGGCGTAAGCGATGTAGAGTATGAGGATGATCGATCCGATCGAAAGCGCCAGTCCAGCGTGGCTCGCGAGCTTGAGTGGAGCTCCGGAGAAGCCCGTCAAAGCATCGAACGCAAAGCGCAACATCTTCTTCAACGGATATTTGGTTGTCCCCGCGAAACGCTCGTGACGATCGTAGGCGTAAGGAATTTGCTTGAATCCGATCCAGGCGACCATGCCGCGGATGAACCGCGCCTGTTCCGGCATTGCGAGGAGAGCATCGAGCGCACGCCGGCTCATCAGCCGGAAGTCGCCAGTGTCGACCGGAATGTCGACCTCGGTCGCTCGCGACAGAAGCCGATAGAAACCGTGCGCCGTCGCCCGCTTGAATGCGGTTTCGCCCGAGCGGCTCCGGCGAACCCCATAGACGATGTCCGCGCCTTCCTCGCGCATCACCTGCATCATCTCGGGCAGGAGCTCTGGCGGGTCCTGAAGGTCCGCATCGATGACCATGACAGTTTCGCCCCGGCACAGATCGAGCCCCGCGGTGAGCGCGAGCTGGTGTCCGTGATTGCGCGACAGATTGATTGCGACGAGGTGCCGGTCGGCTTCTGCCATCTGCAGCATCCGCTCCCAGCTCGAATCCTTTGAGCCGTCATTGACGAGCACGATCTCATAATCCTCGGCCACCGCCTTGCGCGCGGCCGCGCCCAGTCGCTCATGGAGCGCTCCTAGGCACTCCTGCTCGTTGAAGCAGGGAACGACAATCGAAAGTGCAACCATCAGTGCGTCTGATAGAGGATGCTGCCGGGGCCGCGCCAGACCGGCCGCATTCCGGCTACGAGCGCGGGGTCATAAGGTGGGACGTCGACCAGCCAGACATAGTCGAAATCGTTGCGCGGAAGCGCGCTCAGCGACTGGTCGATCATGCGATGGAGTCGATCGACGCAACGGTTGGGCCGCACCAGCTGCGACGGGTCCGCTGCGAAATAGCCGGCGGCGCGATATTTGAGATCGAGCAGGTTGACGCCCTCGAGCAGCCACTGGTCATTCGAAAAGCCCTCGCGGCGGACGATCACCATCGCGCCCAAATGGCTGTTGCGCAGCAGTGGCCAATATTCGCCGCAGGACATTCCGGTGAGCGTGATCACCCGGGCTCCGCGAGGCATGACGTCGATTGCATGGAGCTTTGCACGTTGGTCGGCGCCGGCCATTCCGAGGCTGATAGTATTTGCCGTCGTCCGAGTCGCGAAAAACAAGAGGCCGATCACAGCCAGCACTTGCGCGGTCCTTCGGTCGGGAGCGCCGCGGAACCGGATCGCGAGAAGTGCGACCGCGATCAAATAGGGCGCGAGCCGCATATCGGCATAAGCGGAGCCGAAGACGATCCGCGGAATGATCGCGAAGGAGATGGCGAGCACGATCGCCGAAAAGGCGAGATTGCGCGACAGGGTCAGCTTGCGGCTGACGAGCGCATAGAGAAACACCAGCCCGGCAGCGATCAGCGAGCCGATGTCGAACCATTTCCACCGGTCGCGGAGCGCGGAATAGATCCAGTGCCATTTGATCTTCCAGTCGAACCAGTCGATCGTCTGGCCGCCGTGCGTCTCGCTCCGCCAGACGAGCATGATGATGACCGGAACCGCCATGACCGACGTGTGGAGCGCCGCCTCCAATCCCGCGCGCCACCACGTCCGTCCCCGATCGTGCAGCCGTACAGCATCGGCGGAGAAGCACATGAGACCAAGCAGCCCCCAGCCATAGGTGTGGGCGAAGAATACGACGAGCGAGATCGGAACGAAGAGCCAGCCGCGAAGAACGGTTCGCCCCAGCCTTCCGAGCCTCAGCCAGAGGCCGAACGCCAGGAAGGCGAGCGCCACCGACAGCGCGAAGTTCACGAAGCCGAACAGGAAGGGGTAGCTGTAGATGAACGGCAGTGCGACGAAGGCGGTTGGTGGGATTCGGCCATGGACTTCGCGAGCGACCCACAGAAAGCCGGCGGCGGTGAGCGGCGGAACTGCAATCACGATGAGCTTCACTGCCGGCTCCAGCCCGAACAGCTGGCCAAGCGGGATGACGAGGAGATCGACGCCGAGATTCCCGATCGCAGCCCAGTGATAGTCGTAATATTGCTTCAGCCAGGGCGAATGGGCGAGATCGAGCTCGACCCGATAGCGCCCCATATGGCCGAACAGATCGACGAGCGGCGGGACCGGCGGATAGAGGAGCGGGATCATCGTCGCGAGCACGACGAGCGCGAGGCAGAGAGGCGACTCCCACCAGGGGCGCTCCTCGACCTTCATGTCCGCCGCCAAGTTCGGCTCAACCCCCATCCGTCACATGCCTGTAACCACTGACCCGGGCGCTCCTAGCCCGATCGGGTCAATTGTCCATGCGCGAACGGCTGGGATTACAACTTCTTAACGTCGGTTCAGCTCTTCGC
>DATATH010000099.1:0-12106 GCA_036268895.1 Sphingomicrobium sp. | reverse complement strand
AGGTGACGGATCTCGGTCGCGATCCGCTCGATCGAAGAGGCGATCACTCCAAGGGTCGCAAAGAACATTGCATGCCGGTCGCGCGGAATGACCTGGCTCGACACCGGCTCCGGAATAAGGCCCAGTTCGGAAGCAACATGTTCCTCGACGCGCGGGTCGATATTGGCAAAGGTGCCGACCGCGCCCGAGATGGCGCAGGTCGCGACCCCGTCCCGCGCAGCGGAAAGGCGGTCGCGGTTTCGGGCGAACTCGGCATGAGCCTGGGCGAGCTTGATCCCGAACGTGGTCGGCTCGGCATGAATCCCGTGGCTGCGTCCGATCGTCGGCGTGAACTTGTGCTCCAGGGCGCGTCGCTTGAGCACAGCTAACAGCTCTTCAATGTCCCGGATCAGAAGGCCGGCCGCTTGCTTGAGCTGCACCGCAAGAGCGGTGTCCAATACATCGGAGCTGGTCATGCCCTGGTGCAGCCAGCGCCGCTCGGGTCCGAGCTTCTCGCCCGCCCAGGTGAGGAAGGCGATCACATCATGTTTGGTGACCGCCTCGATCGCGTCGATGGCCTCGATATCGATCTGTCCCAGTACGTCCCGGTCATAAGCGGCCCGGATCGACTGCGCGTCCGCGGCAGGGATCATCCCGATCTTCCCCATCGCTTCGGCAGCAAACACTTCGATCTGCCACCAGATCCGATAGCGGTTCTCGGCCGACCAAATGGCCGTCATCTGCGGGCGCGAATAGCGGGGGACCATTGATGGCCCTTATAAATGCTTGCGCCTGCGAGCAACTGCCGGACCCGCCGGCCACATCAAGCGAGCGGTCACCAGAACATGGGGTCGGCAACCAAGGATGAGGTCATGCCGCCTCTGGAACGGTGATGCGTGGCGGGGGTTTGAAGCCCGATGAACCAGCGGACGCGAGACGAGAAGCTCGGCACTCCGAATGAGACGCACGTCGTCCTTCTTCGCCCGCTTTGGGCGCGGATCGCCATGTACATGGCGATCACCCTCCTTATCCTGATGGTTGTTGCGATTGCTGTCCTCTGGATCGAGCGGCGGCCGGTCGCGACCTATTTCCTCAAAGGTGAGTTCGAGCGACGGGGAGTCCAGGCCCAATATCACCTCGACCGTGTCGGCTTCCGGACCCAGCAGGTCAGCAATCTGGTCATCGGCGATCCGAACCACCCGGATCTCCTCGCCAAAGAGGCCATTATCCAGATGCGTCTGAAGCTCGACGGCAGCTTCAATGTCTACCGGGTCGTCGCGCGAGGGGTCCGGCTGAAAGGGAGACTGGTCCATGGGCGTGTAAGCTGGGGCCAGATCGACAAGCTGCTGCCGCCCCCGACCAACAAGCCCTTCCAGCTGCCGGACATTGTCCTTGATGTCGCAGACAGCAGCGTCTCGCTCGCGACGCCGTTCGGCCCGGTCGGGTTGGCTGTCGAAGGAAACGGCCGATTGAGCGGAGGTTTCAAGGGCCGCCTGGCGATCGCCAGTCCGCGGCTGGTCCCGGGCCGTTGCGCTGCGGTCAACCTTCGAACCAACGCTGCCGTATCCGTGGTCGGTCGACGGCCGCAGATCGAAGGACCGGTCACACTCGACTCCTTCGTCTGTCCGGCAAGCCGCTTCTTCGTCGTTGCGCCGACCTTCGAAGCGAAGGCCAGTTTCAACGAATCCTTAACCAGCGTCGATGGCAGCGGTCAGATGGCGATCAGCACGCTCACTGCCGGAGCGAACGGCCTCGCCGCGTTCGTCGGCGACATCACCTACAAAGGGTCGCTCGTGAATGTGAACGGGCGCGTGAACCTCTCGGCGCAGAAGTCCCGAATGGCGACTGCGACCGCCGAGCGCACGCGCCTCAATGGCGCCTATCGGCTTGGGATGCGCGCCGGAAGCTTCGTGCTGGTCGGCGATTTTGTCGCTGACAATTCGACCCTTGATCCCAAGCAGCTGGACAGCATTACGGTACCGCTCGCTTCGGCTGCCGGGACACCGATCGGACCGGTCACCACGAGCATCGGCAATGCCATCGGCCGAACCGCCAGCCGTTTCAATGCTGCGGGCCAGATCCGCGTCGTGACCTTCCCTCACGGAGGAGCCGCACGGATCACCAGCGCGGACATCAAGGCTGGCAATGGCGCTCGAGCTCGGATCGGCGGCGGCAGCGGCGTGACCTATTATTGGCCCAAGGCCCTGCTTCGGGTCGATGGCGTGATCGACCTGGGCGGCGGAGGCCTTCCCTCCGGCCGGGTGGTCCTGAGGCAGCCTCACCCCGGGGGCCCGCTCAGCGGCATTGCGGACCTCGCTCCATATAGCGCGAATGGCGAACGGCTCGCCCTTGCTCCCATCAAATTCGGGCCCGGGCCCGCCGGATCCACTGCCGTGACCACGATCGCGCTCTTGGATGGGCCATTCCCCAGCGGACGCGTCACAGCGCTGAGGCTGCCGATCCAGGGCCGGCTCGGACCGGGCGGAGCCTTTGCCGTCGGTACCGCCTGCGCTGTCGTCAGCTTCGACCATCTCAAGATGAGCACCCTGCAGCTTGGACCGACGCGCCTGCCGGTGTGTCCGCTGGGTCCAGCGATCGTCTACAAGCATGAGGGCGGACCGGTTATCGCCAGTGCGCGGCTCAACGGCCCGGTCTTGGACGGCCACCTTGGGAGTTCCCCGCTCCATCTTGCCGCCGCGAACGGACAGATCACCAGCAAGCAGTTCTTCTTCAACAATATCTCGATGCGGCTCGGGAAGCCGACCGCCCCAATTTCGTTCGATGCGGTTCGGCTGAACGGAAGATTCGCAGGCTCGAACCTAAGCGGCGATTTCACAAATGCGAAGGCGGCCGTTGGCACAGTCCCGCTACTCTTGAGCGACGCGAGCGGAGGCTGGCGCTACCGCAGCAGCAAGCTCACCGTCGACGGTGCCCTCACGCTGTCGGATGCCGATCCAAACCCGCGTTTCTATCCGCTCAAAAGCAGTGACGTTCACCTCGCCATCGGCGGCGACTATGTCCGGGCGACGGGTTCGCTCCACCGCCCCGAGACCGGCATGCTGGTGACAAACGTCAGCATCGAGCACCGGTTATCGACGAATTCAGGGCACGCGATCCTCGACGTGCCCGGGCTTACCTTCGGACCCAATTTCCAGCCGGAACAGCTGACCAGGCTGACCGAAGGGGTGGTCGCGCTCGTCAGCGGAACGCTGACCGGGCAGGGTCGGATCAACTGGGGTCCGGGCGTGGCAGTGACGTCTACGGGCGAGTTCTCGACTGCGAACATGGACCTCGCCGCCCCCTTCGGGCCGGTCACTGGGCTCAGAACGACGATGCATTTCACCAATCTGCTGGGCCTCGAGACGGCTCCGCATCAGGTCGCCACCGCCCAGTCGATCAATCCCGGCATCACTGTCGAGAACGGGGTGATCACCTACCAGCTGCTGCCGCACAATCTGGTGAGGATCGAGCGCGGCGAATGGCCATTCATGGGGGGCCGCCTGATCCTCCGCGAAACGGTCCTCAATTTCGGGACCCCAAGTGCGAAGCGACTGACCTTCGAGCTTCAGGGCTTCGACGCGAAGCAGTTCGTCGACAGCCTCGGCTTCTCGGGAATTCAAATCACCGGTACCTTCGATGGTGTTCTGCCGATGATTTTCGACGAAAGCGGCGGCCGCATCGTCGGCGGCCGACTCGATTCCCGCTCGCCTGGCGGCGAGATCAAATATACCGGCACCAAACCAGGCGGAATGACCGCGGGCATCGCCTTTGACCTGTTCAGTGACATCCGTTTCAAATCGATGATCGTGCGGTTGAACGGCGATCTTGCCGGCGAGTTCGCATCGACGATGACGATCGATGGAGTTTCGCTGGGCGAGTCACACGGCTTCGTCGCCGGCCTTGTTCACAAGGTCTTCTCGCAGCTGCCGATCAGGCTGAACGTGAACATCAACGGGCCGTTCCGGGCGCTCATCCAGATGGCCAAGGCATTCAAGGACCCGACCCAGGTGATCGCCCCGGTAATGCCGTTCCCGATCGATTCGCCGGCGCTCAAGGTCGACGTGCTGAGCACCACCAAGAATGAAGAGCAGCAGCCGACACCCCCGGCGGCGCCGGCGCAACCTGCCAACAAGTCATCACCACCTGGAGGAAAGAAGTGACCAGACCATCGAGACGAATGGCCAGGCTGGCGATCGCAATCGCCTCCGCTGCGGCCCTGAACGGCTGCATCACGGTCAAGGCGCCAGACAAGCCGATCGACGTCAACCTCAACGTGAACATCAGCCAGCAGGTCGTCGTTCGGATTGCCTCGGACGTTCAGCAGATGATCCAGCAGAATCCGCAGGCCTTCCCGCCTGCACCGACACACCCATGAGGTCGATCGGATTTCTCGCCTTTGCGGCCGGGCTCCTGGCTGTGCCTGCCAGCGCTCAGTCGCCGGCAATCGTGCAGGCGATTGCGGCCGGCCAGGTTGGCGAGCGATACGATGGCTATATGGGAGTTCCCGGAAACGTCTCGGGGGAAGTCAGGCGACAGGTCTCGGCGGTCAACATCCGGCGCCGTAACCTCTATCTTCAGCTTTCGTCCCGGCGGAACGTGACGGCCGAGCTGGCCGGCATGGCGACTGCCTGCCAGCTTCTCTCCCGGCTCGCCGCCGGTGAAGCCTATATGCTGAGCGATGGCGTGTGGCGGCGACACTCGGCGGGCGAGGCCGTGCCGCTCCCCGATTACTGCCGCTGAGCCTCGAAAGAGCTGCGAAATTCCGGCTTCAACGCTGCGATCAGTTTCGAGGTGACCGGCACTCTCACCTCATATTCGCCTTCGACGTAAGGGCCGGCCAAATAGGGCGAAGCAACGAAGTCGATCGCATCGAAGCGGCCATCCGCGTTGCTGTCGAGCGGGCCAATCGCAAGATCCGAATATTTCGGGCAGGCGTTGAACTCCGGAAGGTCCAGCTTCTCACCTTCGCGCCTCTTGACCCGCTCTTCGTCGAGGGCCTTGCAATATGTCGGGCGGGTGACCGCCGAGAGTTTCCCCGCGCCACCCAGGAGCGCGTCCATGCTGGTTGGGCGGTTGAGCTTCCGATCCCAGATCAGCGCGTCGTAGCCAGTGTTGGGGTGGGCTCCGCCGGTAAAGGTGCTGAGCTCATTCTTAAGTGAAAGCAGTCGGGACGTCTCGCCCGCGGTCGTCCAGGTCATGGAATAAAAATCCTGAGCGCCCTCGCGCTGTTGCGCCTGGTAGAGCTTCTGGTCATCGCGTCCGCTGGCCAGTGCCTGGCGATAGGCCTTTTCAAGGTCGGCACGGAATTTCCGGTCGAGGGCTGGTATGGCTGCTGCCTCGCTGGGCCATGCGTACGAAAATTCGAGCGCGCTGCTGTCATGTTCGATCTTGACCGGCCTTGCAGCCGCAGTAGCGCCGCAAAGGATCGCGGCGGCGACAAGGATAGGCCGGTTCATGGGCGCAGAAATCTACAGCCGTTCGCTGCGGTTGACTATCTTTCGCCCCGTTCATAAAGGGGCGGCGCCTTGGCGGTGATGCTTTTCCGCCATGTTCCTCGTCCTTGCCTGGCCCCATGAGTTTCGGCGGGGGCGACGCACAGGGGAGAGACATGGCTGAGGACGATGCCGACGAGGTCCCGAAGCTTCCACCAGATGCACGGCTCGAATCGCTCGATCAGCGGCTCGACCGGTTGCAACGGGCGGGAGCCGAGAGGGCCACCAGGGCGAAGGGCGAGGCGGGCAGCCGCGCCGGCCGCCTGGTCGTCAACCAGCTCATCGGTGGCCCGGTAGGGGGTGCCATCGTCGGCTGGCTGCTCGATCGATGGCTTGGGACCGCGCCCTGGCTGATGTTGGTCTTGATGTTCGTCGGCTTCGCCGGCGGCTTCATCAACGTCATCAGGATTTCAAATCAGCCGCGGGGCAATGCCCCCGATGGGCAGGAATAGAGGAACTGACTTGGCCGCCGCTGCCGACATCGACCCGATGCATCAGTTCGTGATCGAGCCGATCTTCGGTTCGTTCCAGCGCAACAATCCATTCGTTTTCACGAACAGCGCACTTTGGACGCTCATCGTCCTCGGTGCGATCTGGGTGTTCATGTTCGGCGGCCTCAAGCGCGAACTGATTCCTGGCCGCTGGCAGGTCGCGGTCGAGGGACTGATCAGCTTCGTTGACGACATGGTTGGGACCAGTATCGGACCCGAGGGCAAGCAATACCTGCCCTGGATCTTCACCGCGTTCGTCTTCCTTCTGTTCGCCAACCTCATGGGCAACATGCCGTTCGGCATATATGCGCCGGCACACCCGTTCACCGTCACGAGCCAGTTCACCTTCACCGGCATCATGTCGCTCATCACCTTCGCGATCGTGCTCGGCGTCGGCTTTTGGAAGCACGGGCTTCACTTCTTCTCGCTGTTCGTTCCCAAGGACGCGCCGCTCGCCTTCAAGTTCGTGATCGCGCCGATCGAATTCGTGAGCTTCCTGGTCCGGCCGTTCAGCCTTGGGCTTCGACCCTTCATTGCAATGTTCGCGGGTCACGTGCTCCTCGATGTGTTCGGCAATTTCGTCGTGCAGGCGATCAACAGCCACAGCGCCAGGGGCATCGGAATCACGATCCTGTGCTTCTTGTTCATCATGTTCGTGAGCATGATCGAGCTGCTCGTCGCGGCGATCCAGGCTTACGTCTTCGCGATCCTCACCTCGCTGTACATCAGCGAGGCCGTCAACCTTCACTAACCCACAGATTCTTCAAAGGAGTTCAATCATGGATGTCGCTTCTGCAAAGCTTATCGGTGCCGGTCTTGCGGCGATCGGCGTGGGCGCCGCGTCGCTCGGCGTCGGCTTCGTGTTCGGATCGTTCCTCCAGAGTGCAATCCGCAATCCCGCCGCTTCGGATGGTCAGCAGGGCCGACTGTATATCGGCTTTGCTGCAGCCGAACTTCTCGGCCTGATGGCATTTGCGATCGCCATGCTCATCCTGTTTGCTTCCAAGTAAAAGGAAGCAGCAGCCCAGCCTGGCGGAAACCGACAATGCCTCAACTCTCGCAGCTCTCCCAAGTCTATCTGTCACAGTTCCTGTGGCTTGCGGTCGCGCTTGGCTTCATCTTCTTCGTGATAGCGCGAGGAATGGTGCCCAAGATCCAGGCGACGGTCGAAGCGCGCGAGCAGCGCATCGCCGGAGACCTCGAAGCCGCCCAGAAGGCGAGGGCTGCTGCCGACGAGACCGAGGCGGCATGGCGAGCGCGGATGGACTCGGCACGCGCTGAGGCTGCTCGGATAGCGCAGGACGCCAAGACGCAGAGCGGTCGGGACACGGAAGCCAAGGTCAAGGCGGCCGCCGACAAGATCAATCGCAAGGTCGAATCCGCGCAGGACGCCATCCGCGAGGCGCTAGCGGCAGCCAGATCGGAGATCGAATCCGTTGCGGCCGAAGCGACCCAGGACATGGTCGGGCGAGTGACCGGACTGAAAGTCGACAAGAAGGAGGCCGTCGCGGCGGTGAAGGCGGAGCTTAATGTCTAACGCTTTGCTCGTCGCAGCGATTGCGGCCCCACAAACCGCGGAGCCGACTGCCTTCTGGCTCGACCCGAGCGGCTGGGTCTCGCTCGCGGTGCTCGTCGTCTTCGCTCTCCTTATCTGGAAGAAGGTTCCTGGCGCGGTCGGGCGAGCCCTGGATTCGAAGATCGCTCTAATCCGCGAACAGCTCGCCGAAGCCGAGGCGCTGCGCAGGGAAGCGGAAGCGCTCAAGACCGAATATGAGGCGAAGTCCGCCTCCATCGACAAAGACCGCAAGGCGTTGCTCGAACGCGCTCGCCACGAAGCCGACGATATTGTCGCAAAGGCCAAGACCGACGCCGAGGCGCTGATCGAGCGCCGCACGAAGATGGCCAAGGACAAGATCGCTGCCGAGGAACGTCAGGCGGTCGAGCAACTGCGCTCGGTCGCCGCCGACGCAGCCGCGAAGGCGGCCGCCAAGATTATCGCCGAGCGGCACGATGGTGCGACTGACGCCAAGCTCGTCGATCAGGCAATCAGGGAAATCTCCGGGCGCTAAGGCTCCCCTCGAGCAAGCCTTGGCCAAACTTACTGCTGGTGATGGCCGCCGGGCCCGGTGATGCCTTCCAGCGCCTCGGCCGCTGCGTCCTCGTCCGCATCGCGACTAAGATCGCCGAGGCTGACTATGCCGCAAAGGCGCTCCTCATCGTCAATCACCGGCAATCGGCGCACCTGAGCCTCACTCATCTTGCTCGCAATATCGTCAACATCGTCGTCATCGCGCGCGCAGATGATCTCGTCCGTCATGAGCTCGCGAACCGGAGTGTCGGGGCCATAGCCCTTCGCAACTCCGCGAACGGCGATATCGCGATCGGTGATCATTCCGATAAGCCGCTCGCCATCGATGACCGGGATCGAGCCCGCGTCCGCGTTCAGCATGGAAGAGGCAGCCTCCTTCACCGGCTGATCCGGGCGCACCGTCTGGACGTCGCGCGTCATCACTTCGCTGACTTTCATTGTCGCTCTCCTCTGGGGAATCCGCTGCAAAAACGAACAGCGGGAGAGCGCCGTTCCTCGCCCTACAGCATGTTTTCAGTCAGCAGGTCGTAGGTCGCGACCAGCTCGTCACGCTGATTGTAGATTTCGACGGCCCAGCGAACCTGGCCGATCTCCTCGGATTTGATCGACTTGGCTCGGACGGTGAGCTCGACCCGCATCGAATCGCCCGGATAGAGCGGCGCAAGAAAACGCAGATTCTCAAGGCCCGTATTTGCAAGCACCGGGCCCGGATCGGGATCCACGAACAGTCCGGCAGCGAAGGCCAGGATCAGATACCCATGGGCTACGCGTCCCTCGAAGATCGGCGACGCCTTTGCTGCCTCTTCGTCCATGTGCGCGTAGAATTTGTCGCCGGTGAAATTCGCGAAATGCTCGATGTCCTCAAGAGTGACGGTCCGGCTCTTTGTCTTCCACGTATCGGCGATGTCGAGCTCGCTCATTTTCTGCCGGAACGGGTGGACGTCGATGACGTGCTTGGGCGCCCCCGGCACATATTGCTCGGTGATCGCCGCGATCATCGCCGGCGATGATTGAAGCGCAGTGCGCTGCATGTAATGCTTGACGCCGCGTACGCCGCCCATCTCTTCACCGCCTCCGGCGCGCCCCGGGCCGCCATGGACAAGCACCGGCAGCGGGGAACCGTGACCGGTCGATTCTGCGGCATTGTCGCGGTTAAGAACGAGCATTCGGCCATGATAGGCCGCCGCTCCCTGGACGAATTCGCGCGCGGCCTCGGGCGAGCGGGTAAAGAGGGACAGCACAAGGCTGCCACGACCGCGGTTCGCGAGCGCGACGGCGTCGGTGATGTCATGATAGGGCATGATCGTTGAGACCGGCCCGAACGGCTCGCAGTCATGGACTGCAGAAGTTTCCCATGGATCGTCGGTCCGAAGCAGAACGGGCGAGAGAAAGGCTCCGCCCAGAATCGCCGGCTCTGCATTCGGATCGCCCGCGACGATGCGGGCGCCGGCGGCCTCAAGCTCACGAATCTTCTCGCGCACGTCGTCGCGCTGGCTGAGGCTGACGAGAGCGCCCATGCGCGTGTCCTCCGCGCGAGGGTCGCCGACCCTGGTCTTTGCGAGCCGTTCCCGAAGGGCCCTTTCGACGTCATCGAGATATTGAGCGGGAGCCATGGCGCGGCGGATCGCGGTGCATTTCTGGCCCGCCTTCACCGTCATCTCGGTCGCGACTTCCTTGATGAAGAGGTCGAACTCAGGGTTGCCGGGCGCTGCGTCCGGACCGAGCAGAGAGGCATTGAGACTGTCCTGCTCGGCGATGAACCGGACGGATTCGCGGATGACCGTCTCATTCGTCCGGAGCTTCAGTGCGGTACTGGCCGAGCCGGTGAAACTGACGACATCCTGGCCGGTCAGATGGTCGAAAAGATCGCCGACCCCGCCGACGATCAGCTGAATGGCGCCGGCGGGCAGAATGTTCGCTTCGACCATGATCCGGAATGCCGCTTCGGCAACGTATGCCGTCGCCGATGCGGGCTTCACGATCGCGGGAACGCCCGCGAGCAGGGTCGGAGCGAGTTTCTCCAGCATTCCCCAGACCGGAAAGTTGTACGCGTTGATGTGCACTGCAGCGCCTTGGAGCGGCGTGAAGATATGCTGACCGACGAACGTGCCTCCTTTGGACAGGCCTTCCACCTGCCCATCGAGAAGCACATACGCGTCGGGAAGCTCGCGCCGACCCTTGGACGAGAAAGAAAAGAGGGTGCCAGCGCCGCCCTCGATGTCGATCCAGCCGTCCTTGCGCGTCGCTCCGGTCAGATAATTGAGCTCGTATAGCTCATCCTTCCGCGCCATGATCGCAAGACCAAGAGCTTTCAGCATCCGTGCTCGCTCGTGGAAGCTGAGCTTGCGAAGCGCCGGCCCGGCGACCTTGCGCGCGTGGTCGAGCATTCGGCCGAAATCGAGACCGCCGGAACCTGTCGTCGCGACCGGCGCACCGTCGATTGCACTCGCGATTTCGATCGCTCCGTCACCAGCGACCCAGCGGTCGCGCTCGTAGTTCAAAAGCTGGGGAGTCTTCATCCCGTCTCTCTTGCACTTAGGCGGGCGTTTACCAAACTCCATTATCCCGCATCCATGGCAACCGCGTCGACCATTGCGCGCGAGCGGCCAAGCGTGACGAGCGCAATCCTCGAAGCGCTTGCGGCCAAGCCGTTATTGCTGGCCTTTGTCCTCGTCGCATTCGTCACCGGAATCCGGGCGTTTGGAACGATCGATTCAGATGTCAGCTGGCAATTGTGGATCGCGCATCAGCTGAACGGCGGTGCCAGGCTCTATTCGGACATCATCGAAACAAACCCACCCCTGTGGTTCTGGATGGGGATGCCGGTCGACCGGCTCGCACTCGTCACCCATCTGCGGTCCGATCATGTGCTGATCATCGTCATCGGCTGCCTCGCCCTTCTGTCCCTTGCCGCAACCAATCAGCTCATCGGCTCAATAGGTGCAAAGAGGCGGGCAGTGTTGCTGGCCTATGGGGCACTTGTTCTTATTGCCATGCCCTGGCTGCAGTTCGGGCAGCGCGAGCAGATCGTGCTGATCGGCACATTGCCCTATTCCGCACTGATCGGAGCTCGCAGGGCGGGACGTGAGGTACCTGCTCGGTTCGCGTTCATCCTCGGCGCCTTTGCCGCGGCGGGCTTCGCGCTGAAGCATTATTTTCTCATCGTCCCGATCCTTCTTGAGCTGTGGCTTCTCGCTTGTGAGCGCAGGAAATGGCGTCCGCTGCGCCCCGAGACCAGTGCAATGGCTGTTGTCGGCGGCCTTTACGCTGCCTCCTTCGTGCTCATCGCGAGCAACTATCTTTCGGGCGTCCTTCCGCTCATCCTCCTCGCCTATGGAGTGACCGGCGCCGAGCGCATCGTCGATCTTTTTCAGCCAGCCGTCCTTATCGCTCTTGCAACGGTTGCCCTGCTCGCCGCCCATCCGCGCATCCTCCGCTCGGACAAGAGCGGGTTCGCAGCAGCGCTCACTATCGCTGCGATCGGCTTTGCCGGCGCCTATTTCATCCAGGCCAAGGGCTGGACCTATCATGCCGTACCCTTTGAGGGCTGCGCGGCACTCGCGCTCGCCACAGCCCTGGTGGTTGAAGAGAAGCCGCCGCGCATCGCGGCGCTCGCTGCACCCGCGCTCCTTTGCCTGCCGTTCTGGATCGCCGCGCAGCAGGCAATTCATGAACCGCAAACCGAATTCGACGTTCGGCAGGCGGTCGAAACGCTCGCCGCCGGCGACAGCGTCGGCTTCATCGGGTCCGACCCGGCGCTCGGCTGGAACGTGACCCTTCAGCACCATTTCGAATATCCGTCCCGCTACTATGGCTTCTGGATGATGCGCGCCGTCGTCCGGAACGAGGCCATGGGATCGCCCGATCCACGGCTGAGCAGCCTCGGCCGGCTTGTCATTCGCCAAACTGTTGATGATTTCGAGTGCCTCCCTCCGAAGCGAATCATCGTTGCTCGCCCGACGCCCGAAGCGGCCAGGAAAGGCGAGTTCGACATCCTGACCTTCTTTCTTCGCGACCCAAAATTTGCGCAGCTGATGGCGCACTATCGGCCGGCG